>NZ_JAUSWJ010000001.1:2700000-3000000 GCF_030815145.1 Kaistia geumhonensis | reverse complement strand
TCTGGGACGACCACGTCGTCGAGGAGACGCCGGACGGCACCGCGATCCTCTATATCGACCGACACCTCGTTCATGAGGTGACGAGCCCGCAGGCCTTCGAAGGGCTGCGCATCGCGGGCCGCAAGGTTCACCAGCCGAAGAAGACGCTCGCCGTCGTCGATCACAACGTGCCGACGACCGACCGCTCGCACGGCATCGCCAATCCGGAATCGGCGCTGCAGGTGGCGACGCTCGCCGAGAACGCCGCCGATTTCGGCGTCGAATACTATTCCGAGCGCGACCATCGGCAGGGCATCGTCCATATCGTCGGCCCCGAGCAGGGCTTCACGCTGCCCGGCATGACGATCGTCTGCGGCGACAGCCACACCTCGACGCATGGCGCCTTCGGCGCGCTCGCCCATGGCATCGGCACCTCCGAGGTCGAGCATGTGCTCGCCACGCAGACGCTGATCCAGAAGAAGGCGAAGAACATGCGCATCACCGTCGACGGGAAGGCTCCCGCCGGCGTGACCGCCAAGGACATCATCCTCGCCATCATCGGCGAGATCGGCACGGCCGGCGGCACCGGCCATGTCATGGAATATGCCGGCGAGGCGATCCGCGCCCTCTCCATGGAAGGGCGGATGACCGTCTGCAACATGTCGATCGAGGGCGGCGCCCGCGCCGGCCTGATCGCCCCGGACGCGACGACGTTCGACTACATCAAGGGCCGTCCGAAGGCGCCGACCGGCGCCACCTGGGACCAGGCGCTCGCCTATTGGGAGACGCTGGTCTCCGACGAGGGTGCGCGGTTCGACAAGGAGATCCGGCTCGACGCGGCCAACCTGCCGCCGATCGTCACCTGGGGTTCCTCGCCCGAGGACGTCATCGCCATCACCGGCGTCGTGCCCGATCCCGACGCGATCCCGGACGAGAACAAGCGCACCTCCAAGTGGCGCGCGCTCGACTATATGGGCCTGAAGCCGGGTACGCGGATGGTCGACATCCCGATCGACCGCGTCTTCATCGGCTCCTGCACCAATGGCCGCATCGAGGACCTGCGCGCCGCGGCCTCCATGATCGGCGGCAAGAAGGTGCGCGAGGGCGTCAACGCGATGGTCGTGCCGGGCTCCGGTCTCGTCAAGGAGCAGGCCGAAGCCGAGGGCCTCGACGCCATCTTCAAGGCGGCCGGCTTCGAATGGCGCGAGCCGGGCTGCTCGATGTGCCTCGCGATGAACGAGGATCGCCTGAAGCCGGGCGAACGCTGCGCCTCGACCTCGAACCGCAATTTCGAGGGCCGGCAGGGGTTCAAGGGCCGGACCCATCTCGTCTCGCCGCAGATGGCGGCGGCAGCGGCGATCGCCGGCCACTTCGTCGACATCCGCGACTGGCATTGATGGAACGCCGGGCCCGCGAGGCGGGTCCGGCATTCGCCTCTACCAGTAGGGCCGCGGGGGATAGCACCGCGTCCCGACCTTCACCGACTCCCAACCGCCGCCGAAGGGTCCGTAGACCCAGACCTGGCGATAGACGGGACGGCAGCGGGGCGGCGGGGGATACCAGGCCCGAGGCGGCGGCCCCCAGGCTGGCGGCGGTGGCGGGGGTGGACCCCAGGCCGGCGGCGGAGGGCCCCATCCGGGCGGGGGCGGCGGGGGCGGGCCCCAGCCGCCATAGGGCTGTGCCGACGCTTCGCTCGGCGACAGAACACCCATCGCGAGCGTCGTGGCGACACCAAGGGCGAGTAGCGCAGGCTTGAACATGATGGACCGTCCCTTTCGCATGTCGAGGCTGACGAGCATCGGCCGGTGGCCAGAGGAGCATCAGCCGGCTGAACCGGCGCTGATCGCCCCGTTCATTCGCCGTTCAACGGCCGCGATGGATGGCCCGAAGATGGGCGGAGAGAAGGCATGAGCGGGTCCGAGCCGTCACAGCATGGTGAACTCGCCGAGGCCAAGGCGCCGTCGCTCGACGATTTCGCCGCGCTCGGCCATGCGGCCCTGGCCTCGCTTCCGGAGGCGTTCCGGACGCTGGTGGGAACGGTGGAGATTCGCGTCGACGATTTTCCGACCCGGGAAGTGCTCGATGATCTCGGCATCGAGTCGGAGTTCGACCTGCTCGGCCTTTTCCACGGCGTCGGCCTCGCCCATGCCGAGGCGATCGCCGGCACCGGCGCGCTGCCGAACCGCGTCTGGCTCTATCGCCGGCCGATCCTCGACTACTGGGCTGAACATGACGAGACGCTCGGCGCCATCGTCACGCATGTGCTCGTGCACGAGATCGGCCATCATTTCGGCCTCTCCGACGACGACATGGAAGCGATCGAGGAAGCCGCAGATTGACCGACGCGCCTTACGGGCGCATCACCCTTTTGAACACCTCAGGACAGACCGAGGAACCGCCGATGGACAAGTTCACCACGCTGACCGGTGTCGCAGCGCCGCTGCATCTCATCAATATCGACACCGACATGATCATCCCGAAGGACTATCTGAAGACGATCAAGCGCACTGGCCTCGGCAAGGGCCTGTTCGCCGAGATGCGCTACAAGGATGACGGCAGCGAGAATCCGGACTTCGTGCTGAACAAGCCCGCTTACCGCCATGCGTCGATCATCGTCGCCGGCGACAATTTCGGCTGCGGCTCGTCGCGCGAACATGCCCCCTGGGCGCTGCTCGACTACGGCATCCGCTGCGTGATCTCGACGTCCTTCGCCGACATCTTCTACAACAACTGCTTCAACAACGGCATCCTGCCCATCCGCGTCTCGAAGGAAGACCTCGAGAAGCTGTTCGACGACGCCGAGCGGGGCGAGAACGCCCGCCTCACCGTCGATCTGGCGGCGCAGGAGATCCGCGGCCCTGACGGTGGCGTCGTCACCTTCGAGATCGATCCCGAGCGCAAGGAAAAGCTCCTGAACGGGCTCGATGATATCGGCCTCACCATGGTGAAGCAGCCCCAGATCGCCCGTTTCGAGGAGACGGTCTCCGAGGCTCGGCCCTGGGCCTGACGGAACCGCCGGCACAAACAGAAACGGCGTCCGGTCTTTCGACCGGGCGCCGTTTTGGGACTGACCGGAGAGGAGTCAGTTCTTAGTTGACGTCGCCGTCGCGCTGGGCCGGATGCGGATCGAAGGCACCGATGCCCTGCGCGCCGTTGGCCGTTACGCCGACTGCCTGGCCGGGAAGCAGGCCATAAAGGACGGTGCCGTTGGCGAACTGGAAGCTCTGGCCCGACTTCAGGGTCAGCGTGCCGGCAGCCGGATTGACCGTCTCGACGGTACCCTCGATCTGCTCGGCGGCGAAGGCAGCGGCGCCCGAGGCGAGGAAGGCGACCGAAGCCGCAGCGATGGCAAACTTGCGCATGATGATTATCCTTGAGTTCTCGTGTGTCGGAATGAGGCTGGCGACTTAGTTGACGTCGCCGTCACGCTGGGCCGGATGGGGATCGAAAGCGCCGATGCCCTGGGTGCCGTTGGCGGTCACGCCCACTTCCTGGCCCGGAAGCAGCCCGTAGAGCACGGTGCCGTTGGCGAACTGGAAGCTCTGGCCCGACTTCAGGGTCAGCGTGCCGGCGGCGGGGTTAACCGTCTCGACGGTGCCCTGATACTGCTCGGCGGCGAAGGCAGAGGCGCCCGTGGCGAGGAAGGCGACCGAAGCGGCGGCGATGGCGAACTTACGCATGATGAATGTCCTTATGTGTTGATTTTTGTGGATCGGGTGCGGGGATTAGTTGAAATCCGCGCCGTCACGATCCGCCGGATGGGGGTTGAAGGCGCCGATGCCCTGCGAACCGTTGGCGGTGACGCCGACGGCGTCGCCCGGCATGAGGCCGTAGAGCACGGTGCCGTTGGCGAACTGGAAGCTCTGGCCCGACTTCAGGGTCAGCGTGCCGGCAGCCGGATTGACCGAGGCGACCTGGCCTTCGATCTGCTCGGCGGCGAGCGCGGCTGCGCCCGAGGCGAGGAAGGCGATCGAAGCGGCGGCAATAGCGAACTTACGCATGATGTTGGTCCCGTATGTTTGTCTTCCTGGCGGCGCTCGTCGGGTTCTTTTCGAAGCCCGTCGGCTCGTCGCCGGTGACGCTGATATGGGGCCGGCAGTGGCAGCCGCAACTCACGCGATTGTGTGACACCCCCATCTTGAAGCGTGATGATGCACGTTTCTTCTACTGAACGCCCGATTTCGCGATCATTGCGCGTCATATCGGAGCGAGATTAGGAATGCAGTGCTCCCGCGATGCGGGATTGTTCACCATTCTCGCATCGTCTGTTTATGAAATAGCGACGCTTATCATAAGCTTCCAATATTTTCTGTAATCACATGTCTCGAGCCGTCTCGCCGGCGCGCCTCGCAATCGTCCTCGCGCGCGCGAGAAGGCGGCCCGCCGCCTCCGCATGCAGCCGCTCGACCATGCGCCCGTCATGCGCGACGACGCCCCGATCCCGGTTCTCCGGCCGGTCGAACAGATCCACGATGGCCTCCGCCGCAGCGATCGCGGCATCGGACGGCGCAAAGGCGCGGTTGGCGATCTCGATCTGCGCGGGATGGATCAGCGACTTTCCATCGAAGCCGCAATCGGCTGCAAAAGCGCATTCCGCGGCGAGCCCATCCAGATCGCCGATATCGTTGTGCACGGCATCGATGACGTCGAGCCCGCCGGCCCTTGCCGCCGCGAGCACACCCATCATCAGCGGCAGGAAGGCCGCCCTCCCCGGCGCCAGCCGCGTGCCGAGGGCGAGCGAAAGATCGTTGAGGCCGAGCACGAGCGCCGCGAGCGGCAGCACGCCGTCCTGCGCGAGGGCGATCGGCAGCGGATCGGCCACGGAGCGAGCGGTCTCGATCATGGCCCACAGCGTCGTTCCCGTCTCGACGCCTTGCGCCAGGGCGACCGCGCGGACGGCAGCAAGATCGTCGGGGACCGCGACCTTCGGCAGCAGGACGCCGTCCGGCGCCGCCGGCAGCACGGCAGCGAGGTCGGCCGCGCCTTCGCCCTCCGCCAGCGCATTGATCCGCACCACGAGCTCGGGACCGTTGTCGCGACGCGGCGCGCCCAACACCGCCGCGACACGGTCTCGCGCTTCCGCCTTCATATGGGGGGCAACGGAATCCTCGAGATCGAGGATCACCACATCGACGGCAAGGCCCGGCAGCTTGGCCAGCGCCCGTTCGTTCACGCCGGGAACATAGAGCACCGAACGACGCGGGCGGCTGGACGGCACGGCATCACCTCTCGGAAAGGCGCGGCCCTGTTCAAGCAAGGGGTCTGGCAGTAGGGTCCGCGCCGTCCAGCAAGGGTAGCAGCCGATGCCGACCGAACAGAAGCCCGCGATGCTCGTCGCAACCTCCGAAGTCGTTCGCGGCGCCGTCGGCGGACGGGCGGCCGGCTTCGCGCTGGAGCGGCTCGGCTTCCCGCTCTGGACGGTGCACACGGTGACGCTGCCCTGGCACCCGGGGCATGGCCGCGCAAGCCGTATCGTGCCCGACGACGCCGCCTTCGAGGCGCTCGTCGACGATCTGATCCGCGCGCCCTGGCTCGGCGAGATCGGCGGCGTCCTGACCGGCTATCTCGGCGCCGCCTCGCAGGCGCCCGCGCTCGCCCGCCTCGTCGATGCGATCAGGGCCGTCCGGCCCGACATGATCTATCTCTGCGATCCGGTCATGGGCGACAACGGCGCACTCTATGTGCCCGAGGCGACGGCGGCGGCGATCCGCGATCATCTTGCCCCGCGCGCGGACATCCTGACGCCCAATCTCACCGAACTCGGCTATCTAGCCGGCTCGGCGCCCACGACACGCGACGCCATCATCGCCGCCGCCCGCGCCCTGCCGGCCGGAAAGGTCGCCGTGACCTCGGCGCTGCGCGCCGGCGGCGAGACGGAGACGCTCCTGGTGACGGCAGACGGGATCATGGCGGCGCGCCATCTTCTCGTCGACGGGCGGGTACCGAACGGGACGGGCGATCTCTTCGCCGCATTGCTGCTCGGCCGCCAGGTCTCCGGTGCCCGCGACGCTGAGGCGCTCCGGCTCGCGACCGCGACGCTGGTCGACCTCCTCGGCGCCGCCCGCCGTCTCGGCGCCGACGAACTGCCGATCGCCGCGATGCAGGCGAGCATCGTCGCGCCGGAGGCGAAGGTGGCTCTGCTCGAAGAAGCAGGCCTCGCCCCGTGAGCGAAACCGCCTGCGGTATCGATGGCTGCCGCGCCGGCTGGATCGGCGTTCTACTGCCCGAGGCCGATGCGCCGATCGCCGCCGTGACGTCCGATCTCGTCGAGTTCCTGCATCACCCCCTCGCCCCGCCCGTCATCGCCATCGACATGCCGATCGGCCTGCCCGAGCGTGTCGGCGCCGGCGGTCGCGGACCGGAGCGCCATGCCCGCGCGGTTCTCGGCCCCCGCCAGTCCTCCGTCTTCTCGATCCCCTCCCGCGCCGCCGTCATGTCCGGGGATTATGGCGAGGCCTGTCGCTTGGCGCTCGCGACGTCGGAGCCGCCGCGCAAGGTTTCGCGTCAGGCCTTCGGTCTCTTTCCGAAGATCCGCGCGCTGGATGCGCTGATGACACCCGATCTGGAGGGGCGGATCTTCGAGAGCCACCCCGAGCTCGCCTTCCGCCAGCTGAACGGCGGCGCGCCGATGAGCCTGCCGAAGAAGGTAAAGAACGTTCCGCACCCGCCGGGCCTCGACGAGCGGCGCGCCCTTCTGGTCCGGCATGGCTATCCGCCGGCCTTCCTCGAACGCCCGCCGCGCGGCGCCGGGCTGGACGATCTCCTCGACGCGGCGGTGCTGGCTCTGGTCGCCCGGCGCATCGCGCGCGGCGAAGCGGAGTGCTTCCCGCCGGTGCCGGAGCGGGACGGGCGTGGACTGCGCATGGCAATCTTCGCCTGAGCCTTTCACGGCTTGACCGCGACCCCGCCGCCGCGCCAATGATCGTCGCCGGAGGCGGAGGGCGAAGAGTGCCGGTCCGCCCGCGCCACAGCCAGAGGACGTCAGCATCGCCATGAGCAGAGTAAAGATCACCGCCGGTCCCTACACCTTCTTCGGCCGCTTCGAGGAAGAGGCTGCGCCGAAGACCGTCGCGGTGTTCAAGAAGCTGCTGCCCTATCGCGAGAAGATCATCCATGTGCGCTGGAGTGGCGAAGGCTGCTGGATTCCGCTCGGCGACCTCGATCTCGGCCTCTCCTACGAGAACCACACCTCCTATCCGGCGCCGGGCCAGTTCATCCTCTATCCCGGCGGCATCAGCGAGACCGAGATCCTGCTCGCCTATGGCGGCGTGCATTTCGCCTCCAAGCTCGGCCAGCTCGCCGGCAACCATTTCCTGACCATCACCGAGGGGCTCGAGAATCTGGTTCCGCTCGGCAAGGCGACGCTCTGGAAGGGCGCGCAGGATATCCTCTTCGAGATGGTCGACTGAGCCCCGCCGGGAGGAGACTGCCATGACCGACGATGCGACTCTGCTCGAGACTCTGCTCGAGCAGGAGCGGCGGCTCGTCTTCGACCGCTTCGACAACGACACCGCCATCGCGCTTGGCCAGAAGATCCTGGAGCGGGCACGCGCCAACCGGCAATCGATCGTCGTCGACATCTCGCGCGGCGACCAGCGCCTGTTCTACGCGGCGCTGGCGGGGACCTCGGCCGACAACGAGTTCTGGGTGGCCGGCAAGGTCGCGGTGGTGAAGCGCTTCGGCCACTCGTCCTTCTATGTTGGTCAGAAGGCGCGCCTCAAGGGCGTCGATTTCGCCGACGGCGCGCTGGTCGACCGCGCGACGTTCCGCGCCCATGGCGGCTCGTTCCCGATCATCGTCGCCGGCGTCGGCATGGTCGGCACGGCGACGGTCTCCGGCCTGCCGCAGGCCGAGGATCATGCGCTGGTGGTGGCCGTGATCGAGGAATTCCTCGCCGAGACCGGCATGGGCGGCGGGCGGCCGGAGGTCTGGACCGCCTGAGGGGACCCGCTCAGTCCGCGACGATCTTGACCTTCTGGCCCGGGGCGGGCAGCGCGCCGCTCGGCGGGAGGTCGTTCAGGATGCGGAAAAGATCTTCCGGCCGGTCGACGCCGCGCATGCGAGCCGAGAGGGAGGCGACGGTGTCGCCTGCGCCCACCGTGACGATGCGGATGCGCAGGGGCTGCAGCGAGGCCGCTTCCTGCGGCGTCAGGCGGCGGAAGCTGGTGATCGTCGCCTCCGCGGCACGCTGCAGGCCGGGCGTGTCGCTCTCGTTCGCGAAGATGAAGCGATAGGTGGCGTTGTCGCCGGCCCGCACCACGGCGATGCGGAACACCCAGCCCTTGGCCTCGGCGCGCGCCGAGGCCGCCTCGAGACCGTTGATCGAGAAGGTCTTGATCGACGACGTGTCGAGGCCGTTCACCCAACCGGAATCGAGATAGGCGGCGAGCGACGAGCCAGACGGCAGGTTGGCACCGTCGAAGCGTAGCGCCGTGCCGTCGGGTCCCGTCGCCAGAACCGCGTCGGACGTATTGTCGAGCACGAAGCCGTCCGGCACCGTGAAGGCGACGCCGAGGCTCGGATGCAGGAAGGTGCGGCCCCGCACGAAGCCCTGCGAAGGATCGTCGCCATAGACGATGCCGTTGATGCCGGCGAGATAGCGGTCGCGGTCGACCTCGCCGATGCCGGGCGCGCCGAACTCGCGCGCGGCGCGGATCGCGAACTCGACGCGCTGCGGCGTCGCCGGATGGCTGGCGAGAAAATCGGGCCGCTTGTCCTGCACGCTGCCGGCCGACTTGTAGGCGGCGTAGCGGCCCATCAGCTGCAGGAATCGGGCGGCGGCGAAGGGATCGTAGCCAGCCTTGCCGATGGTGCGCACGCCGATGGCGTCGGCTTCCAGTTCCTGCTGCTGCGAGAAGGCGGCGAGCGTCCTCTGGCTGGAGGCGAGCGCCAGCTTGCCGGCCTCGCCGTCCTGCAGCACGTCGCTGACGACACGACTGACCAGCACCGCCGTCTGCGCCTTGTTCTGGCGCTGCATGGCGTGGTTCGCCGTGACATGGCCCATCTCATGCGCGATGACGGCCGCGACCTCCGAGGAGTCGTTGGCGAGCGCCAGCAGACCGCGCGTGACATAGAGATAGCCACCGGGCAGCGCGAAGGCGTTGACCGAGGGGCTGTTCAGGATTGTGATCCGGTAGGACTGCGACGGGTCGTCGGAAGCGGCGACGATCCGGCCGACGATGCGGGCGAGCGTCTGCTCCAGCTTGTCGTCGTGATAGACGCCGCCATAGCTGGCGACGATGCGCGGGTGCTGCTCCGCGCCGATGCGCGCCTGCTCGGGATCGACCGGAGGCGGCGCGGCGGCGCCGGCCACGGTGGGTGTCGGGCCATAGGTGCCTTCGAGCGACGAGGTCGTGCAGCCGGCGAGCACGAGCGCGGCCAGAAGCGCGGGCGCCAGCGCGGCCGCGATGCCACGCGTCCGCCTGCTCCTCGCCGATCCCCCCGCCTTAGCCCTGATCTCAGCCATCAACCACCGTCGTCCAACAGCTCGAGCTGGCCGGGATCTGTGATCCTGAGGCTCGGCCCGTCCTTCTGCTCGATCCATCCGCGCAGCCGCACGCGCCGGCCCTCGAGCGAGGAAACCGGAACGCCGCGCGCGGCGAGCGCCTCGCCCGCCGGGCCGCTGACCACCGCCGTGAAGTCGGTGCGCCAATCGCGGCCGAAATCGAGATAGGCGGTCGGCCCACGTTCACCGACGGAAAGGATTCGTCCCTCCACCAGATCGTAGGCGTCTTCGCGTTCGGCAAGGGCGGGATCGCGCGCGGCGCGGATGGCGTAATACGGTTCGGCCCAAAGGCCAAGCCGCTTTTCGCGCGCCTCGCGTTCACGTGAGAAGAGCGCGGCGAGGCAGGAGGGCGCCTCTCCGGCCGGCATTGCCCGCGCGAGCCCGATCGCGACCATCGCCTCGGAAAGCGACGCCGGGCCATCTACGACACCGACAAGGGCGACGCCGCGGCCATAGCGATCGGCGCCGGCGGGCGTTGCGGCGACGGTGACGGCGCGCCCGAGCGCCAGACTTCCGAGCGCTGTCCTCGCGGCCGTCGCGATCGGCCACTCCTCCGCGTCGCGGCCGAGCGGCGGCTCGGGGGCGAGAATGCCCGCCAGCCGTACGATCCGGCCACTATCGAGCGCCAGCGTCGCACCATCCAGGACGGCGGCCACGGTGGCCTGCTCCGCCGCCTGGCCGGCGCAGGCGTCTTCAGCAGCCGCGCCATGTACCATCGCTCCGGCAAGCCCGAGGCCGGCACAAAGGCCGAGAACGTGGCGGTGCAGGGCGGTGACGCGCATGACCCAAGTCTCGCATGCGCGTGGCGCGAATTGAACCGCGCCAGCCGCGCTGCGGCATTGCGTGCCACGCAGGACCGGCGATCGGGGGGCGAGGAAAGGGGTGCACGAGCCGCCGCGACCATGATAGACAGTCGCGCCGCAAGCACGCACCGGCCCGCGTCCCGGTAGCTCAGCAGGATAGAGCAACGGTTTCCTAAACCGTAGGTCAGGGGTTCGAATCCCTTCCGGGACGCCAATCCGGGTGGCGGGCCGAGTGGCGCTCCGGCTGCTCGTGGAACCGCCGCGGTCCGGCGGCCGCGCTCGACGTGCCGCGATCTCGACCTCTTCCCACGGCGTCCTCCTGACAGGATCAATCAGCGCTTGCTGCCGCTCCTTTCTTGCGAGCCACAGTTGACAGCCGGCGCCGCGTTTTTGACCATTGCGGGGATTCGCCGCCGCGAACCGTGTTCGCGGCACATCTTGTCGGTTTGGGGGCCGACTTCAGCCGGTCTGGGGGGACCGGAGCGGATCGTGATCCGCAACGGAGCTGGGAAAGTGCACGGGGCTCACATCTGGCTGGCGGCTTCAGTGGCCGTCGCTCCTCTAGCAGCGATCGCAACGGCCGAGGCGCAATCGGCTTCCGATTTCAGGACACCGGAATATTACGCGGGCCGTTTCCTGGACCCGCTCGATCTCGCCTCTGTCTATGCGCAGGGCATTACCGGCAAGGGTGTGATGGTTGGCGTTGCCGATAGCGGCATCGATGCCGGACACCCCGAACTCAGCGCCCGAATCGCCTATGGCTGGGACTTCGACAAGAACGCACCGATCCTGCCTGGCGAGGATCATGACACCCTGACCCATGGAACCCATGTCAACGGCATGATCGGCGCCGCCCGGGACGGCTATGGCATGCATGGCGTCGCCTTCGGAGCCACTCTCGTCCCCACCACGCTCGACAACACGGTAGACGACTACGACGATCTCGCACCCGGTGCGTGGCACCATCTCGCTGATGTCGGGGTACCGATCATCAACAACTCGATCGGTTACGACGATTGCAGGGCTGGACCGGATCGACGCTGCAACGTGACCGCGTTCACGACAGGCATTGTCGAAACGTTGTTTCCTCGGACGCTCGAGTCGTTCCGCTACGTCACCGAGCACGATGTGCTGATGGTATTCTCGGCCGGCAATTCCTCGGAGCCGCACGCCGGCGTGCTGGCGGGCATGCCGTATCTGTTTCCGGAGTTCGAGCGGAATTGGCTTGCCGTGGCTGCGCTGGATGAGGAAGGAACGATAGCCGACTACTCCAATCGCTGCGGTGTCGCGATGGGCTGGTGCGTCTCTGCGCCAGGCTATGGATGGTCGAGCGTTCCTGTCCGGTCCAATCCGAACGAGCCCTACGACTTTTACGATGGCACCTCCATGGCAGCCCCCATCGTCTCGGGCGTCGCGGCGCTGGTGAAGGAGGTCTATCCCTGGTTCACCGCGCATGACCTGCAGCAGACCATCCTGACAACCGCGACCGATCTCGGCCCGGTCGGCGTCGACCCAATCTACGGTTGGGGCATGGTCAATCCCGGTCGCGCCGTGCAGGGCTACGGCATGTTCGTCGAGACGGCATTTCTCGACACGCGTGGATATGATTCAACATTTTTCAACGATATTTCCGGTCCCGGCGGGCTGGTGAAGCTCGGCGAGGGCACGCTGTCGCTGACCGGCGCAAGCAGCTATCTCGGCACCACCTTCGTCGAGGAGGGCGGGCTCGCCGTACAGGGCTCGATCGAGAGCGATGTGGTGGTCGAGCGCTCCGGAACGCTGAGCGGCAACGGCCAGGTCGGCTCGACCTGGGTCGGGGCCGGCGGCACCATCGCACCCGGCAATTCCATCGGCACGCTGACGGTCGCCGGCGACTATGTCCAGGAGGCGGCCGGCACCTACGCATTCGAGTTCGACGGCGGATCGGGCGACCAGATCCGGGTCGGCGGCACCGCCTTCCTCGACGGCAGGCTCGACATGATCGCGCTGTCGAACGATTTCCGGCTCGGCACGCAATACGACCTCCTCCTCGCCGAGGCCGGCGTCACTGGCGGCTTCTCGGAGATCGTGGGCCCGTCCGCCTTCCTCGGTGGCGACCTCGCCTATGGTCCCGCCGGAGCGACGCTGACGCTGGTCCAGTCCCGCTCCTTCGCCGACGCCGCCGCGACCCGCAACGAGGCCTCGGTCGGCCGCGCGCTGGATACGCTGTCCGCCGGCGAGGTGCAGAACGCCTTCCTGATGCTGCCGACGCTGGAGGCGGCTTCGGCGGTGCTCGGTCCGCTCTCGGGCGAGATCAATGCCTCCGCGAAGACGGTGATGATCAATGACGGCACGCTCGTCCGCGACGCCGTCTTCGGCCGGCTGACCACGCTCGACGGATCCCCCGCAAGCTCGGGTGCGACCGTGGCACCCGTCGGCGGCGGAATCGGCGACGCCGCGGTCTGGGCACAGGGCTTCGGCGCCTGGGGCTCGATTTCCGGCGACGGCAACGCCGCCGGGCTCGACAGCGACACCGGCGGCTTCCTCGTCGGCGCCGATGCCGAGTTGCAGCAGGCCTGGCGTCTCGGCCTTCTCGGCGGCTACAGCCGCACCACCTTCGACAGCGAGGCCACTGCCGGCTCGGGAAGCACCAGCACCGTCCATCTCGCGCTCTATTCGGGCGGCGCGGTGGGGCCGGTGCGGCTGCGCGGCGGCGCCGCCTATGGCTGGAGCAGCGTCGAGACGGCGCGTTCGGTGATCTTCCCCGAGGCGGCCGGTTCCTCGGCCTCCTATGACGCCACCACGGGCCAGCTCTTCGGCGAGATCGGCTATGGCATCGCCGCCGGCCGGGCGGAGTTCGAGCCCTTCGCCGGGCTTGCCTATGTCAGCCTCGACACCGACGGCTTCACCGAGCAGGGCGGGCCGATGGCGCTTTCGGCGGGGAGCGGCACGACCGATACCGGCTTCACGACGCTCGGGCTGCGCGCTTCCTCCGCCTTCGACCTCGGCACGGCCAAGGCCGGGGTGAAGGGCATGCTCGGCTGGCGCCACGCCTTCAACGACGTCGTGCCGACCACGACCTACCAGTTCGCGGCCGGAAGCGCGGCCTTCGAGGTCGCCGGCCTTCCCGTCGCAAAGGATGCGCTGGTGCTCGATCTCGGCGTCGGCGTCGGCCTTATAAAGGCGGCGCGGCTCGATCTCTCCTATGCCGGCCAGTATGGCGACGGCGTCAGCGCGCAGGCGCTGAAGGGAAGCCTCGGCTGGTCGTTCTGAGCGGCGGCAACGATCCGGTCCCGCCGGTCCATCGAGACCGGCGGAGCCGATTGAACGGGCTCAGCCGAAACGGCCGCTGAAGCCGGAGATGGCGAGGGGATTGGCGGCGAGCGTCTCTGCGTCGGCGCGGTCGATCGCCGGCAGGCCGGCAAAGGCCTCGCCGATCGCCTGCTCGGCGGCCTCGCTCATGTCGTGGACGATGAGCACAAGGCGCGAGCGGCGGTCGTCGCTCGGCCAGGACTCCAGACGGGCCGGCGGATGAAAGATCGTCTGCGCCGCCTGCACCAACAGCGGACGCTCCTCGTCGCCGGCGATACGCACGAGCCCCTTCACGCGGAGCAGCGCCGGGCCGTGCTCGCGGGCCAGCCGATCGAGGAAATGCTCCAGCGCCGCGCGACCGATCGGCCGTTCGCGGATCGCCGTGAAGCTGCGAATGCGCGCGTCGTGGCGGCTGACGTCGTGGTGATGATGGTGATCGTGATGGTGGGCATGGTCATGGTGATGGCCGTGGTGGTCATGGCCGTGATCATGATCATCATGGTCATGATGCCCGTCGTCGGCCGCCGCTGACAGCCAGGCCTCGACATCGGCGATCTTGCCTTCGGTCGAGAAAGGCTGGCTGTCGAAGAGGCGGGGCGCGGCGGCCTCGCCTCGGGCCGCGTCGAGGATCGGCGCGGCGGGATTGAGCGCGCGGATCGCGGCCCGGGCCTCGGCGGCCCCCTGATCCGATGCGAGATCTGTCTTGGTCAGCACGATCCGGTCGGCCACCGCGACCTGCCGCGCTGCCTCCCAATGGGCGGCGAGCGTACGTGCGCCATTGACCGCATCGACCACCGTGACCACGCCATCGAGACGGTAGCGAAGCGACAGATAGGGATGCAGCAGCACGCTCTGCAGCACCGGCGTCGGATCGGCGAGACCGGTCGTTTCCACGACGACGCGATCGAGCCGGGCGATGCGACGGTTGTCGAGCGCGCGCAGGAGATTTTCGAGCGTCGTCGCGAGCTGGCCGCGGATGGTGCAGCAGAGGCAGCCCGACGAGAGCTCGACGATCCCGTCTTCGGACGCGCCGACGAGGAGATGGTCGAGCCCGACCGCGCCGAACTCGTTGATGATGACCGCCGTTCCGGCCAGCGCCGGATCGATGAGAAGAGCGTTCAGGAGCGTCGTCTTGCCGGCGCCGAGAAAGCCGGTCAGGACGGTGAGCGGAACCGGCGGCCGCCTGCCCTTCTGTCCCGCCGCCACGGCGCTCAATGCAGGCCGCCGGCTTCGGGAAGCGGCGCGATCTCGGTCGAATCGAACGGAACGCCGATCTCGAGCTTCACCGGCGCCTTGCCCGCCTTCGTGCCGCTCGCCTTGACGGGCGGCGTCGGGTCCGCATCGCCGGCCGCGCTCGCCGGCAGGACGGCGGCCTCGTCGGTGGCGGGCGCCGGATCGGCGGGCTTCTTCGTCTTCTTGGCGGTCTTGCTGGTCTTCTTGGCCGGCTCGGTCTTCTGGGCGGCCGTCTTGGCGGCCGGCTTCTTGGACTTGGTGGCGGCCGGCGCGTCTGCGACGTCGGTCGCCGCCTTGATCGAG
The DNA here is from genome assembly GCF_030815145.1 of Kaistia geumhonensis. Classification (NCBI taxonomy): domain Bacteria; kingdom Pseudomonadati; phylum Pseudomonadota; class Alphaproteobacteria; order Hyphomicrobiales; family Kaistiaceae; genus Kaistia; species Kaistia geumhonensis. The sequence continues at coordinate 2,984,886 of NZ_JAUSWJ010000001.1, read as the reverse complement.
CCGTCCGGCTTCACGACGCCGAGCGTGGTGACGGTGATCGGATCCATCAGCTTGAACTTAGGAACCAGCGCGCTGACCTGCTCCTCGTCGTCGGTCTCGTGCTCGCCGCGATCCTTTTTCATGCAGATCTCGGGCTTCATGTCGATGACATAGGGCGCCGGCGAATTGCCCTGGAGACCGGCCAGCGTCGGACCGGGCCGCGCCCGACCCTCGAAGCCGTCATTGAACAGCCGCGCCGCGAGTTCCGCCCGCTCCAGCGCGCTCGGCATGCCGAGCACCACGGCGAGCAGCACGCGGTCGCCTCGCTGCGCCAGCGCCACGACATTGAAGCCCGACGAGCAGATGAAGCCCGTCTTCATGCCGAGCGTTCCGGGATAGCGCTCCAGCAGGTTGTTGGCCGATTTCAGCACCCGCTTGCCGGACTTGATGGCGGTGATGCGATAGATCGGCCGCCACTCCGGAAAGTCTCTCCACAGCGCCTGACCGAGCACGGCGAGATCGCGCGCCGTCGTATACTGCCCGGCGCCAGGCAGGCCGTTCGGATTGACGAAATGCGTCGAGCCCATGCCGAGCCGCGCCGCCTCCGCGTTCATCCGGGCGATGAAGGCCGCCTCGCTGCCGCCCACCGTCTCCGCGACCGCCACGGCGATGTCGTTCGAGGAATGGACGAGCATCATCTTGATGGCGTTGTCGAGGTCGATCGCGGTGCCGACCTTGAAGCCCATCTTGCTCGGCGGCTCGGCGAGCGCGTTCTTCGAGACGACGACCCGCGTCGACAGCGAGACCTCGCCGGCCCTGATCGCCTTGAAGGTCACGTAGGCGTTCATCAGCTTGGTGACGGAGGCGGGATACCAGAGCTGGTTGGCGTTGCGATCGGCAAGGACGCGCCCGCTGCCGAGATCGAGCACCAGATAGGGCGTCTCGACCGCCCGGGCCGCCAGTGCCCCCGTCAGCGTGAACAGGAAGGCGGCGAAAAGGCGGGCGAGGCAACGCGTCACGGGCGGAATCCTGGTTGTTCGGGCAAGCAGGCAGAACAAGCGAAAAGGGCGATCGGCCAAGGGCTTTCGGGCCCCGGGCGGCCACGTTCCCGCCCTTCATAGACCAGAAAGGCGGCAATTGGCAAAAATGGGTACCGTTGCTGCCCGTCCGAAGCGCTTGCGCGGCCCCGGCCGGCGTGAAATCCTCATGGAAATTCATCCCCTTCGCCGCTGACGAAGGCCCATCGCCCCGCGAGGCGGAGACCCGATCACGACCATGGACGGCGAGACCATCCCCGCAGGGCGTCGCCCGGAGCCCGATGCGGCGCCGGTCCGCATGCAGCGCGCCGAGGGGCGGGCGCGGATCGGCTTCCGCCGGGACGGCCCGCATGTCCGCCTGACGGAATTCGTGCAGCAGGGCTGCTGCAAGATCCGCCTGCCGCGACCGGAGCCGGGCGTGCCGCCGGATGCCGTTCTTCTCAACACCGCCGGCGGCATCACGAGCGGGGACGTGCTCGTCTACGAGGCGGCGATCGGCGACGGCGTCGACGCCACCGTGACCACGCAGGCGGCCGAGCGCATCTATCGCGCGGTGCCCGGGGCGGCGCCGGCTCGGGTGGAGAACCGCGTCAGCATCGGCGCCGGCGCCCATATCGACTGGCTGCCGCAGGAAACGATCCTGTTCGACCGTTCGGCGATCAGCCGATCGCTCGAGGTCGACCTCGCCGCCGATGCGACGGCGCTGCTGCTCGAGGCCTATGTGTTCGGACGCACGGCGATGGGCGAGCGCGCGACGGCGCTGACCCTCGCCGACCGCTGGCGCGTCCGCCGCGCCGGAACGCTCGTCTATGCCGACGGCATCGCGGTCGACGGCGATGTCGCGGCGCTGATGGAGCGGGGCGCGACCGCCGGTGGCCAGGTGGCGATCGCGAGCCTCGTGCTCGTCGCGCCGGATGCCGAGGACAAGCTCGGCGCGGTGCGCGAGAGGCTCGAGACGTGCATGGGAGAAGCCGGGGCCAGCGCCTTTCGCGGACTGCTCAGCCTGCGTTTCCTCGCCCCTTCGGGGCAGGTCTTGCGGCGCGATCTCGAAAGCGTGATCTTGGCCTTGCGCGGGCGGCCGATGCCGCGCGTCTGGTCGTGCTGACCGGAATAGGGATGCTGGAGGCTTTGGACCGATGAATCTGACACCGCGCGAGAAGGACAAGCTTTTCATCGCCATGGCCGCGATCGTCGCCCGCAAGCGGCTGGAGCGCGGCGTCAAGCTGAACCACCCCGAGGCGATCGCACTGATCACCGACTATGTCGTCGAGGGCGCGCGCGACGGTCGCACCGTCGCCGACCTGATGGAGGCCGGCGCCCATGTCATCACCCGCGCGCAGGTCATGGACGGCATCGCCGACATGATCCACGACGTGCAGGTCGAGGCGACCTTCCCCGACGGCACCAAGCTCGTCACCGTCCACCAGCCGATAAGGTAGCGGCGATGCTCGAGCTCAGGCCCAATTGCGAATGCTGCGACCGCGACCTGCCGCCGGCGGCCGACGCGATGATCTGCAGCTTCGAATGCACCTTCTGCCCGGACTGCGCGGCGACCGTCTTCGGCGGCCTCTGCCCCAATTGCGGCGGCGAACTGGTCCGGCGGCCGGTGCGGCCGGCCGGCAAGCTCGCCGCCAACCCGCCCTCGGCACGCCGCGTGCTGGGGAACGACGAGCGCTGCACGGAACGGCGCGGCCTCGCGGCCTGACGGAACCAGGGGAAAGACACCATGATCCCAGGCGAGATCATCACCGGCCATGGCGACATAGAGCTCAATGCCGGCCTTGCGACCGTCACGCTCGACGTTTCCAACACCGGCGACCGGCCGATCCAGGTCGGCAGCCACTATCATTTCTTCGAGACCAACAACGCGCTCGCCTTCGATCGCGACAAGACGCGCGGCATGCGCCTCGACATCGCGGCCGGCACGGCGGTCCGCTTCGAGCCCGGCCAGACGCGCACGGTGACGCTCGTGCCCTATGGTGGCACGCGCACCGTCTACGGCTTCCAGAACAAGATCATGGGCCCGCTGGGCTGACGGAGACGGTCATGGCCAAGATATCCCGCCACGCCTATGCCCATATGTTCGGGCCGACCGTCGGCGACAAGGTCCGCCTCGCCGACACCGACCTCGTCATCGAGGTCGAGCGCGACCTCACCACCTATGGCGAGGAGGTGAAGTTCGGCGGCGGCAAGGTGATCCGCGACGGCATGGGCCAGAGCCAGGTGACACGGGCCGGTGGCGCCGTCGACACCGTCTTCACCAACGCGCTGATCCTCGACCACTGGGGGATCGTCAAGGCCGACGTCGCGCTGAAGGACGGCCGCATCGCCGCGATCGGCAAGGCCGGCAATCCCGACGTGCAGAGCGGCGTCGACATCGTCATCGGCCCCGGCACCGAGGTGATCGCGGCCGAGGGCAAGATCCTCACCGCCGGCGGCATCGACAGCCATATCCACTTCATCTGCCCGCAGCAGATCGAGGAGGCGCTGATGTCGGGCGTCACCACCATGGTCGGCGGCGGCACCGGCCCCGCGCATGGCACGCTCGCCACCACCTGCACGCCCGGCCCCTGGCACATCGCCCGCATGATCCAGGCGATGGACGCCTTCCCGATGAACATCGCCATCGCCGCCAAGGGCAACGCCTCGCGGCCCGAGGCGCTGGTCGAGATGATCGAGGCCGGCGCCTCGTCGCTGAAGCTGCACGAGGACTGGGGCACGACCCCGGCCGCGATCGACTGCTGCCTGTCGGTCGCCGACGACTACGACGTGCAGGTGATGATCCACACCGACACGCTCAACGAGTCGGGCTTCGTCGAGGATACGATCGCCGCCTTCAAGGGCCGCACGATCCACGCCTTCCACACCGAGGGCGCCGGCGGCGGCCATGCGCCGGACATCATCCGCGTCGTTGGACTGCCCAACGTCATCCCGTCCTCGACCAATCCGACGCGGCCCTATACGCGCAACACGCTCGAAGAGCATCTCGACATGCTCATGGTCTGCCACCACCTCGATCCGTCGATTCCCGAGGACGTGGCCTTCGCCGAGAGCCGCATCCGCAAGGAGACGATCGCCGCCGAGGACATCCTGCACGATCTCGGCGCCTTCTCGATCATGTCCTCGGACAGCCAGGCCATGGGCCGCGTCGGCGAGGTTCCGCTCCGGACCTGGCAGACGGCGCACAAGATGAAGGTGCAGCGCGGGCGCCTCGCCTCCGAGACGGGCGACAACGACAATGAGCGGGTGAAGCGCTACATCGCCAAATACACGATCAACCCGGCCATCGCGCAGGGCCTCGCCCGCGAGATCGGCTCGATCGAGGTCGGCAAGCGCGCCGATCTGGTGCTCTGGTCGCCCGCCTTCTTCGGCGTGAAGCCCGACTATGTGCTGCTCGGCGGCATGATCGCCGCGGCGCCGATGGGCGATCCCAACGCCTCGATCCCGACGCCGCAGCCCGTCCACTATCGCCAGATGTTCGGCGCCTTCGGCAAGGCGCTGACCGCGTCCTCGGTGACCTTCGTCTCCAAGGCGGCGGTGGCGAATGGCCTGCGCGACAAGCTCGGCGTCGACAAGGACCTCGTCGCCGTCGAGAACACGCGCGGCGGCATCGGCAAGGCGGCGATGATCCGCAACAATGCGACGCCCGACATCGAGGTCGACCCCGAGACCTACGAGGTGCGGGCCGACGGCGAACTGCTCACCTGCGAGCCCGCCGACGTGCTGCCGATGGCCCAGCGCTACTTCCTGTTCTAGATTGGGACGATGAGCACGCGGACCGCGACGAAAACAGCCTCTGCCTACGACGACGATTTCTATGCATGGACGCAGGACCAGGCCGAGAAGTTGCGGGCCCGCCGCCACAACGAAGTGGACTGGGAGAATGCCGCCGAGGAGATCGAGGGCTTGGGACGGAGCGACCGACGCAGCATCGGCAGCAATCTGAATGTCGTGCTCGCCCACCTCCTGAAATGGAATTACCAGCCGGATCGACGCGAGGGTGGCTGGGTCGCCTCGATCATCGAACATCGGGATCGACTCCGGCGTATCCTCGGCGACAGCCCGAGCCTCAGGCCCTATCCCGCCGAAATTCTCGCGGTGGAATATGTGAGCGCCAGACGTATTGCCGCCGCAGAGACCGAATTGCCGCTTCGCCTTTTTCCCGAAACCTGCCCGTTCTCCGTCGAGGAGGTTCTGGATCCGGCGTTTCCGCCTGACCTCTACCAGGATCTGCCAGAATGATCCGCGCCGTCTCCGTCTATCCCGCCGGCCTGTGGTCGAAGGCGGCCGTCGATACCGTCGTGCTCGATTTCGATGCGCGCCATCGCCGGCGCGTCGCGATGTCGGCGAAGGGCGGCACCGCCTTCCTGCTCGACCTGCCCGGCGCGGTGGCGCTGCGCCATGGCGACGGGCTGCTGCTGGAGGACGGGCGTATCGTCGCCGTCGAGGCCGCGCCGGAGGCGCTCGCGGAGGTGACCGCCCGCGACGCGGCGCATCTGGTGCGCGTCGCCTGGCATCTCGGCAACCGCCATCTGCCGACCGAACTCATCGGCGAGAAGCTCCGCATCCGGCGCGATCATGTGATCGAGACGATGCTGGAAGGGCTCGGCGCGACGGTCACCGCCGTCGAGGCGGCGTTCAATCCGGAAGGCGGCGCCTATGGCCACGGCCGGGTGCACGGCCATGATCACGGTCCCGCCCCTGTCGAAGAGCACGGCTATGCGCATGATCATGAGCATGGCGGGCAAGACCACGACCATGACCATGACCATGACCATCACGATCATGACCATCACCACGGTCACGACCATCACCACGGTCACGGCCACCGGCGGGATCGTCCGTGACGCTGCGCGAGGCTCCCCGGTCCGACCTCGTTGATCCGGCGGCGCTGCATCGCCTTCTCGCCTGGCTGTCGCCGTCCTTTCCGGTCGGCGCCTTCAGCTACAGTCACGGCCTCGAATGGGCGATCGAGGACGGGACGGTGCGCGACGCGCCGGGCCTGGAGGCCTGGATCGCCGATATCCTGCTCCACGGCGCCGGGCGCTCGGACGCGATCCTCTTCGCCCATGCCGCCGGGGCGATCGACGATCCGGACCGCCTGGCCGAGGTGGCGGAACTGGCAGCCGCGCTGGCGCCGGGCGCCGAGCGGCGGCTCGAATCCCTTGCGCAGGGCCGCGCCTTCATGATCGCCGTCACCGCCGCCTGGCCGAACGCCCCGCTCGCCAGGGCGGCGGAGCGGCTCGCCGGCGACGAGGGTCCCGCCTATCCGGTGGCCGTGGCCGTGGCCGCTGCGGCGCATGGCGTGCCGCGCCGGCCGGCCGCCGAGGCCTATCTGCACGCCTTCGCGGCCAATATCGTCTCGGCTGGCCTCAGGGCCGTCCCGCTCGGCCAGACCGACGGGCAGAAGATCATCGCGCGCCTGTCGCCGGTCGTCACCCGCGCGGTGGACCGGGCGGAAGGCCAGCCGCTCGAGGCGGTCGGCGGCGCGGTCTTCCGCGCCGACATCGCCAGCATGAAACACGAAACGCAGTATACGAGGCTGTTCCGCTCATGACCCGCTCCCCCAACGGCCCCCTGCGCGTCGGCGTCGGCGGCCCCGTCGGCTCCGGCAAGACCGCGCTCATGGATGCGCTCTGCAAGCGGCTCCGGGAGCGCTACGACATCGCGGCGATCACCAACGACATCTATACGAAGGAGGACGCCGAGTTCCTCACGCGCTCAGGCGCGCTGGCGGCGGACCGGATCCTCGGCGTCGAGACGGGCGGCTGCCCGCATACCGCGATCCGCGAGGACGCCTCGATCAACCTCGCCGCGGTCGCCGATCTCAACCGCCGCTTCCCCCGCCTCGACGTGATCCTCATCGAATCCGGCGGCGACAACCTCGCGGCGACCTTCTCGCCCGAGCTCGCCGACATCACGATCTACGTCATCGACGTCTCGGCGGGCGACAAGATCCCGAGGAAGGGTGGCCCCGGCATCACCCGCTCCGATCTCCTCGTCATCAACAAGATCGATCTCGCGCCGATGGTCGGCGCCTCGCTGGAGGTGATGGACCGCGATTCCCGCCGCATGCGCGGCCAGCGGCCCTTCGTCTTCACCAATGTCCGCGCCGGGCACAATGTGGACGAGGTCGTCGCCTTCATCGAGCGCGCCGGCGGGCTTCAGGCGGTGGCGTGATTTTCTGTTGCGGTGCAGCTAAAGTGGTCCTTTAGGACGCTCCGGAGTGCCCGATGCCGATCATCAACCGCCTCGCCGAGTTCCAGCACGACATCGTCGCCTGGCGGCATGATCTGCACCGCCATCCCGAACTGCTCTACGAGGTGCATCGCACGGCCGCGACCGTGGCCGGCCTGCTGCGCGACTTCGGTGTCGACGCGGTCGAGACCGGGATCGGTCGCACCGGCGTGGTCGGCGTCATCAAGGGGGCGAAGGGCGACGGCCGCGTCATCGGGCTGCGCGCCGACATGGACGCGCTGCCGATCCTCGAGACGACCGGCAAGGACTACGCTTCGACGGAGCCCGGCAAGATGCATGCGTGCGGCCATGACGGCCACACGGCGATGCTGCTCGGCGCCGCCCGCTATCTCGCCGAGACGCGCAATTTCGCCGGCACGGCCGTGGTGATCTTCCAGCCTGCGGAGGAAGGCGGCGGCGGCGGCCGCGCGATGGTCGAGGACGGGCTCATGGAGCGCTTCGGCATCGACGAGGTCTACGGGCTGCACAACATGCCCGGCCTCGATATCGGTCATTTCGCCATCCGCCCCGGCCCGATCATGGCCGCGACCGACGAATTCTCCCTCGAGATCACCGGCCATGGCGGCCATGCCGCGAAGCCGCACATCACGATCGACCCGGTCGTCATCGGCGCGCAGCTCGTCACGGCGCTGCAGACCATCGTCTCGCGCGGCGTCGACCCGATCGAATCCGTCGTCGTGTCGGTGACGCGCTTCAATGCCGGCCATGCCCACAACATCATTCCCGGCTCGGCGCGGCTGGGCGGCACCGTGCGCACGCTCAAGGCGGAGCTGCGCGACTTCGCCGAGGAGCGCATCATGCGCATCGCCTCCGGCATCGCGCTCGCGACGGGCGCGACCATCGCGGTGGACTATGACCGCAACTATCCCGTGACCGTGAACCACGCGGCGCAGACGGATTTCGCCGCGAAGGTGGCGGGCGAGGTGGCCGGCGCCGGCAATGTCGACACCGATGTCGCGCCGATGATGGGCGGCGAGGACTTCTCCTACATGCTGGAGAAGCGGCCCGGCGCCTTCATCTTCCTCGGCAACGGCGACACCGCCGGCCTGCACAATTCCGACTACGACTTCAACGACGAGGCGATCCCGGTCGGCTCGTCTTATCTGGCGCGGCTCGTCGAGCGGGCGCTGGACCCCGCCTGAGCGCCGCCCGGGGGGCTGACCCCGGACGGACCTTTGCCCTGCCCTTTTCCGGCACCGGCCGCCCCGTGACCGGGACGGCCGCGCTGCCGGTTGCGCGTCAGGAGCCGGCCTTGAGGTCGTGCGCGGCGGCCGCGGCGTCTTCCGCGCGCGTGCGCCAGAGCGAGACGATCACGCCGCCACCGAGCAGGCCGACCGTGAGGCCGAGCGAGACGAGGGAATCGACCGGTCCGACGAGATGCGTCCAGTAGATCTTGGCGCCGACGACGATCAGCACCAGCGCCAGGGCATATTTGAGATAGTGGAAACGGTGCACCGCGGCGGCGAGCGCGAAATAGAGGGCGCGCAGGCCGAGGATCGCGAAGATGTTGCTCGTGTAGACGATGAACGGGTCCTGAGTGATCGCGAACACCGCCGGCACGCTGTCGACCGCGAAGACGATGTCGATGATCTCGATCGTGACGAGCGCCAGGAAGAGCGGCGTCGCCGTCCAGACGAGCCGGCCGCTGCGCCGGCTCGGCGCGCGCACGAAGAAGTGATGGCCGTGCAACTCGCTGGTGACCGGGATGAACTTCCGCACCAGACGGACGACCCGGTTCTTCTCGATGTCCGGCTCCTCGTCGCCGGCCATCAGCATCTTGATGCCGGTGAGGACGAGGAAGGCGCCGAACACGTAGAGAATCCAGCCGAACTGGCTGATGAGCGCCGCGCCGAGGCCGATCATGATGGCGCGCAGCACGACGACGCCGACGATGCCCCAGAACAGCACCCGGTGCTGGTAGGCGCGCGGCACCGCGAAGGCAGTGAAGATCAGCGAAATGACGAAGATGTTGTCGAGCGCGAGGCTCTTCTCGACGACGAAGCCGGTCAGATAGTCCATGCCGGACTTCGGCCCCATCGACCACCAGACATAGCCGCCGAAGATCAGCGCGATGGCGATGTAGAGCGCGGAGAAGAGAAGGCTGCGGCGGATGCCGATCTCATGGTCGCCCTTGTTGGCGAAGCCGAGATCGAAGGCGAGCAGCGCGACGATGATGACCAGGAAGGCGAGCCACACCGCGACGGTCTGGCCGAGGAAATCGGAGAAAAGGAATACGGATAGGGCTTCCATGAAACGAGCCGCAGGTCGCCGTGCCTCATGGCCAAAGGGTCCGACATCGCGGTGGGCGACGCACCGCCAGAGGGGCCCGGACCCCGCTCGTTGGGCGGAAGATGGCGGTGTCCTCGCAGCCTTTCAAGAGGCCTGTCGCGGCCATTTTCACTCGACAGGCATCGTATTCTGGTGCAACGAAACTATCTTCCCGGTCGCGGCCCGCACCACCGGCCGCCGAGATGGTCCCCACGGGAACCCTGTTCGTCACGCGAGGTCTCCATGCCTGCCTATCGCTCCCGCACCACCACCCACGGCCGCAACATGGCCGGCGCCCGCGGCCTCTGGCGCGCGACGGGCATGAAGGACGGCGACTTCGGCAAGCCGATCATCGCGGTGGTGAATTCGTTCACGCAGTTCGTGCCCGGCCACGTCCATCTCAAGGATCTCGGCCAGCTCGTCGCGCGCGAGATCGAACAGGCGGGCGGCGTCGCCAAGGAGTTCAACACGATCGCCGTCGACGACGGCATCGCGATGGGCCATGACGGCATGCTCTATTCACTGCCTTCGCGCGAGATCATCGCCGACAGCGTCGAATACATGGTCAATGCGCATTGCGCCGACGCCATGGTCTGCATCTCCAACTGCGACAAGATCACGCCCGGCATGCTGATGGCGGCGCTGCGGCTGAACATCCCGGCCGTCTTCGTCTCCGGCGGGCCGATGGAGGCCGGCAAGGTCGTCCTGCACGGCCGCAAGGTCGCGCTCGACCTCGTCGACGCCATGGTCGCCGCCGCCGACGAGCGCACCTCGGACGAGGACGTCGCCACCATCGAGCGCGCGGCCTGCCCGACCTGCGGCTCCTGCTCCGGCATGTTCACGGCGAATTCGATGAACTGCCTCACCGAAGCGCTCGGCCTGTCGCTGCCCGGAAACGGCTCGACGCTCGCCACCCATTCCGACCGCAAGCGGCTCTTCGTCGAGGCGGGCCATCTCATCGTCGACCTCGCCCGCCGCTACTACGAGCAGGACGACGAGACCGTGCTGCCGCGCAACGTCGCCGGCTTCGGCGCCTTCGAGAACGCGATGACGCTCGACATCGCGATGGGCGGCTCGACCAACACCGTGCTGCACATCCTCGCCGCCGCCCATGAGGCGGGCATCGATTTCGGCCTCGACGACATCGACCGCCTGTCGCGCCGCGTGCCGGTGCTCTCCAAGGTCGCGCCGGCCAAGCAGGACGTCCACATGGAGGACGTCCATCGCGCCGGCGGCATCATGGCGATCCTGGGCGAACTGGCGCGTGGCGGCCTGCTCAACACCGACCAGCCGACGGTGCATACCGCGACGCTCGGCGAGGCCATCCAGCGCTGGGACATCCGGCAGACCAATTCCGAGAGCGTGCGCGAATTCTTCCGCGCCGCGCCGGGCGGCGTGGCGACCCAGGTCGCCTTCAGCCAGTCCTCGCGCTGGGACGAGCTCGATCTCGACCGCGAGGCGGGCGCCATCCGCGACATCCCGCACGCCTTCTCGAAGGACGGCGGCCTCGCGGTTCTGAAGGGCAATCTCGCGCCGAACGGCGCCGTCGTGAAGACGGCCGGCGTCGACGAGTCGATCCTGAAATTCACCGGCCCGGCCGTGATCTTCGAGAGCCAGGACGATGCGGTCCACGGCATCCTCAACAAGAAGGTCAAGGAAGGCGACGTCGTCGTCATCCGCTACGAGGGTCCGAAGGGCGGTCCCGGCATGCAGGAGATGCTCTATCCGACGAGCTATCTGAAGTCGCGCGGCCTCGGCAAGGCCTGCGCGCTCATCACCGACGGCCGCTTCTCGGGCGGCACCTCGGGTCTCTCCATCGGCCATGTCGCGCCGGAGGCCGCCTCGGGCGGCGCCATCGCCCTGGTCGAGCCCGGCGACATGATCGAGATCGACATCCCGAACCGCAGCATGCGGATCGTGATTTCGGACGAGGAACTCGCCCGCCGCCGCGCCGCGATGGACGCCAAGGGCAAGGCCGGCTGGAAACCCGCCGCGCCGCGCAAGCGGGCCGTCTCGACGGCGCTGCGCGCCTATGCCGCCATGGCGACCAGCGCCGACCGCGGCGCGGTGCGCGACGTCACGCAGATCGAATAGGTTCGGTAATCACGACGAGAAAAAGGGGCGCGGCTTCGACGGCCGCGCCCCTTCTTCGTTTTCACTCGTGGGTCAGAGCGGCCGCGCCTCGGGGCCATGGTCCCGCAGCAGCGCCGCCTTGAGCTTCTCAATCGCGCGGCTCTCGATCTGGCGGACGCGTTCCTTGGAGATGCCGAGCGCGGCGCCCAGTTCCTCCAGTGTCGCGCTCTCCTCGCTCAGGCGCCGGGCCTTGAGGATGCGGATCTCGCGCGGATTGAGTGCGTCCATCGCCTCGTGCAGCCAGGCCGACCAGCGCGCGCCGTCGATCGCCTCGCCGACCCGCTCGTCGGGCAGCGGGGTGTCGTCGACGAGAAAGTCCTGACGGTCGGACGCCGAGGCGTCGCCCTCGCCCACCGGCGCGTTGAGCGAGGTGTCGGAACCCGACAGGCGCGCATCCATCATCGCCACATCGTCGGTCGAGACGCCGATGGTCGATGCGATCTGCTGGTAGATCTCGCGGTTGCTGACCCCTTCCTGCGTCCGGGCGAGACGGGCGCGGAGCCGGCGCAGGTTGAAGAACAGCGCCTTCTGCGTGGAGGAGGTGCCGCCACGGACGATCGACCAGTTGCGCAGCACATAGTCCTGGATCGCGGCGCGGATCCACCAGGTGGCGTAGGTGGAGAAGCGGATATCGCGCTCGGGCTCGAAGCGGGCCGCCGCCTCGAGCAGGCCGACATTGCCCTCCTGGATCAGGTCGTTCATCGGCAGGCCGAAATGGCGGAAGCGGGCCGCGATGGCGATGACGAGGCGCATATGCGACTGAGTCAGCTCATGGAGGGCGGCCGCGTCGCTCTCGCCGCGCCATTTCTCGGCAAGCGACTTCTCTTGCCCGCGTTCGAGATAGGGGGCCTGCATGGCCGCCCGCACGAACTGGCGGCCGGAATTCGTCGACATCGCCATGGCGCTGCTCCCGTCCTTTGATCCGCTTGCTGTCCTTCGTCATACGGACGGGATCGTCGGTTGGTTGCGCGCGACGCGCACAAATCGGCGTGATGAGGGTCTTGAAAAAGCGAACGCCCGGCCTTGCGGCCGGGCGCTCTGCATCACTGTCGGCAGCCGCGCCCGGGGGCGCGGCGAAGCGGCTCAGGCCGCCTCGTCATGCGTCTCGTCGTGATCGTCCTCGGGCTCGGCCTCGCCGGTCGCGTCCTCGGCCTTGGCGCCGCGGCGCGGGCTCTTGGCGAGGTTCTGCTCGATCTGGCGCACGGCCTCGGTCTCGGAGATCTCGCTCACCGCCGCGATCTCGCGCGACATGCGGTCGAGGGCCGCCTCGTAGAGCTGGCGCTCGGAATAGGACTGCTCCGGCTGGCTCTCGGAGCGGAACAGGTCGCGCACGACCTCGGAAATGGCGATGAGATCGCCGGAATTGATCTTGGCCTCGTATTCCTGGGCGCGGCGGCTCCACATCGTGCGCTTGACGCGCGCGCGGCCGCGGATCGTCTCCAGAGCCTTCTTGACGGTAGCGGCATCGGACAGCTTGCGCATGCCGACGGCCGTCGCCTTGGCGACCGGGACGCGCAGCTTCATCTTGTCCTTCTCGAAGGCGATGACGAACAGTTCGAGCTTCATGCCGGCCACTTCCTGTTCCTCGAGACCGACGATCTCGCCGACGCCATGCGCCGGATAGACGATGCGCTCGCTCGTCTTGAAATCGGAACGATGAGTGGTCTTCTTGATTGCGGCCATACTCGTCTCAACTCCTTGCGGTTACGGTCCCGGCTCGCCAGACCGGAGGCCGGGCCGGGCGCACCCGCGCCAGGCCCATCGCTCCATGCGACCGGGCAGCTGCCGGGAAAAACGCATCCCGGCGGCGAACCACCCGGATCCGCCTCTCACACCTGTCAGCCGATGGAAAAAATCGCTGGCCCGCCGAAAGGCAGCTGGCGCCACGCACAATGGGTCGCGGATGTCCGCCGGCGGCGCCGGGGGGCACCACCAGAGGTTCATCGACTACCGAAAGTGGGGGCTTACCACCAACCAAACACCGATCTGGTGCGGCAACGCCGAAGGTTTTTACCGACTGTGTTGGTTATGTATCACAAAAGGGCGGAAAAACAAAGCTTTAACGCGCGGGTTCTCGCCCGCGCGCCGCCAGGAGGCGAATCGGTCGCAGTCCGGTGGCGCCAGCGGCGCCTGTCTCAGTCGCCCTCGCCGGGCTTCTCCGAGAAGTACTGCTCGAGCTTTCCATCGACGCCGTCAAAGGTCGCCGCGTCGGCCGGCGGCTCCTTGCGCAGCGTGATGTTCGGCCACTTCTCGGCATATTCGGCGTTGAGCTTCAGCCATTTGTCGAGGCCCGGCTCGGTGTCCGGCTTGATCGCCTCGGCGGGGCATTCCGGTTCGCAGACGCCGCAGTCGATGCATTCGTCGGGATGGATGACCAGCATGTTCTCGCCCTCGTAGAAACAGTCCACGGGGCAGACCTCGACGCAGTCGGTGTATTTGCAGCGAATGCAGTTATCGGTCACGACATAGGGCACGGCGATCTCCTCGCCCGCGGCGCGCCAGCCTCTCGGGCAGGGTTCTCGCAGGCAGGGTTTGGGTAAACAATTTGACCGGACGGTGCAAGGACGCCCCGGTGCGCCGGGACGCCGCGCCGAGAAAAGAACATCTAGTCTTCGCCCCCGTCCGCGACCGGCATTCCCGGAAAGCCGCCGCCCGCGCCATGAAGCGCATCGAGGGCCCGCCGGTCACGCTTCGTCGGCCGCGGACCGCCGCCGCTGCGGGCGACCGGGGCCGGCGGCGTCACTTCCTCATAGAGCTCCTGCGCCTCGCTGGCAGGGCCGCGACGCTCGCCGCTCGACAGCACCCGCACCACGCGGATCTGATGCTCGAGCGCGACCGTCAGCACGTCGCCCGGCTTCACCAGCCGGCTGGCGCTGTCGACCCGCTCGCGGTTCACGCGCACCGAGCCGGCCGCCACCAGCTTCTGGGCGAGCGTACGGGTGCGCGCGAAGCGTGCGAACCACAGCCACTTGTCGATGCGCTGCCGCTCTGGAGCCTCGGACATGGCCCTCCCGCGTCCCTGCCCTGCGCCGGGTCGGGCGATTCGCCGGCCTGACGCGGCGATGGTCGAGCGGTGGTGGCCAAATGTCCAGCGCAGGCTCAGCCGTGCCGAAGCACGATCCTCGGCGCACCATGGAGGGTGTTGCTGACAGTACAGAGCTCTTCCGCCCGCGCGGCGATCCGGGCGCGCTCACCCTCGTCGAGATCGCCCGCGATGGTGAGTTCCACGTGGAACGCCTCGACCCGGGACGGACCCTCCACGGCCTTTTCGCCATTCACGCGCGCCGTCGCCGTCTCGAAACGGTCGAGCAGCCCGAGTTCGCCCGCCGCGCTGCGGGCGCTGACGACGAGGCATCCGGCCAGCGCGGCGAAGAGCAGATCGAGCGGGCTGAAGCCGGCCTCCGACGGGCGCGTCGCGATCGGCATCGCGCCGCCGGTGACGCTCGTCACGCGCGGCGCGCCGAGGCGGCCCACCTCGGCCAGCGCGCCGGTCTCCCTCGTCCTGATCCTGCCGGGCACGCCGTCGCCCTTCCTCGAGCGCGGCTCAGCCGCCGCGCCCGGCTGACGCGCTCAGCTTCCGCGCTTCTTGGCCTCGAGATCCGCCTTCAGCGCCGCCAGCGCGGCGAAGGGCGAATTGGGATCGATCGGCCGCTCGCGGCGCGGCTCGTCGCGGCGCTGCTGCTGCGGCGCCGGGCCGCGACGCTGATCGCGATCGCCATGACGCTCGCCATGACGACGGTCTGGACGATCGCCCTCGGCCTCCGGGCCACGCTCGTTGTTGCGCCGATCCTGACGCGGGCCGCGATCCTCGCGGCGCGGACCCTTGGCCTCGCCACCGCGATTGTCCGGGCGGCGTCCCTCGGCGGGCGCGCCTTCCCCGCGCGGCTGGCCATGCTGCGGACGGCCGTCGCGACGCTGCTGTCCGCCCTCGCGGCGCTGCTCGCCGCCTTCGCCGCCAGCGGCCTGTTGCGGTCCGCGATGGCGATGGCCCCCGCGCCGCTCGTTCTGCTCGCGCGGCGGACGGCGATCGAAGCGGCCCGGCCGCCAGATCTCGATCATCGCCGGCTCCTCCGGCGCGGCCGCGGCGGCATCGTCCGTGGCGGCTGTCGCCGCCTCGACGGGCGCATCGGCCGGAGCCTCGGCTTCCGTGACCTCGGCGACGGGGGTATCCGCCTCGGCTTCTGCCGAAACGGCTTCGGCGGGCGCCTCGGCCGGCTCCGCAGGAGCCTCCGCAACGTCGGCCTCGCTCGCGGCCGGCACGGCGGCCTCGGCGGCCTCGCCCTCGGTCACGGCGTCCGAGACGGCCGCTTCTGCAGGCGCTTCGTCCGCCACGGGAGCGGCTTCGGACGCAGCCTCGACCGGCGCCGCGGGTGCCTCGACCGCGACAGGTGCGGCCGGCTTCGGCGGGGCCGGACGGCGCTCCATGCGGTAGCCGAGCGATTTCAGCACGCCGGCGAAGTCCTCGCCCGAGCAGCCGAGCAGCGACATCATCGAGACGGTGACGGTGAAGCCGTTGCCGTCGACCGCGCCATCGGGGGGCACCAGATTGTCGGGCGTCGGCTTCCAGGCGATCAGCGGGCGGATGATGTCGGCGAGGCGCTCGAGAATATCGAGGCGGACGGCGCGGTTGCCGGCGATGCGATAGCCGACGACCTTGTAGAGCGGCCGCGCGAAGGTGGGATCGACGAGGATCGTCGTGCGCCCGGACGAGGAGAGCTGCGGCAGTTCGGCGAGGCCGGGCGTATCGAGGCCCTGATTCTTCAGCGCCCAGAGCAGCGCGTTGAGCGCGCTCGGCGCCGGCTTCAGCAGCGCCGGCACATAGACATGGTAGGCGCCGAAGCGCACCCCGAGCTTGCGAAGGCCGGCGCGCGACTCCTGGTCGAGCGCCTTCAGGTCCTCGGCGATCTCGGACCGGTCGAGCACGCCCTGGCCTTCGACGAGGCGGAAGGCGATGCCGCGGGCGGGCGCGGTGAGCTCGGCGCCGGCAAGGAGGTCGAAGAGCGGCTTCAGCAGCGTCTCGATATGGCTCTTCAGCCAGAGATCGACCCGGTCCTGCACCCGCTCGCGCGACGGGCCGGTCAGCCCTTCATCGGCGAGAAGCAGGAGACGCGGCTTGAGGACATCGTCGGTCGAGATGATCTTCGCCACCGGCGCGCCCAGCCAGCGCAGGGTGCCGTCGCTCGACAGGGCGAATTCGGGATTGGGCGCCCGGCCGATCTTCTCGGCCCGCCGTTCCAGTTCGCCGGAAAGAGCCCGGTGCGCGACAGCCGCGATCGCCTTGGCGTCCGGTCCGTCGGCCTTGGGATCCGGCGTGAAGCGGAACCCCTGCAGGCTTCCGACATGCTGCCCCTCCACCAGCACGTCGCCGGACGAGGTGATTTCTGCTTCGAGCATCGCGTTTTCTCTCAGCCGCTTCATGAGGACGCTGGTGCGCCGGTCGACAAAACGCTGCGTCAATCGCTCGTGCAGCGCATCGGAAAGACGATCCTCTATCGCGCGCGTGCGCTCCTGCCAATGCCGAGGATCACGAAGCCAGTTCGGACGGTTGGCGGCGAAGGTCCAGGTCCGGATATGGGCGATGCGATTGGCGAGGGTATCGATGTCGCCGTCGGTGCGATCGGCGAAGGCGACCTGCCGGGCAAACCAGTCGTCCGGCACCGCCCCGTTGCGCGCAACGAAGCCGAAAATCTCTGTCACCAGTTCGGCGTGATTGGCCGGCGCGATGCGCCGGTAATCCGGAATCTGGCAGATATCCCACAAGAGCTGGACGCGCTCGCGCCGGTCGGCCAGCGCCTTGACCTCGGCATCACGCGCGACCCGCTCCAGAACGGCGACATCGACGGAAGGCGGCGCCTTGGAAAGGCCCTCCATCGCCGGCGGCTTCTCGAGGCTGATGCGCAGCGTGTCGAGCGTGCGGAAATCGAGTGACCGGTTGCGCCATTGAAGCGTACGCACCGGCTGAAACTGGTGATTCTCCAGCGCCTCGACGAGATCGTCGTCGAGCGGATCGACCTGGCCGGTGACGCCGAAGGTGCCGTCGCGGGTGTGACGGCCGGCGCGGCCGGCGATCTGCCCGAACTCGGACGCCGTCAGGCGGCGATACTGATAGCCGTCGAACTTCCGCTCCTGCGCGAAGGCGACATGATCGACGTCGAGATTGAGCCCCATGCCGATCGCATCGGTGGCGACCAGAAATTCGACATCGCCGTTCTGGAACAGTTCGACCTGGGCGTTGCGGGTGCGCGGCGACAGCGAACCGAGCACAACGGCGGCGCCGCCGCGCTGACGACGGATCAGCTCGGCCACCGCATAGACCTCATCGGAGGAGAAGGCGACAATGGCCGAGCGGCGCGGCAGGCGGGTGATCTTCTTCGAGCCGGAATAAGTGAGAAGCGACATGCGCGGCCGTGTGATGACGGTCACACCCGGCAGGAGCTTCTCGATGATGCCGCGCATGGTGGCGGCGCCGAGCAGCAGCGTCTCGTCGCGGCCGCGCAGATTGAGGATGCGATCGGTGAAGACATGGCCACGCTCGAGATCGCCGGCGAGCTGGATCTCGTCGATGGCGAGGAAGGACGCGTCGGTCTCCGACGGCAGCGCCTCCACCGTGCAGACCCGGTAGCGCGGATGAGCCGGAATGATCTTTTCTTCGCCGGTGATGAGCGCCACCGCCTCGGTGCCGACACGCGCGGCGATGCGGCCATAGACCTCGCGGGCAAGGAGGCGCAGCGGCAGACCGATGACGCCGCTCGAATGGGCGAGCATGCGCTCGATCGCGAAATGGGTCTTGCCGGTATTGGTCGGACCGAGAACGGCCGTAACGCCGCGGCCGCCTGCTCCGGCGCCCGTGGCTCTGATGCTGTCCGTCATGGGGCGGGTGGTCTCACCTCGGCATTGGGCGGAAGGATCGTCGGAGCGCCCGAAGACAGGACCACATCCGCCGCTACGAACAACTCAGGAACAAAAGCGGCCCGAATCGCTGACCGGCACGGCTTCCCGTTCTGTTCCCGCCGCGACATGAACAAGTATATGGGGAGTGCCGGGCCGCAATCTACCGCCAAACCGGCCCATGCGGAAAAAAGCCGGCGCGCCGCCTCGCCGCCGAAGGTTAAGGAAGGATGAGCGGGATCGCGACGAATTGAGCGATCGGCCTTAACCTTCGGTCCGGAGCGGGAACAGAGCGCGGACGAATCGCTGGGAACCCCGGTTTCCCGCTTCGTTCCTCCGATATCTCGCGGCTCTTCCCGAGCCGGCCACCATATCTCGACACAGCCCGACGGCGGTCGCGAGACGATGGATACGAGAACGCCGGCCGCGCGTTCACGAAGCGCGGCCGGCGTCCCGAAATCGGACAGGTTCAGTTGGAGGCGGCGCGCTTCACGTCGTCGCCGTTCGCCGCGAAGCGCGAGGCGTGGATGGTGAGCACGCCGGCCTCGGTGCCGATCTGCATGCGATAGGGCAGCATCACCCCGACATCGGCGGCGGGCGCGAGCCAGACCTCGAGATTGGTGTTGCGCTCCATGAACTTCACCGCCTCGCGGCTCGGCCGATGGCCGGCGACCGGCACATAGCGGGCGCCGCAGACATAGACCGTCCCCGAAT
This sequence comes from Kaistia geumhonensis, assembly GCF_030815145.1. Classification (NCBI taxonomy): domain Bacteria; kingdom Pseudomonadati; phylum Pseudomonadota; class Alphaproteobacteria; order Hyphomicrobiales; family Kaistiaceae; genus Kaistia; species Kaistia geumhonensis. The sequence continues at coordinate 2,965,609 of NZ_JAUSWJ010000001.1, read as the reverse complement.
AGGAGCCGTTCTCGCCCTTCACCTCGGCGGTCGACTTGTAGAAGAGGCGGATGTCGAAGCGCTGCCAGCCGTCGAAGACGGGAATCGTGCGGTTGCAGGCGCGCGCCATATTGGCGGGATAGAGCGGCGCGATCATCGCGGACAGCGGATCGACGATGTGGTGCTTGTGCTGCGGCAGCAGCGGCACGCGGTCTTCCCTGATCGGCAGGGGCGGCAGCGCCGTCGCCGAGACGATGGTGCCCGAGCGCATGCGCATGTCGACGATGCTCGAGGTCTCGCCGTTCTCGGTGGTGTCGAGGTAGTAGCTGGCCGGCAGGATGGCGCCGCCCGCGAGGCGGCCGCTGCTCTTGAGCAGGCCCGTGCCGTCGGAGACGAGGCGCGAGATGCCGCTCGTCGTTCCCTTGATGGTGATCGCATAATTCGGCTGGTCGACGGTGGCGTCCAGCCTGAAGCGGCCGATGGTGATGCCGTTGAGGCCCATGGTGTAGGTGGCGGAAACCGAACCGCTGCGCGGCGCGGCGAGCCCCTTCTTGGGCGAGGCGGCGTCGGCGGGGGCGCCGGCGGACACCATCAAGGCAAGCATCCCCGCGAGCGCCCCGGCCGCGAAGCCATGGCCGACCCTCCGCCGCTCAGCCGGCTGCGCCTCGTGCGTCCTCGCCATCGGGGTCATGCTTGCTGCTCCACGCTTCTACCCGCGCGCCGCAGCCGCGGCCCGCCATTCATGCTCGCATCACTTCATTAACCATGATGCGCGCAAAGTTCTGACCAAAGTGTTAGCCTTCCCGTATCGATCGATGAAGGAACGCGGCCGCGCCGGTCTCGCGCCGATACCCGGCAAAGCTTGACGGACGCGGCTTCCCTCTCTATGAGAAGCGCCACTTTCGAAAGAACTGGCCGTGTTGGATGCCGAGGCCGGCGCGCGCGGCAGATGAGAAGGATTTTCGTAATGTCGCGAGTTTGCGAGCTGACCGGCAAGGCCGTGCTGACCGGCAATACCGTCAGCCATGCCAACAACAAGAGCCGCCGCCGCTATCTGCCCAACCTCGTCAATGTGACGCTGATGAGCGATGCGCTGGGCCAGAGCTTCAAGCTGCGTGTCTCGGCCTATGGCCTGCGCTCGGTCGAGCATCGTGGCGGCCTCGACGCGTTCCTCGCCAAGGCCGACGAGAGCGAGCTTTCGGATCGCGCCCGCGTCCTGAAGCGCAAGATTGCCGACAAGCAGTCGGCCGCCGTCGCCGCCTGATCGGCCGGCACCAACGGAATTCGGAAAGGCCGCCGCGAGGCGGCCTTTTTGTTTGCGGGCGTCAGTTAAGCGCGGTGGACGGGCCGAGCCAGACGAATTCGAGCAGCAGCGTGCGCTGGAACGGGTTCTGGTTGTCGTCGGAGACGAGCGTCACGCGCATGCGGCCGTCGTCATCGGTCGAGACCGCGAGACCTTCCATGTTGTCGATCTGGTCGGCCATCGAGGCCTCCATCATCACCGGACCGTCGACCACCGCGCCGGGCCGGATCGCGCCGGCCGGAATGCGGCGGAGCCGCATGTTGACGCCGACCGGCAGCGCCGTGACGCGCCGTTCGAGCAAGAGCAGGTCGCCGTCCGGCATGAAGGCGCCGTCGGTCACGTCGTAATCATCGCTGCGGACGACGGAGAAGGCGCCGGCGCGCGGGCCGCGCACCACCCAGGCCCGATGATTGCCGGCGGCGTCCAGCGACTGCTCGGAGACGATGACCGGCGACCCGGCCAGCGGCCCCGAGGCGGGCGCGATCGCCACCGTCTCCAGCCCCTGGTTTCCCACCATGCCGCGCGCGCTCTTCGGCAGCGCGACGGGCGTCGCCCGCGCGAGCGAGGGATCGGTCTTGAAGCGGTAGAACTTCAAGGTGTTGCTCTGCTCGAAGGTGACATAGGCGCCGCTGCCGTCGGGCGCGAGGCGCACGGCCTCTGCATCCGCCCTGGAGCGGCGGAGAAGAGGGCGGCCCTTGTCGTCGAGCATGACGCCGGAGCGCGTCTCCTCGACGCCGACGAGATGGCCGCTGGCGCGCACGAGCCGACCCGTCAGCCAGCGGCCGATATCGGCGACGGCGATGAAGCGACTGCCGTCCGGGCCGATATCGATGCCGGAAAAGCTGCCGAAGCGGCGCTCGTTCGACGAGAGGATCAGCCCGCCGCGGAACTCGAACTCGCCGAAGCGGGTGGCGTCGCCATTGCGCTGGAAGCGCTGGATCGGTTCGGCATGGACCGTGACCGGCCGCATGCCGGGCTTCTGGTCGCTCGCGGCGAGGGCCGGGGCGACCAGCCCGGGAGCGGACGAAAGTGGCGCCGCGAGGGCGGCGGCCAGAGCTAGAGCCAGGGCGGCGCGAAGCGGATGCCTCACGCGGCCCGCCTCCCGCGACCGGGCTGCGCGCCGCCGGTCCCCTTCTCGTCGAAGAGCTCGGCGAGCTTCTCGGTCATCGCGCCCGCGAGTTCCTCGGCATCGACGATGGTGACGGCACGCTTGTAATAGCGCGTCACGTCGTGGCCGATGCCGATGGCGATCAGTTCCACCGGCGAGCGGTTCTCGATCTCGTCGATGACGAAGCGCAGATGCCGCTCGAGATAGTTGCCGGTGTTCACCGAAAGCGTCGAATCGTCGACCGGCGCGCCATCCGAGATCATCATCAGGATGCGGCGCTGCTCGGAGCGAACGAGCAGGCGCTTGTGCGCCCAGTCGAGCGCCTCGCCGTCGATGTTCTCCTTGAGGAGACCCTCGCGCATCATCAGGCCGAGATTGCGCCGCGCACGGCGCCAGGGCGCATCCGCCGCCTTGTAGATGATGTGGCGCAGATCGTTGAGCCGGCCGGGCGAGGCGGGCTTGCCGGCCTGAAGCCAGGCCTCGCGCGACTGGCCGCCCTTCCAGGCGCGCGTCGTGAAGCCGAGGATCTCGACCTTGACGCCGCAGCGCTCGAGCGTGCGGGCGAGAATGTCGGCGCAGGTCGCGGCAACCGTGATCGGCCGACCGCGCATCGAGCCGGAATTGTCGATCAGCAGCGTCACCACCGTGTCGCGGAAGTCGGTGTCCTTCTCGATCTTGAAGGAGAGCGGCTGCATCGGATCGGTCACGACGCGGTGGAGCCGCGCCGGATCGAGGATGCCCTCCTCGCGGTCGAAGTCCCAGGACCTGTTCTGCTGCGCCATCAGGCGGCGCTGCAGGCGGTTGGCGAGACGGCCGACCGCGCCCTGGAGATTGGCGAGCTGCTTGTCGAGGAAGCCGCGCAGCCGGTCGAGCTCGGCGGAATCGCACAGATCCTCGGCCTTGATCGTCTCGTCGAAACGGGTCGTGAAGGCCTTGTAGTCGGTCGAAGGCAGCGGCCGGGTCAGCGGCGGCTCGGGGCGGCGCTCCTCGCCGGCATCGCGGGCGTCCTCCGACTCCTCGCCCTCGGTGTCCTCCTCGGTCGAGCTCTCGGTCGTCTCGGTATCGCCGGCGTCGGTCTCGTCGCCGGTCGCCTCCGATTCCTCGGCCGCCTCGCTCTCGGCCTGCTCGGCCTGTTCCGACGCGCTCTCCTGCTCGGCGCCCGAATCGTCGCTCGCCTCGCCGTTCTGCTCGTTCTCGTCCTCGCCGCCCTCGCCGAGCTCGTCGCCCATCTCGAGCGAGGCCAGCAGCGAGCGGACGGCCGAGGCAAAGCGCTTCTGGTCGCCGACGGTGTTCTCCAGCCGGTCGAAGCCGTCGCCGGCCTTGTCCTCGATCCAGTCGCGCCAAAGATCGACGATCTTCCGGCTCGATTCCGGCGGCGCGAGGCCGGTCAGCTTCTCGCGGACGAGCAGCGCGACGGCATCCTCGAGCGGCGCCTCGGAGCGCTCCGTGATGTCCTGGAAATTGCCGCGATGGTAGCGGTCCTCGAGCATCGCCGAGAGATTGCTGGCGACACCGTCCATCCGCCGCGCGCCGATCGCCTCGACGCGGGCCTGCTCGACGGCGTCGAACACGGCGCGGGCATTCTTGCCCTCCGGCGCGACGGTGCGATGCAGGGCCTGGTCGTGGCAGGCGAGGCGCAGCGCCATCGAATCGCCGAGGCCGCGCGTCACCGCGATCTCGCGCGCCGTCGGCTTGCGGCCGGGCTCGGGCAGGCGCGCCCGGAGCCCGGTCAGCGCCGGACGGTCGTTCGAATAGGTGACCTCGAGATCGGCCTTGCCGGAGATGGCGCGCACGCAGCCGGCGACGGCCCGCTTCAGCGGCTCCGTCACAGGCTCGCCGGCCTTGCCCTTGGCGTCGATGTTGGATCCGCTCATCGCGACCCCAGCCTTACGAAAGGACGACGTTCGCCGCCGATTCCGCCAGCTCCTCGCCGAAGGCGCGCTGGTAGAACTCGGCCACCAGCGTGCGCTCGAGCTCGTCGCACTTGTTGAGGAAGGTCACGCGGAAGGCGAAGCCGATATCGCCGAAGATCTCGGCATTCTCGGCCCAGGTGATGACCGTGCGCGGGCTCATGACGGTCGAGAGATCGCCGTTCATGAAGGCCGAGCGGGTCATGTCGGCGAGGCGCACCATGCGCCCGACCAGCGCCCGCCCCTTCGGATCGGCGAAATGCTTCGCCTTGGACAGGACGATCCCGACCTCGTTGTCATGCGGCAGGTAGTTGAGCGTCGTGACGATCGACCAGCGGTCCATCTGGGCCTGGTTGATCTGCTGCGTGCCGTGATAGAGGCCCGACGTGTCGCCGAGGCCGACCGTGTTGGCGGTGGCGAACAGGCGGAAGGCCGGATGCGGGCGGATGACCCGGTTCTGGTCGAGCAGCGTCAGGCGACCCGAGCTTTCCAGCACGCGCTGGATCACGAACATGACGTCCGGGCGGCCCGCGTCATACTCGTCGAACACGAGCGCGACGTTGTGCTGATAGGCCCAGGGCAGGATGCCGTCGCGGAATTCCGTGACCTGCTTGCCTTCCTTGATGACGATCGCGTCCTTGCCAATCAGGTCGATGCGGCTGATATGGCTGTCGAGATTGACGCGGATGCACGGCCAGTTGAGGCGCGCGGCGACCTGCTCGATATGCGTCGATTTGCCCGTGCCGTGATAGCCGGTCACCATCACGCGGCGGTTGCGCGCGAAGCCGGCGAGGATCGCCAGCGTGGTGGCGCGGTCGAACAGATAGTCGGGATCGGCATCCGGCACATGCTCGTTCGGCGCCGAGAAGGCGGGAACGACAAGCTCGCTCTCGAAGCCGAACAGCTCCTTGACCGACACCTTGATATCGGGAAGGGAGGCGCGGTCGCTCGTGGTCTCAGTCATATTGGCTCCGTCGCGCCCGGAGGACGCTTCAGGTCGGTTCTTCGCGAGGGGAGAAACCGGGGATTAAGGGAGGCCTCCAAGGCCATCATGGCGTTCTAGCAGAAGCCGGCGGCCTTGAGGAAGTTGTAAGCCTGGATGATTTCTCGAAGGCGGTCCTCCGAGGAGCGGTCGCCGCCATTCGCATCCGGGTGGTAGAGCTTCACGAGGCTCTTGTAGCGGGCCTTGATCGCCTCGGCCGTTTCCGACCCCTCGAGGTCGAGCGTATCGAAGGATTTCTTCTCCAGCGTCTTCAGCCGCCGCTTCGGCGCGGCCTCGGCGGCCGGATCCGGCTTGAAGCCGCGCTCGAACATGTCGAACGGATCGCGCAGCCCCCCGGTCCAGTCGCGCGTCGAGGCGCGGCGCACATTCTCGCGCTGCTCGCCGGCCGAATTGACGCCCATGGTCCAGGTCGGCCGGTGGCCGGTGATGGAATCCTTCTGATAGGCGGCGATGTCGTCGTCGCCCATGCCGGAAAAGTAGTTGTAGGACTTGTTGTAGAGGCGGACGTGGTCGATGCAGAAATGGTGATACTGCCCCTCGCGGCCGCGACCCTTCGGGGCCTTGTGCGTACCCGCGGCATCGCAGCCCTCCCAGCCGCAGCGGAAGGCCGACTCGCGCGGCATCGCATCGCCGGGCGGCTTGATGCGGATGCGATCGAAGATTTTTGAATCGAGCTTCATCGGTCGATTATGCTGGCCGCGCATCGGCCGGACAAGGCGATGCAGGCGATTGAGGTGAACGGAGCGTCGGATGGATACGCGCGAGAGGATCGCGAGGCGGCTGGAGGAGGCCCTGCAGCCGGAGACCCTAGATGTGATCGACGAGTCGGATCTGCACAAGGGCCATCATGGCGCACGGCCGGGCGGCGAGACACATTACCGCGTCCGCGTCACGGCGGCAGCCTTCCGGGGCAAGAGCCGCGTCGAGATGCACCGGATGATCAACGCGGTGCTCGCCGACGAGCTCGCCGACGGCGTGCATGCGCTGGCGATCGAGGCGAAAGCCGCCTGATCTAGCGCGCGGGGCGCGTGCGGGCGCGGTTCGAGGCGACGAGCTTTCGCGCCAGCGCCGAGCCGATGGCATGGTAGACGCCGGCCGCGAGGCGCGGATCGGCCTCGCCGGCCGCCTTGAGCTGCCCGGCATCGAGCGCGATCACCTGCAGGGGCGTCAGTGCGCGGACGCTCGCCGTCGCCGGCGCACCGGCGAGGAAGGCGACCTCGCCGATGAAGGCGCCGCGCGCGAGGCGGGCGAGCCGCGCTCCGTTCGCCGCCACGACCTCGGCCTCGCCGGCCACGACCAGATAGACGGCGGTCACCGGGGCGCCCTCCGCCACCAGCGGCGCGCCGGGATCGAGATCGACCAGCTCGCCGAATTCCACGATCCGCGCCAGTTCCTCGTCGTCGAGTTCGGTCAGGCTGTCGCGCAGCAGCGCTCCGCCGCTGACATGGTCGACGAGCCGCCGCGCGGCGACGAGCGTCCAGAGGCGATAGAGATTGATGAGGATGAACAGCGTGCTCCAGGCGATGCCCGTATAGAGCGGCACCGGCGCCAGCGCGTAATAGACGATGAGACAGGCGAAGGAGAGGATCAGCAGCACCCGCAGCCACACCATGTTGGTGAGGAACAGCGAGATGGCCATGAGCAGGAAGCCGGCATGCCCCGGCAGGTCGAGCGCATTGCCGAAGAAGAGGCTGAGCACGTCGAGCATCGCCTCTTCCTTCGTCAGAGCGTGTCGGCGAGGAAATCCCGCACGGCGGAGGGCGGCACGTCCTTTGCGATGAAGGCCTGCCCGATGCCGCGCGTGAGGATGAAGGTCAGCGTGCCGCGCGACACCTTCTTGTCCTGCGCGATCAGCGCCATGAGCCCGTCGGCATCCGGTAGATCGCCCGGGATCTCGGAAAGCTCGGTCGGAAGGCCCACCGCGCGAAGATGCGTCGTCACCCGTGCGGCATCGTCGGGCGAGGCGAGATTCATGCGCGCCGAGAAGCGATGCGCCAGCACCATGCCGATCGACACCCCTTCCCCATGCACGAGGCGCTGCGAATAGCCCGTCGCCGCCTCGAGGGCGTGGCCGAAGGTGTGGCCAAGATTGAGGAGGGCGCGATCGCCGGTCTCGGTCTCGTCGGCGCCGACGACCTTCGCCTTGGCGCGGCAGCTCGTCGCCACCGCATGTTCGCGCTCGGGTCCGCCGGCAAAGACGCCGCGCCAGTTCCCCTCCAGCCAGGCGAAGAAGGCGGGATCGTCGATCAGCCCGTATTTGGCGACCTCGGCATAGCCGGCGCGGAATTCGCGCGGGGTGAGCGTATCGAGCAGCGCCGTATCGGCGATGACGAGGCTCGGCTGGTGGAAGGCGCCGACGAGGTTCTTGCCCTCGGGCGTGTTGATGCCTGTCTTGCCGCCGACGGAGCTGTCGACCTGCGCCAGCAGCGAGGTCGGCACCTGCACGAAGCGCATGCCGCGGCGGACGATCGCGGCGGCGAAGCCGGACAGATCGCCGATCACGCCGCCGCCGAGCGCCACGACGATGTCGCCGCGCTCCAGGCGGGCGGCGAGGATGCCGCGCACCACGCTTTCGAGAATGGCGAAGTTCTTGGAGCCTTCGCCGGCCGGCACGTCGATGCCGACCGAGGCGATGCCGGAGGCCTCCAGCGCATCGGCGAGACGCTGGCGATAGAGCGGCCCGACATGGGCATCGGCGACGATGGCGGCCCGAACCTTCGGCAGGCGCCGCGCGATCTCGGCTCCGGCGTCGTCGATCAGGCCACGCCCGATCAGGATGTCGTAGGAGCGCGCGCCGAGGTCGACACCGACGCGGATGGCGGCGGAGGAGGAGGCCGGATGGGTCACGTGGAAGCACTTTCGGAAGGCGCGGCGTCCGCGGGCGGGACGGCCAGGAAGGTAGCGAGCGCGGTCACCACCTCCTCCGCCACCACGTCATGCGGCACGTCGCGCGAGAGGATATGGATGTCCGAGGCGGCATAGACGGGATAGCGCTCGTCCATCAGCCGCCGCATGGTCGCCTCGGGGTCGGCAGTCTGGAGGAGCGGCCGGTTGGAGCGCTTCCTGACCCGCGCCATCAGAATGTCGAGCTCGGCGCGCAGCCAGATCGAGACGCCGCCCGCCGCGATCGCCGCGCGGGTCTCGGCGTTCATGAAGGCGCCGCCGCCGGTCGCGAGCACCTTCGGCCGGCCGTCGAGCAGGCGGCGGATCACCCGCCGCTCGCCGTCGCGAAAATAGGCCTCGCCATGGCGGGCGAAGATCTCGGGAATGGTCGCGTCCGCCGCCTTCTCGATCTCGGCATCGGCATCGACGAAGGGGAGGTGCAGCCGCGCAGCGATCCGCTTGCCGACCGAGGTCTTGCCGGCGCCCATCAGCCCGACCAGAACGATCGAACGGCCGCCGAGCGCCTCGACGAGCGCGCTCTCGGCCGTCACACCGCCTCTGTTCGTGTCCTGCTGCATCCGTCCCCGCCATGAAAGTCCCGTGCGGACGCCTCTGGTAGAGCGGCAGCGGCGGAAGCTGTCAAGCGAGCGCGGCCATGCGGTCTTGTCATCGCCGGCGCGCCTGTCCTATCGAGAAGCTGCCCGGAGGAATGCCCTCGCCATGCCGACGCTGACGCGCTTCGCCCTGCTTCTCGTGCTGGTCGGCCTCGCGCTCTATGGCGCGGTGTTCGCGCTCGCCACGTTCATCGAGCCTAAACCGCGCGAGATCACAATCCGCGTTCCGACGGACAGACTGCTGAAGGACTGACCATGGCCGCGATGGAGCCCGCTCCGACCGAGGAGGCCGCGCAACGGGCTCTGCGGGGCTCGCTCGGCAGCGATCTCGAGACCTTCCTCGAGATGATGAGCGCCGAGCGCGGCGCCGCGCCGAACACGCTCGATTCCTATCGCCGCGACGTCGAGGACTATGGCAGCTTCCTCGCCCGGCGCCGGACCAGCCTCCGCACGGCATCGCCCACCGATATCCGAGCCTATATGGCCGAGCTCGAGGCGCGCGGCTACGCCGCCTCCTCGGCCGCCCGGCGCCTCTCGGCCCTCCGCCAGCTGCACCGCTTCCTCTTCGCCGAGGGCATCCGCACCGACGATCCGACCGGCATCGTCGCGGCACCGAAGCGAAAGCCGCCGCTGCCGAAGATCATGTCCGAGGCGGAGGTGGAACGGCTGCTCACGGAGGCCGAGGCTGCCGTCGCCCGTGCCGATACGCCGCCGGCGAGGCTGAGGGCGGCGCGGCTCGCGGCGCTGCTCGAGACACTCTACGCCTCGGGCCTGCGCGTCTCCGAGCTGGTCGCCCTGCCGGCGACGGCGGCACGGCCCGACCTCCGCATGCTCATGATCCGCGGCAAGGGCGGGAAGGAGCGCATCGTGCCGCTCACCGAGCGCTCGCGCGCCGCCATCGGCCGCTTCATGATGCTCCGCCGCGAGGCCGAGGGCGACAAGCCCGCCGGCCCGTGGCTCTTCCCGGCGATCAGCGAAAGCGGCACGCTGACCCGCCAGGCCTTCGCACGCGACCTGAAGGCGCTCGCGGCGAGCGTCGGCATCGCCCCGGCGCGCGTCTCGCCGCATGTGCTGCGCCATGCCTTCGCCAGCCACCTCCTGCAGAACGGCGCCGATCTCCGCATCGTCCAGCAGCTGCTCGGCCATGCCGACATCTCGACGACGCAGATCTATACACATGTGCTGGAGGAGCGGCTGAAATCGCTCGTCGCCGACCATCACCCGCTGGCGCGGACCGCCGCCGACTGAATCACCAGGCAAGCAGGCGGCGACCGATCACGGCGCCCACGGCGGTGACCGCGGCGATGCCGATTCCGTACCAGACGAGCACGAAGAGCGGCGAATCGTCGGTGCAATGGAAGGCGTAGAGCGTCGCGCCGATGCCGCCGGCCGCGAGGCCTGCCACGGCCCCCGCCAGCGCCGGCCGCGTCGGGGCCCCCTGCCGAAATGCGATGAGCAGCGCGGCGAGGACGGGCGCCGCCATCAGCGGCACGAGAACCACGCAGTAGCGGGCATTGTGGCCCATGAGCCCCGGCATCCAGCTGTCGGGTCCCATCGCGCCGAGCTCTCCCGCGACGCCGAGCGCGAGGATGCCGAACGGCAGGAACAACGCCACCGCGCGCGGCGCCGAGCGCTGACCGGGCCGCACCATCGCCAGCACCACCGCCATGGCGGCGATCGCCAGCGAGACGGTGAAGCCGAATTTCACCATGAGCCGCGGCGTCATCATCGCGCCGGCGAGATCGGGCCGTACGCGCAGGAAGAGGACGAAGAGCAGCGCCGCGCCGATCAGCCCGGCCGGAAGCAGAAGCGCAACCGCCCTTGCCGGAGCCGGCGCGCGGCGCTCGTCCTCCGCCATCGCCCTGATGAGATCGTCCGTCCTCATGATGCGGTCCTCATTCTGCTTCCGCGGCGCGCAGCCGCGCGGCGAGACCGGCAAAGGCCCGGTGCAGCGTCACCCGCACGGCGCCCGGCGTCATGCCCTCGCGTTCGGCGGTCTCGCCCACCGATGCGCCGTCGACGGCGAGCGCCTTCAGCACGGCGCGCTGCTTGTCCGGAAGCATGGCGAGATGGCGCTCGACCTCGGCCGAATCGGCGCCGGGCCGCTCCTCCGCCGCCGGGATGACCTCCACGAAATCCTCGATCGGCAGTTCCACCCGCCGGCCGCGGCGCCGCACGTGATCGACGAGCTTGTTGCGCGCGACGGTGTAGAGCCATGGGCCGAACGGATCGGCAGGCCGCCAGGTGTGGCGCTTCAGATGGATCGCGAGCAGCGTCTCCTGCACGATATCCTCGCTTTCGGACGGAGAGAGGCCCATGGCGGCGAGCCTGCGCCGCGCCGTCGCCCTCAGGACAGGCGCAAGCTCGGCGAGAAGACGGCGATAGGCCGCCTGGTCGCCGGCGAGCGCATCGCGCATCAGCCGGGCCCATGCCTCGTCGCGTCGATCGGCTGCTGCCCGTCCCGTCATTCCATGCGTCCGACATCCATTACGCGGCCGTGACCGGGAACGTTACAGGCCCGACGCGATTTCCGCGATGGGCATGCTGTCCGGCGGATGGATGCCGCGGAACCGCGTGCGCCCGGCGTCACGGATCGTTTGGCGTCGACCGGCATTGAGAGCGTTGCGCGGCGCCGGGCCGCGTTACGCCGCCGGGGGCGCCGACCGATGTCCGATCCGATCGTCAAGTTCGAGGTGCCGACCACCGAGACGGAGCCGCTGGAGGCGCCCGAGCTCACGCAACCGGAAGGCCCGCTCCCCGCCAACCCCATCGTGACGATGCTGGCGCTGCTGCTCGCCATGGCGATCCTCACGGTCTGCTATTTCGCATCGCCGATCATCCTGCCGATCATCCTCGCGGTCGTGCTGAAGATGCTGCTCCAGCCCGGGATGCGGCTCTTCGATCGGCTGCGGGTGCCGCGCAGCATCGGCGCGCTGCTGCTCATCTTCGGGGTCTTCGCCGTGATCGTCGGTTTCGGCGCGGCGATGTCGGGCCAGGCCGCCGGCTGGGCGGCGCGGCTTCCCGAGGGCATGGCGCGGATCGAGGAGCGCCTCGCCTTCCTCGCGCGGCCGCTGCAGACGCTGCAGACCTTCCTGCACCAGTTCGACGGCAACGCCGCCGGTGGCAGCGGCGGTCCCTCGCTGACCGAGACGCTGATGAAGGGGACGCAGCATTTCGCGAGCGGCTTCTTCGAGACGCTGCTGATCCTCTACTTCCTGCTGATCTCCGGCGACACCTTCCTGCGCCGCATGGTCGAGATCGTGCCGAGCTTCCGCGACAAGCGCCGCGTGGTGGAGATGTCGCAGCAGATCGAGGACAATGTCTCGGCCTATCTGACGACGATCACGCTGATGAACGCGCTGGTCGGCGTCGCCACGGGCGTCGCGATGTGGGCCTGCGGCCTCGGCGATCCGCTGCTCTGGGGCTTCGTCGCCTTCGCGCTCAACTATGTGCCGATCATGGGCCCGGCGCTCGGCGTCGTGCTGTTCCTGATGGCCGGCCTCCTGACCATCGATCCACTGTTCCAGGCGCTTCTGCCGGCCGGGCTCTATCTACTGATCCACGTCGTCGAGGGCGAATCGGTGACGCCGCTGCTGCTCGCGCGCCGCTTCACGCTCAATCCGGTGCTGGTGATCATCTCGCTGATCTTCTGGTTCTGGATGTGGGGCGTGCCGGGCGCCATCCTGGCGGTGCCGATGCTCGCCATCGCCAAGATCATCTGCGACGGCGTCCGCCCGCTCAATTCGCTCGGGCGCTTCCTGGAAGGGTAGCGCCTACCAGCTCTCGCCGGCCTTCTCGACATGGGCGGCGCCGATGATCGCGCCAGGGCCGCCGTCGGCCGCCTCCTCCTGAAGGAAGACGGCGCAGCCATCCGTGCCGGTCTCGCGATACTCCGCCATCGGCAGGTCGACCTTGAGCGGCTCCCCGCGCCACACCGCGATCGGGCGAAGACGGCGCACGACATTGTAATAGGAGAGCGTGCGACCGCGGTTCTCGCCGCGCTCGATCGGCACCTTCACATGCCGCTCGTAAAGGGCCAGCACGAGGGTCGCCTTCTTGGGCTCGCCCTTGCCGGCCGCGCCGACCGAGACGCGGATCGCATCGCCCATCATGCCGACCGAGATCGGAACGGACGGCGCCGGGCCCTCGGCGATGGCGCGCTCGATGGCCTCCTCGTTGCTGCCGACGACGTGGACGCGGCCGTTGACGATCATCTGCGGGGTATAGACCTGCCGGTCGCCACGGGCGCTGGCATAGGCCTTCTGGCGGCTGGTGAAGGCATGCTCCGCGAGCGTGTCCTTCCAGCCCTGGTAATCCCAGTAATCGACGGAGAGCGAGAGCGCGACGATATCGGCACGCTTGGCGAACGACTCCAGCGCCTCGTCGGCCGGCGGACAGGAAGCGCAGCCCTGGCTGGTGAAGAGCTCCAGCACCGCCGTCACCTTCTCGCCCTCGGCGCCGGCGGAGCCGGGGACGAGGCTCGACAGGACGATGAATGCCATGGCGGCGGGAATACGGGACATGCGCCTGACGTGTGCTTGGGGAGCGCGATCGCGACAGGATCGGGACGGATGATCCCATACGTCCGCGCCCGATCGCGGACCAGTCAATTCGCGGTGACCGGCGCCGGAGCGCCGGTCACGCCGAAGCTCAGCCTCAGGCGACGAGCGCGCGCAGCACGTATTGCAGGATGCCGCCGTTCCTGAAGTAGTCGAGCTCGTCCAGCGTATCGATGCGGCACAGCAGCGGCACGATCTTCTTCGAGCCGTCGGCGAAGGTGATCTCCGCGTCCAGCATCTGGCGCGGCTTGAGATCGCCGGCGATGCCGCGGATCGTCACCGTCTCGTCGCCCTTGAGGCCGAGCGTCTGCCAGGAGGTGCCCTCCTCGAAGACAAGCGGCACGACGCCCATGCCGACGAGATTGGAGCGGTGGATGCGCTCGAAGGACTGAGCGATCACCGCGCGGACGCCGAGCAGGTTGGTGCCCTTCGCCGCCCAGTCGCGCGACGAACCGGTGCCATATTCGCGGCCGGCGAAGATGACCAGCGGAACGCCGTCGGCCTTGTACTTCATCGCCGCGTCATAGATCGGCATCTCGACGCCGTCCGGCTCGTGCAGCGTGAAGCCGCCTTCCTTGCCGCCCAGCATCTGGTTCTTGATGCGGATATTGGCGAAGGTGCCGCGCATCATCACTTCGTGATTGCCGCGCCGTGTGCCGTACTGGTTGAAGTCGACCACGGCGACGCCGTTGTCGGTCAGATAGCGGCCCGCCGGCGAGGCCGGCTTGATCGAGCCGGCCGGCGAGATGTGGTCGGTCGTGATCGAATCGAGGAAGAGGCCGAGAACGCGCGCGCCGACGATATCGGTGATGGCGCGCGGCTGGCGCGTCATGCCGACGAAATAGGGCGGGTTCTGCACATAGGTCGAGTGATTGTCCCAGGCATAGGTCTCGCCCTTGGGCGCCTGGATCTTCTGCCAGTTCTCGTCGCCCTTGAAGACGTCGGCATATTTCGACTTGAACATCGCCTGCGTGATGTTGGCGGCGATGAAGGCGGCGATCTCCTTGGACGAGGGCCAGATGTCCTTGAGATAGACCGGCTCGCCGTCCTTGCCGGTGCCGAGGGGCTCGGAGGTCAGGTCGATCTGCATCGAACCGGCCAGCGCATAGGCGACGACGAGCGGCGGCGAGGCGAGATAGTTCGCCTTCACGTCCGGATTGACGCGGCCCTCGAAATTGCGGTTGCCCGACAGGACGGCGGCCGCGACGAGGTCGTGTTCGTTGACCGTGCGCGAGATGTCGGGCGGCAGCGGGCCCGAATTGCCGATGCAGGTCGTGCAGCCGAAGCCGACCAGGTTGAAGCCGAGCGCGTCGAGATCGGCCTGCAGCCCCGACTTGGCGAGATATTCGGCGACGACCTGGCTTCCGGGCGCGAGCGAGGTCTTGACCCACGGCTTGCTCGAAAGACCCTTGGCCAGCGCGTTGCGGGCGAGCAGACCGGCGCCGATCAGCACCGACGGGTTCGACGTGTTGGTGCAGGAGGTGATGGCGGCGATCGTCACCGCGCCATGGCCGAGCTCGAAATCCTTGCCCGCGACGGCGGCGCGCTTGCCGGCCTCGCCCGGCTTCTTGAACTCGCCCTCGAGAGCGGCGAGGAAGCCGGACTTCGCATCCGACAGAAGCACGCGATCCTGCGGGCGCTTCGGGCCGGCGAGCGAGGGCATCACCGTGCCGATGTCGAGCTCCAGCGTGTCCGTGAACACCGGATCGGTAGCGGCCGCGCCGTCATGCCAGAGGCCCTGCGCCTTGGAATAGGCCTCGACGAGCGCGATGCGCTCGGCCGTGCGGCCGGTCTCGGTCAGGTAGTCGATCGTTTCGCCGTCGACCGGGAAGAAGCCGCAGGTCGCGCCGTATTCCGGCGCCATGTTGGCGATGGTCGCGCGATCGGCGAGCGAGAGATGGCTGATGCCCTCGCCATAGAACTCGACGAACTTGCCGACGACGCCCTTCTTGCGCAGCATCTGCGTGACGGTCAGCACGAGGTCGGTGGCGGTGATGCCCTCGCGCAGGCGGCCGGTCAGCTTGAAGCCGACGACCTCGGGCAGGAGCATGGAGATCGGCTGGCCGAGCATCGCGGCTTCGGCCTCGATGCCGCCGACGCCCCAGCCGAGCACGCCGAGGCCGTTCACCATCGTCGTGTGGCTGTCGGTGCCGACCAGCGTGTCCGGATAGGCGATCTCGGCGCCGTCCTCGGTCTTCGTCCAGACGGTCTGGGCGAGATATTCGAGATTGACCTGATGGCAGATGCCGGTGCCGGGCGGCACGACGCGGAAATTCGAGAAGGCCGACTGGCCCCATTTCAGGAAGCGGTAGCGCTCCTGGTTCTGCTCATATTCGCGATCGACGTTCTGCTTGAGCGCGGACGAGTTGCCGAAGAAATCGACGACGACCGAATGGTCGATGACGAGATCGACCGGGACGAGCGGGTTGATCTTCTCCGGATTGCCGCCGAGCGACCTCATCGCGTCGCGCATGGCGGCGAGGTCCACCACCGCGGGAACGCCCGTGAAGTCCTGCATCAGCACGCGCGCCGGACGGAAGGCGATCTCGCGGTCGCTCTTCCTCGTCTTCAGCCATTCGGCGACGGCGCGGATGTCGTCAGCCGTCACGCTGCGTCCGTCTTCGCTGCGCAGGAGATTCTCGAGCAGCACCTTCAGCGAGAAGGGCAGCGAGGCGATCCCGGGCAGTCCGTTCTTCTCGGCATCCGGCAGGCTGAAATAGACATAGTCACGGGCGCCGACCTTGAGGGTCTTGCGGGATTTGAAGCTGTCGGGATGCTCGATGCTCACGATGGATCTCGTCCTCGGTTCGATCGCGTAGGAAGCCTGACCGAAGAGGATGCACGTTCCATGCCCGCCTCGATCCGGCAAGACCGGCGGGCGCCAGCGCCACGCTGCGGCAGCCGGTAGGCGTCGGTCCGGACGGCTCGTCCTGGCCGCGGCGCGGCCCCCGCGCCGGGTTGCAGGGCTTATAATGAATTTCGTAAGGAGAAGCCATAACGAGCGAACTCGCCGTGGCTGGAACGGTTCTCGAAACCGCGGCGGGACGGTCGCAGCCGCTTCGGCCGGGGGTATGCGTGGCGCGTCTCGAGGTAAGCGGCCTGGTGGTGAAGCGGGGGGGCCGCCCCGTGCTGGAGGGCATCGGCTTCACGCTCGCGCCCGGCGAGGCGCTGGCGGTCACCGGCCGCAACGGGGCCGGCAAATCGACGCTTCTGCGTGCCGTGGCCGGCCTTGTGCCGCGCGAGGCGGGCCGCGTCGGCTGGACTGACAAAGACGTGCCGCTCGTCGAGGCGACGCATTATTTCGGCCATCTCGACGCGCTGAAGCCGACGCTCTCGACGGCCGACAATCTCGCTCTGTGGTCAAAAGTCGCAGGCGCTCCGGGCCTTCCGGTGATCGAGGCGCTGGAGGCGGTCGGCCTCGACCATCTCGAGGACCTCCCGGCCGCCTATCTCTCGGCCGGCCAACGCCGGCGCGTCGCCTTCGCGCGGCTCCTGCTGGTGCGGCGGCCCCTCTGGCTGCTCGACGAGCCGACCGCCGCGCTCGACGCGGCGGCCGAGGCGACCTTCGGCGCGCTGCTCGCCGATCACATCGCCTCGGGCGGACTGGCGCTCGTGGCGACCCATCGCCCGCTGCCCGTCGCCGCGCGCGCGCTCGCGATCGGAGCCTCCTGAATGGCATTTCTCCTCGCCCTCGCCGGACGCACGGCGCGGCTCTCGCTCGGCGCCGGCGGCGGCGCCTTCACCGGCCTCGTCTTCTTCCTTTCGGTCGTCGCCGTGGTTCCGTTCGGCGTCGGTCCCGACCTGCCGCTTCTCGCCCGCATCGGTCCGGCGATGCTGTGGATCGCGGCGCTGCTGGCGACGCTGCTCGGCCTCGACCGCCTGTTCCAGGACGATCGCGACGACGGCAGCCTCGACCAGATGCTGCTCTCGGGCCAGCCGCTGGAGCTGATCGTGCTCGCCAAGGCCGCTGGACACTGGCTGGCGACGGGGCTGCCGCTCGTCATCGGCGCACCGCTGTTCGGGCTCATGCTCGGGGCCGGCGGCGAGGCGATCGCCCTCGTGACGCTGACGCTCCTGATCGGCACGCCGGCGCTCACCTTCATCGGCGCCATCGGCGCCGCGCTCATCACCGCGATGCGGCGCGGCGGCCTGATAGTCGCCGTGCTCGTCCTGCCCTTCACGATCCCGGTGCTCATCTTCGGCGTCAGCGCCGTCGGCGCGGCCGAGGGGGGACAGGGCGCCGCGACGCCGCTGATGATCCTCGCGGCGCTGACGCTCGCGAGCAGCGTCGCCGGCCCGATCGCCGCCGCCGCCGCGCTCCGCGCCGCGCTGGACTAGAACCGCGCCCTATCCGGGCCCGCACAGACGGTTTCGGCCCGCCGATTTCGCCCGGTAGAGCGCCGCATCCGCCTCCGCGAGGATGGCGTCGGCATCGCTTCCGGCACGGCATGCGAGCGCGACGCCGACGGAAAGCCCGACCGTGACCTCGTTCGTCCCGAACCGGAACGGCGGCGCCATCGCCGCAATGAGCCGGCTTCCGAGTTCCTCCGCCTCGTCGGGAGCATGGCCGAGGCGGCGGATCGCCACGAACTCGTCACCGCCCACCCGCGCGACGATGTCGTCCTCGCGGACCACGCTGCGGAAGCGGGCCGCGGCCTCGACGAGCACGGCATCGCCGGCCGGGTGGCCGTATCGGTCATTGACCCACTTGAAGTGGTCGAGGTCCATCCAGAGCAGCGCGAAGGGCGGCCCGCCGCGTTCGAGGTCGTCGACGGCCTGGAGCAGGCGCTCGCGGAAGAGCTTGCGGTTCGGAAGGCCCGTCAGATCGTCGTGATCGGCGCGCCGCGCGAGCTCCGCCTCGATCGCCTTCCGGTCTCCCACGCCCCGCACCGACGTCACATAGCCGTCGGGCTGGCCGGTGACCGGATCGCAGGTCACGCGCAGATGAGCCTCCATCCAGACCCAGGAGCCGTCCTTGTGACGCTGCCGCATCTCGCTGCGCCCCCGGCTGATCGTGCCCTCGCGCACCTGCCGCATCATCGCCGCGAACGGCTCGATATCATCGGGATGAACCAGCTCGATTGCCCGCCGCCCGATCACCTCCTCCGGCTCGTAGCCGAGCAGTTCCTTGATCGAGGGCGACACATAGACCCGGATGCCGTCCAGCGTGCCGCGGACGATCGTGTCGGTCGAGGCTTCGGTGAGGAGGCGGTACAGCGCCTCGCGCGTCTCGGCGGCCTCGGCGCGGCGGGAGAGGGCCAGCATCGTGCCGGCGAGCGCCGCGATGCCGGCGAGCTCTTCGCGCTCGCTCTCGGCAAGGCCGCGCGGCGTCGCGTCGAAAAGGGCGAGCCGCCCCTCGCCTCCGGCTCCGAACGGAAAGCTGGCGAAGAAGCGCAAGTCCGGCCGTCCGACGGTAGCCGCCCATCGCGCCAGATCCGGATCGGCGGAGACATCCTCGCAGACGATCGGCGAGCCGGACGCATCCGGCCGGCCCTCGAGCGTCGCTCCGAACCGCCACCCGTCGAGCCCGCTCTCGCTCGCGACATCGATGGCGCCCCTCTGCCCGTCGGCGCAGCAGACCGAAACGGCCGCGACATCGAAGCGGCACCGTGCCATCCGGCAGAGCGCGAGGAACTCCGGAGCGCCCGACGCAGTCCCGGCCAGGCCACCCGCGATGGTGTCTGCTCCTGTAATGTACATTGCCACCGAACTCTGCGGCGGGCTCCCAACCCGTCCTGCCACCCCGAAGGCGGAATGATAGGGTGTTTCCAGCCGCCGTCGAGGCTTCATGAAGGGCGCGAGCCGGGCGGTCGGCGCAACCGCCCTCGCCAGGGTGAGCGGGCGCCTACCCGATCGACATCAGGCTGGCGTTGCCGCCGGCCGCCGCGGTGTTGACGCTGACCGCCACCTCCTCGACGAGCCCGTCGGCATAGAAGGCCTCCCGGCCGCCGGCGAGGCCTTCCGAAGACACGGAATGGACGGCGGCGATCGGCCCCTCGCGGGCGGCGATCCGCGCCGACAGCACTTCGAGACGGTCGGCGTCGCCCTCATGCAGAACGACATCGATCCGGTCGTCGTCCTCCGCCGTGGCGAGATCGATCCTGCGGGCGAGCGGCGGCGGCAGCGACCGGACGAATTCATCGCTGTCCGGAGTGCGGGCCAGCACGACACGGTTGCCCGCGGCGAGCGCCACGCCGATCGCCACCGCGCGACCGAACGGCGTCTGCGCCTCGACGAGAACGCGGCCGCGCGGCCTCAGCCGGTAGCTGTCGCGCTGCCCGACCGGACCGGCGAGCACCGCCTCGCCGCCGATGGCGATCCGCGCCGCGGCCGCCTCGACGCGGCGCGCCGCCTCCTCCTCGCCTGCCCCGGCGAGGAACCGCGCGAAATCGGTGGCCGCCGGATCGGGCGCACCGGCCGCGATCCCGGCGCCGCCGACGCCGGGCAGGGGCTGCACAAGCCGGCCGAGATAGAGCGGGCCGCCGGCCTTGGGGCCGGTGCCGGAAAGGCCGTTGCCGCCGAAGGGTTGCACGCCGACCACGGCGCCGACGATGTTGCGGTTCACATAGACATTGCCGGCATCGATCCGCGCCGTGACGGAGGCGATCGTCTCGTCGATGCGGGTGTGCAGGCCGAAAGTGAGGCCGTAGCCGGTGGCGTTGATCGCATCCACCACCATGTCGAGTGCGTCGCGGCGGTAGCGGAGCACATGCAGGACCGGGCCGAACACCTCGCCCGGCAGGTCCTCGACGGCGCCGATCTCGATGAGCGTCGGCGCGACGAAGCTGCCATGACGCGCCGCCTCCGGCGTTTCGAGGCGATGGACGGCGAAGCCGCGCGCGCGCATCGCCTCGACATGGGCTTCGAGCCGCTCCGCGGCCTCCATGGTGATGACCGGGCCGACATCGGTTGCGAGCAGCGCCGGATCGCCGATGGCGAGCTCCTTCATCGCGCCGCGCAGCATGGCGAGCGTCCGCTCGGCGACATCCTCCTGGATGCAGATGAGGCGGAGCGCCGAGCAGCGCTGCCCGGCGCTGTCGAAGGCCGAGGCGATGGCATCCGCGGTCACCTGCTCGGCGAGCGCCGAGGAATCGACGATCATCGCATTGACGCCGCCGGTCTCGGCGATGAGCGGGATCGTACGGCCTTCCGGGCTCAGCCGGCCGGCAAGCGCGCGGTTGATATGCCGCGCGACCTCGGTCGAGCCGGTGAAGACCACGCCGCGGACACGCGGATCGGCGACGAGCGCCGCGCCGACATCGCCGGCGCCGGGAAGAAGCTGGACGGCGGATTCGGGCACCCCGGCCTCGCGCAGGATGCGCACGGCTTCAGCGGCGACGAGCGGCGTCTCCTCGGCCGGCTTCGCGAGCACCGGATTGCCGGCGGCGAGCGCGGCCGCGACCTGGCCGGTGAAAATGGCGAGCGGGAAATTCCACGGGCTGATCGCGACGACCGGACCGAGCGGGCGATGCGTGTCGGCGGCGAAGCGGGCGCGCGCCTCGGAGGCGTAGTAGCGCAGGAAATCCACCGCCTCGCGCACCTCGGAAACGGCATTGGCGATCGTGCGTCCCGCCTCGCGGACGACGAGCCCGACCAGCACGGGAAGCCTAGTCTCCAGAGCATCGGCCGCCCGCTCCAGCGCCGCGGCGCGCTCGTCCGGCGGCGTCGCGCCCCAGATCGGCGCGATCGCGACCGCTTCGGCGAAGGCGGCATCGACGGCCTCCGCGCTGGCGACGACCACGCTGCCGACGCGGTCGCGCCGGTCGGCCGGGTTGACGATCTCGGCCGCTTCGCCGGTGAAGGAGCGGCCGGCGACCATGGGCTCGGCCCGCCATGGCGCGGCACCGCTCGCGACCAGCGACACGGCGAGCGCCGAGAGCCGCTGCTCGCTCGCAAGGTCGAGCCCGGCCGAATTGAGCCGCCCCACGCCATAGAGATGGCGCGGATGCGCGATCCGCTGATGCGGCGAGCCGACCGGATCGAGCGCCAGGGCCTCGGCGACCGGATCGGCGATCAGCGTCTCGACCGGCACCGCGGGATCGGCGATCCGGTTGACGAAGGAGGTGTTGGCGCCGTTCTCGAGCAGGCGGCGCACCAGATAGGCGAGCAGCGTGTCATGCGTGCCGACGGGGGCATAGATGCGGCAGGGCCGGCCGAGCTTCTCCTCGCCGACCACCTCCTCGTAGAGCGGCTCTCCCATGCCGTGCAGGCACTGGAACTCGTACTGGCCCGCATAATAGTTCGGCCCCGCCATCTCCATGACAGCGGAGAGCGTCTGCGCATTGTGGGTCGCGAATTGCGGGAAGATCGCATCGGGCGCCGCCAGCAGCTTCCGCGCGCAGGCGAGATAGCTGACATCGGTGTGGATCTTGCGCGTGAAGACGGGAAAATCCTCGAGCCCCGCTTCCTGGGCGCGCTTGATCTCGCTGTCCCAGTACGCGCCCTTGACCAGCCGCACCATCAACCGCCGCCGGCTGCGCCGCGCGAGGTCGACCAGATAGTCGATGACGAGGGGACAGCGCTTGCCATAGGCCTGGATCACGAAGCCGATGCCGTTCCAGCCTGAGAGCTCGTCGTCGAAGGCGAGCGCCTCGAGAAGGTCGAGCGAGATTTCGAGCCGGTCGGCTTCCTCCGCGTCGATGTTGAGCCCGATGTCGTAGCGGCGGGCTAGCAGTGCCAGATGCTTCAGTCGCGGCAGCAGCTCGGCCATGACGCGGGCGCGCTGGGCCCGTGAATAACGGGGATGAAGCGCGGAGAGCTTCACCGAGATCCCCGGCCCGTCATAGATGCCGCGCCCGGCCGCCGCCTTGCCGATGGCATGGATCGCCTGCTCGTAGTCGGCAAGATAGCGCGCCGCGTCCTCGGCGGTCATCGCCGCCTCGCCGAGCATGTCGTAGGAATAGCGGAAGCCCTTCGCCTCCATCCGCCGGGCATTGGCCAGCGCCTCGCCGATCGTCTGGCCGGTCACGAACTGCTCGCCGAGCAGCCGCATCGCGATCTCGACACCCTTGCGGATCAAGGGCTCTCCGCCCTTGCCGATCAGCCGCGTCAGCGCGGAGGAAAGGCCGCGCTCGCTGTTGGTGGTGCTCAGCGTGCCGGTGACGACGAGGCCCCAGGTGGCGGCATTCACGAAGAGCGACGGGCTGTGGCCGATATGGGCGCGCCAGTCGCCAGCCGCGATCTTGTCGCGGATCAGCGCCTCGCGGGTCGGCCGGTCGGGAATGCGCAGCAGCGCCTCGGCAAGGCACATCAGCGCGACGCCCTCCTGCGTGGACAGCGCATATTCGCGCACCAGACCGTCGACGCGTCCCGCCGGCTCCTTGCCCCGAAGCGCCTCGACGAGCGACCGCGCACGAGATCGCGCCCGCTCCGCCTGATCCGGGGCGAGGCTCGCGCCGGCGATCAGCAGCGGAACGCATTCTGTCTCCGGCATGCGCGTCGCCGCCGTGATGCGGGCGCGCAGCGCGCTCTGCGGCGCGAGATCGCGGACGAAGCCGAGAAAGGGACCCTCCCCGACGGACGCCGGCGCCGCATCGCCATCGGCATCGTCGAAGCGTTCGCCGCGCTCGGCGCGCTCGATCGCCGCGATGACGCCCTGACGCGCGAGCCAGTGCGGCGTCCGCCCCACAAGAGCCGCCGCGCCCTTGAGCCGTGCCCTGAGCGTTTCATCGATCTTGATCGCGATGGTGCCGTTCATGTCGTCCCCCGGGATGGTCGCTCGGTATTACCACACGGCAGAGATGGTGTCACCTTTGCGTCCCATTGCACGCCGCCGCAGTATCACCTCGCGCCATCCGGCAAACCGCTCCTCCGCGCCGCCTCCGGCAGGGTTTCGCGCCGCCTCGCGAGTTGCGATGGTGCCGATGCTGTGCTAACGACAGCGCGGCTTTCGGGCGGGCCTTTCTCGACGGCTTCCAGTCGTCTCGACAAAATCCAATCCGTTCAGTGCGTTGCGGTAATGCGACCGGAGCGGGGCGAAGGCCCGGTGGTGGCGGCTTTAAGCGAGGATCAGGTGGCGGAAGAGAAAAGCATCGTCTCAGGGGTGTCCGGGCGCTACGCCACGGCCCTTTTCGAGCTTGCGCAGGGCAGCGGCCAGCTCGACGCCGTCGAGGCCGACCTTTCCCGTTTCACCGCCCTGCTCGCCGAAAGCGAAGACCTTACCCGCCTCGTGCGGAGCCCCGTCTTCGCCGCCGACGACCAGGTGCGGGCTGTGACCGCCGTCCTGCAGGCGGCCGGCATCGGCGGCCTCGTCGCCAACTTCATCAAGGTCGCGGCCGGCAATCGTCGCCTGTTCGCCGTGCCCGCCATGATCGCCGACTTCCGCCGCCTCGCCGCCGCGCATCGCGGCGAGACGGCCGCCGAGGTGACCAGCGCCGAGCCGCTCAGCGCATCCGCCGAAGCCGCCCTCAAGGACGCGCTCAAGGCGAAGCTCGGCAAGGATGTCACCCTGTCGTCCAAGGTCGACCCGTCCCTGATCGGCGGCCTCGTCGTCAAGGTCGGCAGCCGGATGGTCGATACCTCGCTGCGCACCAAACTCAATTCACTCAAGATCGCCATGAAAGAGGTCGGCTGATGGACATCCGCGCCGCTGAAATCTCCGCAATCCTCAAGGAGCAGATCAAGAATTTTGGCTCCGAGGCTCAGGTTTCCGAAGTCGGACAGGTCCTGTCGGTCGGTGACGGCATCGCCCGCATCTACGGCCTCGACAATGTCCAGGCCGGCGAGATGGTCGAGTTCCCGGGCGGCACGCGCGGCATGGCGCTGAACCTCGAGACCGACAATGTCGGCGTCGTGATCTTCGGCTCCGACCGCGACATCTCCGAAGGCGAGACGGTGAAGCGCACCGGCGCCATCGTGGACGTGCCGGTCGGCAAGGGCCTGCTCGGCCGCGTCGTCGACGCCCTCGGCAACCCGATCGACGGCAAGGGCCCGATCGAGGCGACCGAGCGCCGCCGCGTCGACGTCAAGGCGCCGGGCATCATCCCGCGCAAGTCCGTGCACGAGCCGATGCAGACCGGCCTCAAGGCGATCGACGCCCTGATCCCCGTCGGTCGCGGCCAGCGCGAGCTCATCATCGGCGACCGCCAGACCGGCAAGACCGCCGTGGCGCTCGATACGATCCTGAACCAGAAGTCGGTGAACGACACCGGCGACGAGTCGAAGAAGCTCTATTGCGTCTATGTCGCCATCGGCCAGAAGCGCTCGACCGTCGCGCAGTTCGTGAAGGTGCTCGAGGAGCGCGGCGCGCTCGAATATTCGATCGTCGTCGCCGCGACCGCCTCCGACCCGGCTCCGATGCAGTATCTGGCGCCCTTCGCCGGCTGCGCCATGGGCGAGTATTTCCGCGACAACGGCATGCATGCCCTGATCGTCTATGACGATCTCTCCAAGCAGGCCGTCGCCTACCGCCAGATGTCGCTGCTGCTCCGCCGCCCGCCGGGCCGCGAAGCCTATCCGGGCGACGTGTTCTACCTGCATTCCCGCCTGCTCGAGCGCGCGGCGAAGCTCAATGACGACAACGGCAATGGTTCGCTGACCGCCCTGCCGATCATCGAGACGCAGGCCAACGACGTGTCGGCCTACATCCCGACCAACGTGATCTCGATCACTGACGGCCAGATCTTCCTCGAGACCGACCTGTTCTACCAGGGCATCCGCCCGGCGGTGAATGTCGGCATCTCGGTGTCGCGCGTCGGCTCGTCGGCCCAGATCAAGGCGATGAAGCAGGTCGCCGGCCCGATCAAGGGCGAGCTGTCGCAGTATCGCGAGATGGCTGCCTTCGCGCAGTTCGGCTCCGACCTTGACGCCACGACGCAGCGCCTCCTGAACCGCGGCGCCCGCCTCACCGAGCTCCTGAAGCAGCCGCAGTTCTCGCCGCTCCGCGTCGAGGAGCAGGTGGCGGTGATCTTCGCCGGCGTGAACGGCTATCTCGACAAGCTGCAGGTCAGCCAGGTGAGCGCCTTCGAGCAGGGCCTGCTGGCGCTGCTGCGCACCGAGCACAAGGCGCTGCTCGAGACGATCCGCGACAAGCGCGAGCTCAACGACGAGACCCGCGGCAAGCTGAAGAGCGTCATCGACGCCTTCGCGAAGACCTTCGCCTGAACCCACGGTCGGGCCGGCCCGCGATAAGCAGGCCGGCCCTCATTCCGCTCGACAGGGACGCTCATGCCGAGCCTCAAGGACCTACGCAACCGCATCGCCTCCGTTAAGGCGACGCAGAAGATCACCAAGGCGATGCAGATGGTCGCCGCGGCGAAGCTTCGCCGCGCCCAGGCTGCCGCCGAGGCGGCGCGTCCCTATGCGGAGCGCATGAACACCGTGCTCGCCAATGTCGCCGCCGGCGTCGCCGGCCAGGCTGACGGGCCGCGGCTGCTCGCCGGCACGGGCGCCGACCAGACCCATCTCATGATCGTCTGCACGGCCGAACGCGGCCTCTGCGGCGCCTTCAACTCCTCGATCGCCCGCCTGGCGCGCGACCATGCGCTGGCGCTGAAGCGCGAGGGCAAGACGGTCAAGATCCTGTGCGTCGGCAAGAAGGGCTACGACCTTCTCCGCCGCCAGTTCGCCTCGGACATCATCGAGCTGATCGAGCTGCGCTCGGTCCGCCAGATCGGCTTCACCGAAGCCGACGCGATCGGCCGCAAGGTGCTGGCGCTGTTCGCCGATGGCGGCTTCGACGTCGCGACGCTGTTCTATGCGAAGTTCCGCTCGGTCATCCAGCAGATCCCGACCGCGCAGCAGATCATCCCGGCCGAGGTTCCGGCCCGCGCCGCCGACGCGCCTTCGGTGATCTACGAATACGAGCCGGACGAGGCCGCGATCCTCGACGAGCTGCTGCCGCGCAACGTCTCGGTGCAGGTCCTCTCGGCACTTCTCGAGAACGTCGCTTCCGAGATGGGCGCCAAGATGTCCGCGATGGACAACGCGACGCGCAACGCCGGCGAGATGATCAAGAAGTACACGCTGCGCTACAACCGCACCCGCCAGGCGATGATCACCAAGGAACTCATCGAGATCATTTCGGGCGCCGAGGCGCTCTGACCGGATATTGGGAAGGCAAGACATCATGGCGAACACCAACCAGCAGACCGGTCATTCGGGCCGCATCACCCAGGTCATCGGCGCCGTCGTCGACGTTCAGTTCGAGGGTCACCTGCCGGCCATCCTGAACGCTCTCGAGACCAGCAACAACGGCAACCGCCTCGTGCTCGAGGTCGCCCAGCATCTCGGCGAATCCACCGTCCGCTGCATCGCGATGGACGTGTCGGAAGGCCTGGTGCGCGGCCAGGAAGTGCGCGACACGGGCCTGCCGATCGAGGTTCCGGTCGGCGTCGGCACGCTCGGCCGCATCATGAACGTCATCGGCGCGCCGATCGACGAGGCCGGGCCGATCGAGGCCGAGGGCCTGCGTCCGATCCACGCTCCGGCTCCCTCCTATTCCGAGCAGTCGACCGAGGCGCAGATCCTCGTCACCGGCATCAAGGTCGTGGACCTGCTCGCTCCCTACGCCAAGGGCGGCAAGATCGGCCTGTTCGGCGGCGCCGGCGTGGGCAAGACCGTGCTCATCCAGGAGCTGATCAACAACGTCGCGAAGACCCATGGCGGCTATTCGGTGTTCGCCGGCGTCGGCGAGCGCACCCGCGAGGGCAACGACCTCTATCACGAGTTCATCGATTCCAAGGTGAACGCCGATCCGCATGACAAGGACTCGACCGTCAAGTCCAAGTGCGCGCTGGTGTTCGGCCAGATGAACGAGCCGCCGGGCGCCCGTGCCCGCGTCGCGCTGACCGGCCTCACCGTCGCCGAGCATTTCCGCGACCAGGGCCAGGACGTGCTGTTCTTCGTCGACAACATCTTCCGCTTCACCCAGGCGGGCTCGGAAGTGTCGGCTCTGCTCGGCCGCATCCCCTCCGCGGTGGGCTACCAGCCGACGCTGGCCACCGACATGGGCCAGCTGCAGGAGCGCATCACCACCACCCACAAGGGTTCGATCACCTCCGTGCAGGCCATCTACGTGCCGGCCGACGACCTGACCGACCCGGCGCCGGCCACCTCCTTCGCCCATCTCGACGCCACGACCGTTCTGTCGCGCGCCATCTCCGAGAAGGGCATCTATCCGGCCGTGGACCCGCTCGACTCGACCTCGCGCATGCTGACACCGACCGTTGTCGGCGAGGAGCACTACACGGTCGCCCGTCGCGTGCAGCAGATCCTGCAGCGCTACAAGGCGCTCCAGGACATCATCGCGATCCTCGGCATGGACGAGCTCTCGGAAGAGGACAAGCTCACCGTCGCCCGCGCCCGCAAGATCGAGCGCTTCCTCTCGCAGCCGTTCGACGTCGCCGAGGCCTTCACCGGCTCGCCGGGCGTTCAGGTCCGCATCGAGGACACGATCAAGGGCTTCAAGGGCCTCTGCAACGGCGACTACGACCATCTGCCGGAAGCCGCCTTCTACATGGTCGGCACGATCGAGGAAGCCGTCGCCAAGGCCAAGAAGCTCGCGGCTGCCGCCTGATTCCCTGCTGACGACGCTGGAGCACGCCGAACATGGCTGAATCCTTCAACTTCGAGCTCGTCTCGCCCGAGCGCCTGCTCCTTTCGGAGCAGGTGGCCCAGGTGGTCGTGCCCGGCGCCGAGGGCGAGTTCACCGTCCTCAAGAACCATGCGCCCTTCATGTCGACGATCAAGCCGGGCGTGGTCACCGTGACCCCGACCTCGGGCGCGCCGCAGCGCTATTTCGTGCGCGGCGGCTTCGCCGATGTGAGCGAGAACGGGCTGACCATCCTCGCCGAGCAGGCGGTGCCGGTCGACAGCCTGGACGCCGCCACGATCGCCCAGCAGATCCGCAATGCCGAAGAGGATCTCGCCGACGCGCGCGACGACGCCTCGCGCACGGCCGCGGCCACGAAGCTGGCGCAGCTCAAGGACGTCGCGGCCGCGCTCGGCCACTGACGGATCCTCGACACAGAATGGAAAAGGCCGCCTTCGGGCGGCCTTTTTGTTTTTGAGCCGGAGCGCCGGAAGGGTTTGAGCGACGGCCCGGCGTTGCCAGGCCGGGCCTTACCCCGGCCTTCCCGCGCGTCGATCAGCCCGCGAGATGGCTGAAGGCGCGGACGACCTGCTCGTAGACCTTGCGCTTGAACGGCACGATGAGCGCAGGCAGGGCCTCCAGCCGCTCCCAGCGCCAGGAGATGAACTCCGCCTCGTGCTTGCCGCCGCCCGGCGCCAGCACATCGATCTCGCTCTCGTCGCCCTCGAAGCGGAAGGCGAACCACTTCTGACGCTGGCCGCGATACTTGCCCTTGAGCGCGATGCCGACCAGGTCGGCTGGAAGGTCGTAGTCGAACCAGCCTTCTGCCTCCTGCATCAGCGTCACCGACCGGATGCTGGTCTCCTCGTAGAGTTCGCGAAGCGCCGCCGGCAGCGGCGCCTCACCCTCGTCGATGCCGCCTTGCGGCAGCTGCCAGACCGGATCGCCCGGAACAAGCTCGGCATTCGGCGCCCGTTCGCCGATGAAGACGAGCCCGGCGCGGTTGAACACCACGGTGCCGACGCAGGGGCGGTATGGCAGCGTTGCCGGATCGACCGGCTTCTTCTTGGACATGACAGTCTCCTTCGCCGGCGCGAGGCTAGGGCATGAGGCTGACAGCCGCGCGACGCGTGGTCGTCAGGGATCGCGGATGATGATCTGGCCGTCCGGATCGTCCGGCGGCTGCTCGGCAGGCGGCGGTGTCGCGTCGACCGGGGCCACCGGCGGCGGGGCGGGCGGCAGATCGACGACGACGGAAGGCCGGCCACCGCCGGGATCAGGCGAGAGCACCGCCCACAGGCCCAGCGCAACGACGAGGAGCACGCTCGGGCCGAACAGGAACGGCCAGATCGGCATCCCCCGCCGCGGCGGTCCGGGCCGGTCGAGCCCGAGAGGGGCGCTGTAGTCGTCTTTCACGGAGAGGCTCGGCAGCGGCGGATGGGAGAACGACGCCCGCGGGCGCCGTCCTGCAATGGTCTCAGTTCGGCACCGCAGCCTTCGGGTTCGGCGGGAACGCGGCATTGGCGATCTTGCCGTCGAGCAGGCCGATCGCCTGCTGCAGCTGCTTGTCGTCCTTCGGATCCGGCGGCACATAGGCCTGCGAACCCTTGCCCTCGTCGCCGCCCGACTCGTTGGTGAGATGGCCCTTCAGCGAGGCTTCGCCCTGGGTCGAGGTCACCTGGTCCTTCAGCTCCGGCGGCAGGTCCTGCACGACCTCGATATCCGGATCGATGCCCTTCGCCTGAATCGAGCGGCCGGCCGGCGTGTAGTAGCGCGCCGTCGTCAGGCGGATGGCGCCGTTCGAGCCAAGCGGAATGATCGTCTGCACCGAGCCCTTGCCGAACGAGCGCGTGCCGAGGATCGTCGCGCGCTTCTGGTCCTGCAGGGCCCCGGCGACGATCTCGGACGCCGAGGCCGAGCCGCCATTGATGAGCACGATCACCGGCTTCTTGTCGGTCAGGTCGCCGTCCCGCGCGTCGTAGCGGGCGTTCTGGTCGGAATGCCGACCGCGCGTCGCGACGATCTCGCCCTGGTCAAGGAAGGCGTCGCCGACCGCCACAGCCTGATCGAGCAGACCGCCGGGATTGTTGCGGAGATCGAGAATGTAGCCCTTGATCTTGTCCTCGCCGATGTCCTTGTCGAGCTTGGCGATCGCGTTCTTGAGCCCGTCGAACGTCTGCTCGTTGAAGCTCGAGATGCGGATATAGCCGATATCGCCCTCGGCGCGCGACTTCACCGACTGGATGCGGATCACGTCGCGGACGACCTTGACGTCGAACGGCTTGGCCGTGCCCTTGCGCTCGATCTGGAGCGTGATCGGCGTGTTGACGGCGCCGCGCATCTTCTCGACCGCCTGGTTGAGTGTCAGATTCTGCACCGGCTCGCCGTCGATGGCGATGATGAGATCGCCCGCCTGGATGCCCGCCTTGGCCGCCGGCGTATCGTCGATCGGCGACACGACCTTGACCACCCCGTCCTCCATGGTCACCTCGATCCCGAGCCCGCCGAACTCGCCGCGGGTCTGGACCTGCATGTCCTTGAAGTCTTTGGGGTTCATGTAGCTCGAATGCGGATCGAGCGAGGTCAGCATGCCGTTGACGGCCGCCTCGATCAGCGCGGAATCATCCGGCTTCTCGACATAGTCGGCGCGGATGCGCTCGAACACGTCGCCGAACAGATTGAGCTGTCGATACGTATCGGATGCGGCGGCATAAGCCACGCCGGGGACCAGGCTGGGGACCTGAGAGACCGTGAGGGCCGCCGTTGCGCCGATGATCGTACCGGCCAGGAGCAGGGAAGCATTGCGAATCATCCGCCAACCTTTTCGTCGCTGGACCGCGCCCACCATGGGGCCGGGTCGATCGAAGTTCCGTCTTTTCTGAATTCGACATAGAGCAGGGGCTGCTGGACGCCAGTCCCCTCGGCGCCGACGCTCGCGAGCTGGCGGTTGCCCATCACGCCGACAGGCTCGCCCGCGAGAACGAATTGCCCCAGTTCGACGTTGATCCGCTCCATGCCTGCCAAGAGGACATGATATCCGCCCCCGGCATTGATGATCAAGAGTTGCCCGTAGGAGCGGAACGGGCCGGCATAGACCACCCAGCCATCGCTGGGCGAGGAAACGCCGGCGCCGCCGCGCGTCGCGATCTGGATGCCCGCCGTGGTCCCGCCGAGCCCGTCATCCTCGCCGAAGCCCTTGACCTCGGCGCCGTTCACCGGACGCGGCAGCAGGCCGCGCGTATCGGCGAAGGCGACGGCCGGCTCGATGCGGTTGGCGGCGCCGAGATTGTCGGGCCGGCGTGGGGCCGACCCCGATTCCACTGCCGCCTGGTTCTTCGCCTCGGCAGCCTTGGCCGCAGCCGCGGCGTCAGCCGACGCGACGACCTGCTTCTCGAGCGTGTCGATCAGGTCCTGCAGGCTTGACGCCTGCGCCGCCAGCGCCTCGGCGCGCTTCTGTTCCTCGGAAAGCAGCTGCTCGGAGTCCGCACGCGCCTTCTTCTTCTCGGCAGCCAGCAGTTCGATGCGCGTCCGCTCCTCGGCGAGCGCCGTGGCATCGGCCCGGACGCGATCGCGCTCGCGCGCCTTCTCCTCCTTGAGCGCCAGGAGATGCTGGAGGTCGCTCGAGAGCGCCGCCGCCTCGGTGCGCAGTTCGGGAACGACGGCGCCGAGCAGCATGGCGCTGCGCACGGCGGCTAGCGCGTCCTCCGGTCGAACGACGATCGCCGGCGGTGGCTTGCGCCCCATGCGCTGCAGCGCCGCCAGCACATTGGCGAGCACGCTGCGCCGAGTGGCCAGCGAGGCGCGCACGCCGCTTTCCTCGTCCAGCAGGCCGCCCATCCGCGCCTCGGCCTCGTCGAGCTGCCTCTCGAGCTGGGCCGCCCGCTCGCCAGTCTCGACCATGCTCTGCGCCAGCGAGGCGCTGTCCTTGTCGAGCTTGTCGATCTCCGCCTTCAGCGCATCCTGCCGTTCGCGGGTGACTTGGATGTCGTGTGTGATGGCGTCGAGTTCGGCGCGGCGCTTGCTGCGCTCGTCCTGCTCCGTCGGCGGCGTCGTGGCGGCCGGTTCCGCAGCCGCGGCCCCGTCCGGCGCCTCCGTCTGGGCACGCAGCAGCGCGGGACCACCGGCGAGACCGGCGACCGTCAAGACGGCGACGAGCAGGATGTGGAGCGGAAGCGGCAGCGTTCGGATCAAGGAAGGGCCCGGAAGCGGACACCGGAAACGGCGACACCCGCGCCGCCGGACACATCATGCATGCTGCGCGCCAATTGCGGCCGAAGCTGGACGCCGCCCGGGCAACCGGGAAAGGCGCCGGCGTCAGGCGCGATGATAGGGGTGGCCCGAGAGAATGGTCGTCGCGCGATAGACCTGCTCGGCGAGGAGAATGCGGACCAGCTGGTGCGGCCAGGTCATCGCCCCGAAGGCCAGCAGCCGGTCGGCCCGGCTGCGCACCGCGGCGCCATGTCCGTCGGCGCCGCCGATGGCGAGGACGATCTCGCGCTGGCCGCCGTCGCGCTCGCGGCCGAGCCAGCCGGCGAAAGCGTCGCTGGTCATCGTTTCGCCGCGCTCATCGAGAGCGAGCAACCGTGCCCCGTCGGGCACGAGCTCAAGGAGCGCCGCCGCTTCCTGCGCCATGCGCTCGTCCGCGCGCTGCGCCCGGCTCTCGCCGAGCTCGCGCAGACGCACGCTCAGGCCAAGAGCGCGGCCGGTCTGCCCGGCGCGCTCGATATAGCGGTCGAAAAGCTCGCGCTCGGGACCGGCCTTCAGCCGGCCCACGGCGGCGATCGTGATCTGCATCGGTTTCCGGAGGCTCAGGCCTCCGGCGCCTCGCTCACGGCCTTGGGCGCCTTCAGCGCGGGACGGCCGCTTTCAGCCGACTCGGCGGACCACATCTTCTCGAGATTGTAGAAGCTGCGGACCTCGGGGCGGAAGACATGGACGATCACGTCGCCGGCATCGATCAGCACCCAATCGCAATGGGGCATGCCCTCGATGCTGCCGACACGACCGCCGGCCGCCACGATGTCGCGGTCGAGATGATCCGCGATGGCGCCGACATGACGCTGCGACCGGCCCGTGGCGACGACCATGTAGTCCGCCAGTGCCGATTTGCCCGCGATGTCGATCGATACGATGTCCTCGGCCTTCGAGTCGTCGAGGCTCTCGAGGATGGCTTTGAGAACGTCGTCCGCCGCAATCTGCCGGCGAACCGCCGTCTTTTGAGGCATGCGATCAGTCGCGGCCTCGGTTTGGATTGCCGTCGTCAGTGGTTGGTCCTTTCGCCATCAGGCGCGCCTGCCCCGATCATGGGCTGATACGGTCTCGCTCCCCGCGGCTCAGCAAGCCGCATGCACTCAAGATAGGCACGAGCCGGTGACGCTTTCAAGACTTCGTCGTTCCGCCGGCGCGGAGCGCGGTCGAGGAAAGCGATACCAGGGGCCCGTGCAGAAACACCCAGGCCGGGGGTGTCGTTCCCGGCAACAGGGCGGCGTCGCGTTCGTCCAGCCGGTAGCGCGCGAGCGTCCGCGCCGCCGGCGAGGCGATCGCCCGCAGCGTGCTGCCCGGCCGGTCATAGACGGCGAAGGGCATGGTCGCGGCGATGCGCCGCCAGTCGCGCCAGCGGTCGAACTGCACGAGATTGTCCGCGCCCATCAGCCAGACGAGGTCGACGCCAGGGAGCCGCGCCGACAGAAGCGAGAGCGTGTCGGCGGTGTAGCGCGTGTGGAGCGCGGCCTCGACCGCCGTCACCACGATGCGCGGATCACGCGCCATCGCCTTCGCGGCCGCGATCCGGCGCGCCAGTGCGCCGGGCTGGTGGCCCTTCAAAGGGTTGCCCGGCGTCACCAGCCACCAGACGGCGTCGAGCCCGAGGCGCGTCAGCGCCATCCGGCTCAGCATCAGATGGCCCCGGTGCGGCGGATCGAAGGACCCTCCGAACAGGCCGATGCGCTGGCCACGCATCGCGAACGGCAGGCGGAGCGCCGAGGCCGGCAGCCTTTCGGCGGCGTCAGCCTCGGTCACGGCCGCATCTGCCCGCGGCCGTGCACGCGATATTTGAACGACGTGAGTTGCTCCGTGCCGACCGGACCACGGGCATGCATGCGGCCGGTGGCGATGCCGATCTCGCCGCCGAAGCCGAACTCGCCGCCATCGGCGAACTGCGTCGAGGCGTTGTGCATGACGATCGCCGAATCCACCTCGGCGAGGAAACGCGCCGCGGCCGCCTCGTCATCGGTCAGTATGCAGTCGGTATGGTGCGAGCCATAGCGCTCGATATGGTCGATCGCCTCGTCGATCCCGCCGACGACGCGGACCGAAATGATGCTGTCGAGATATTCCGTCGACCAGTCGGCTTCCGACGCGGGCTCGGCTTCCGGCAGCAGCGCGCGGGCCTCGGCATCGGCGCGGATCGTGCAGCCCGCCGCCACGAGCGCCTCGGCGATCGCCGGCAGATAGGCGGCGGCGACGGCACGGTCGATGAGCAGCGTCTCGGCCGCGCCGCAGACGCCGGTCCGCCGCATCTTGGCGTTGACGATCAGCGGGATGGCCATCGAAAGCTCGGCCTTCTCATGCACATAGATGTGCACGATCCCTTCGAGATGGGCGAAGACCGGGACACGCGCCTCCTCCTGGACGCGGGCGACCAGGCTCTTGCCGCCGCGCGGCACGATGACGTCGATGGCGCCCGCAAGGCCGGACAGCATGGCGCCGACGGCGGCGCGGTCGGCGGTCGGCACCATCTGGATGGCGTCGGCCGGCAGGCCCGCCTCGGCCAACCCGCGCTGCAGTGCGGCATGGATCGCCCGCGAAGAGCGGAAGGAATCGGAGCCGCCGCGCAGGATCGAGGCGTTGCCGGCCTTGAGCGACAGCGCGCCGGCATCGGCGGTGACGTTCGGCCGGCTCTCATAGATGATGCCGATGACGCCGAGCGGCGTCGAGACACGCTCCAGCCAGAGGCCGTTCGGGCGCTCCCAGCGCGCGGTGACGACGCCGACGGGATCGGGCAGCGCCGCGATCTCCTCGATGCCCGCCGCCATCGCCTCGATGCGCTTTTGATCGAGCGTCAGGCGGTCGACGAAGGAGGGCAGCGCTCCTGACGCCTTCACATCGGCGACGTCGAGCGCGTTGACTTCTAGGATCGACGACGCATCGGCACGGAGCGCGGCGGCCATGGCGCGGAGCGCGGCGTTCTTCTGCTCCGGCGGGGCGAGGGCGAGGCGACGCGCGGCGGCGCGGGCGCGCCGTCCGAGATCGTTCATCACCGCCGGAACGTCGTCGGCCCGTTCGCCGCCGGACATGTTCCTGTCGATCGCCGTCACGCTCATCATCGGCTCCTGCCGTCTTCCTATTCGCCCCGAAGGACCATGTCGTCGCGATGCACCATGGCGGTCCTGCCGGCATAGCCGAGGATCGCCTCGATCGCGCTCGAATTGCGGCCCGCGATCCGCTCGGCATCGGCCGCGTCATAGGCGACGAGGCCGCGGCCGATCTCCTCGCCCGCCGGGCCGAGGATCACGATCGTATCGCCGCGCTGGAAGCGGCCCTCGACCCGCCGGACGCCGGCCGGGAGAAGGCTCTTGCCGGCCCGGAGCGCCCGCACGGCGCCGTCGTCGATGGCCAGCGTGCCGCGCGGCTCGAGATGACCGGAAATCCACTTCTTGCGCGCCGTCACCGGATTGGCCTCGGCGAGGAACCAGGTCGCGGGGGCGCCCTCGCTGATCCGGCGCAGCGGGTTCTGAGGCTTGCCGAGCGTGATGACCATGGTGCAGCCGGCGACCGTCGCGATCTTGCCGGCCTCGACCTTGGTACGCATGCCGCCGCGCGAATATTCCGACGCCGCGCCGCCCGCCATCGCCTCGATCTCGGGCGTGATCCGCTCGACGACAGGGATCAGCCGCGCGGACGGGTCCGTATGCGGCGGCGCCGTATAGAGCCCGTCGATGTCGGAGAGCAGCACCAGCAGATCGGCGCCCATCATCGAGGCGACGCGCGCCGCGAGGCGGTCGTTGTCGCCATAGCGGATCTCGCTGGTCGCCACGGTATCGTTCTCGTTGATGACCGGGATGGCGCCCATGCGCAGCAGCGTGGTGATCGTCGAGCGGGCGTTGAGATAGCGGCGCCGTTCCTCGGTATCGCCGAGGGTCAGGAGGATCTGGCCGGCCGTGATGCCGTGACCGCCCAGCATCTCGGAATAGGCGCGGGCGAGCGCGATCTGGCCGACCGCCGCCGCGGCCTGGCTCTCCTCGAGCTTGAGCACGCCCGCGGGAAGACCGAGCACGCCGCGGCCGAGCGCAATGGCGCCGGACGAGACGATCAGCACCTCGCGGCCGCCCGAGGCGAGCGCCGCGACGTCGTCGACGAAGGCGGCGAGCCATTCCTGGCGCAGCGCCCCCTTGGCCCGGTCGACGAGCAGCGCGGAGCCGATCTTGATGACGATGCGGCGGAAATTCTCAGGCCGCAGCTTCGACTGCCCGTCCGCGCCTGACAGCGCGGCGGTAAGGGGCATTTCGGGCTCACGGATCGTGGCGGTCATGACGGCGACGCCTTCATCGGATGGTCTTCGGGAGAATGTCGCCGGTCAGGGATGCCAGCTGTCGGGGCGCGGCGACGGCACGTCGT
Organism: Kaistia geumhonensis; assembly: GCF_030815145.1. Classification (NCBI taxonomy): domain Bacteria; kingdom Pseudomonadati; phylum Pseudomonadota; class Alphaproteobacteria; order Hyphomicrobiales; family Kaistiaceae; genus Kaistia; species Kaistia geumhonensis. Next base: position 2,929,104 of record NZ_JAUSWJ010000001.1, on the reverse strand, counting down.
TCGGATCGGCGATGCGTCCCTCGTCGATGACGCGGCCGAGCGCCCGCAGCGCGCTGTCGACGCCCTGCCTGGTGGCCGCGGACAAGACGAGCGGTACCTGACCGCAGGCGCGCTGCAGCGCCTTGCGCTTGTCCTCGAGTTCCTCGGCGGGGATCGCGTCGGCCTTGGAAAGGGCGACGATCTCGCGCTTCTCGGGGAGGCCGGCGCCATAGGCGTCGAGCTCGCCGCGCACGATGCGATAGGCCTCGGCGGGATCGTCCTGCGTGCCGTCCACGAGATGCAGCAGCACGCGGCAGCGCTCGACATGGCCGAGGAAGCGGTCGCCGAGACCGACGCCCTCATGCGCGCCCTCGATCAGGCCCGGGATATCGGCGAGCACGAATTCGCGTCCGTCGCTGCGCACGACGCCGAGGCCGGGATGCAGCGTGGTGAAGGGATAGTCGGCGATCTTGGGCCGCGCGGCGGTCACGGTCGCAAGGAAGGTCGACTTGCCGGCATTGGGGAGGCCGACGAGGCCGGCATCGGCGATGAGCTTCAGCCGCAGCCAGATCCAGCGCTCGAGCCCCTCGAGGCCGGGATTGGCGCGGCGCGGCGCCTGGTTGGTCGAGGTCTTGAAATGGGCGTTGCCGAAGCCGCCATTGCCGCCCTTGGCGAGCAGGATGCGCTCGCCGACCCGCGTCAGGTCGGCGATCATGGTCTCGCCGTCCTCGTCGAGGATCTGCGTGCCGACGGGCACTTTCAGCGTGACATCGGCGCCCTTGCCGCCGGCCATGTTGCGGCCCATGCCGTGCATGCCGGTCTTGGCCTTGAAGTGCTGCTGGTAGCGGTAGTCGATGAGCGTGTTCAGCCCCTCGACGCATTCCGCCCAGACATCGCCGCCGCGGCCGCCATCGCCGCCGTCGGGGCCGCCGAACTCGATGAACTTCTCGCGCCGGAACGAGACGCAGCCCGCTCCGCCGTCGCCCGAGCGGATATAGACCTTGGCCTCGTCGAGGAATTTCATCGCTTTTGCTCTTTGTGACGCGCGCGCGTCAGATGGGTGTCGATATGCGCAAGATCGCGGCCGAGCGCAAGGTTATGCACATGCGAGCGGCCGGAAACGACGAAACCGTAGCGCTTCTGGATCGCCAGCGACCGCTCGTTGCCCTCGAAGACGCCGGAACGCACGCCACTGACCAGCGGATCGGCGAAGGCGAGATCGAGGATCGGGCCGACCGCCTCGGTCATCAGCCCCCGCCCCCAGTGGCGCCGCGCCAGCCAGTAGCCGAGCACCGGCTCTGCGCTCCGGCCGCGCAGCGAGACGATGCCGGCGAGATCGCCGTCATGCTCGATCGCGACGACGCGCTCCTCGCCTTCGTGCCGGACGCTGCGCTCCCAGACGATGAAGCGCCGCGCCTCGGCCAGCGTGTAGGGAAAGGGGACGCGCGACAGCCATCGCGCGACCTCGATATCGCCGAGCCCCGCGACGAGCGCCGCGGCGTCGCGATCCTCGACGGTCCGCAGCGTCAGCCGCGCCGTCTGCATCTGGCCGTCAGGCAGCATCGCTCGTCTGTCCTTCCACGCCTGCGCTTTCAGGGCCGCGTCCGAGACGGGACGCCTCGCGGCCCCAGGCCTTGAGGCTGGTCCAGACCCGCCGCTCCAGCACGAAGCGCTCGACCGGAACGGTGCCTCGGGTCGCAAGCGAGCGCACGAGGCCCGTGTCGCGGAACTGGAAGCCGCACTTCTCGGCCACCCGCCGCGCCGGGCCGGAGGTGACGCGGATCGCGCACCACAGCCGCTCCGCCCCGCCGCGCTCGAAGGCGTCGTCGATGACGGCATGCGCGATCTCGGTGCCGAAGCCGCGGCCCCAGAACGGCTCGGCAACCCAGAACGAGAGCTCGAAACCATCCGGCCAGGCATCGCTCGGCCGATGGAATCCCGCGCCGACCAGCGCCGCATCGCAGTGACGGAACGCCACCAGCGTCGTGCCGGGCGACCGGCTCGGCACCCGCGCCCGCTCGATCCAGCCTTCCGCGTCGGCATGGGCATAGGGATAGGGCACGTCGAAAAGGCTCATCGCGACACGGGGGTTGCCCACGGCGATCGCCAGCGCCGCCGCATCGCGCTGCCGCGGCAGCCGCAATGCCAGCCGGCCGGTGACATGAACCGGCCTCTCGTCTTCGCTCGTCTCGTCCGCTTCAAGCATAGGTGCCTCCCGATCAGGCAAAGAAAAAGGGGAGATGGTGCCCCATCTCCCCTCGTTCCTTGACCGTCACGGTCCACCGGGTCGATGCGACACCGGCGTTCCATGGGAATGGCCGGTTATTCTGCAGCCTCCATCGCCGCCGGGGCGACGGATACGTAGGTGCGGCCATTGGCTTTGCGGCGGAACTCAACCTTCCCATCCGCAACGGCGAAGATCGTGTGATCCTTGCCGAGGCCGACACCCGTACCGGGATGCCACTGCGTACCACGCTGGCGCAGAATGATGTTGCCGGCGACGACAGACTCGCCACCGAACTTCTTCACGCCCAGACGACGGCCGGCCGAGTCACGGCCGTTGCGCGACGAACCGCCTGCCTTCTTGTGTGCCATGATCTACTCCAGTCTCTCTTCGATCGCCCGTTCCGGGCGACGGCTCATGGACCCAAGAGGGCCGCGGAGCCGATGAATCTCTGCCTTCGGACGCAATGTCCGGTCAGGCGGCCTCGATCCCGGTGATCTTCACGACCGTCAGCGACTGACGGTGACCGCGGCTGCGCTTCGAATTCTGACGCCGGCGCTTCTTGAAGACGAGGATCGTGCGGGTGCGGATCTGCTCGACGATCTCGGCCTGGACGCGCGCGCCGGCCACCGTCGGGGCGCCGACCTTCACGCCGGCGTCGTCGCCGACGAGCAGCACTTCGTCGAAGGAAACCGAATCGCCAGCCTCACCGGCCAGCAGCTCGACCTTGAGCTTCTCGTTGGGGGCAACGCGGTACTGCTTGCCACCCGTCTTGATGACTGCGAACATTGTTCTTTCCAGTTGTTCAGCCGCGCCTCTGAGGGCGAGCTTCTTCAGTCAGGTTTGCGAATGAAAACGGCGCGGGATCGGGAGACCGCGCCGGATCGGTCGCTTTATAGGCCGGGAGGCGCCGCTGTCAAGGCAAAACCGGCCGGAAGCAAGCGTTTCGGACGCCGATGGCGCCGCGGCGCCGGCTCACCGATCGAGCAGATCGGGACGGCGGAGCCGCGTGATCCGCTCCGCCTCGGCGCGGCGCCAGCGGGCGATCGCCGCGTGATCGCCGGAGAGCAGGACCTCGGGGATGGTGCGGCCTTCCCATTCGCGCGGCCGCGTATAGTGCGGATATTCGAGCAGGCCGCTTTCGAAGCTCTCCTCGGTGCCGGACTCCGTCGCGCCCATGACGCCCGGCAACAGGCGCACGACGGCATCGACCAGCACCATGGCCGCGAGTTCGCCGCCCGAGAGGACATAGTCGCCGATCGAGACCTCCTCCAGCGACCGGCCCTCGATCACCCGTTCGTCGACACCCTCGAAGCGGCCGCAGAGAATGACGACGCCCTCGCCTTCGACGAGCGCGCGCACGCGCCGCTGATCGAGCGGCCGGCCGCGCGGGCTCATAAAGAGGCGGGGCCGCGTGTCGCCGGGCGGTGCCACGGCGTCGATCGCGCGCCCGAGCACGTCGGCGCGCATCACCATGCCCGGCCCACCGCCGGCCGGCGTGTCGTCGACATTGCGATGCTTCGACGTGGCGTGGGCGCGGATGTCATGCGCTTCGAGCGACCAGAGGCCCTCGGCGAGCGCCCGGCCGGCCAGCGAGGCGCCGAGCGGACCGGGAAACATCTCCGGATAAAGGGTGAGGATGCTGGCCCGGAAGCGCGACGGCGCGGCACCGGTCACGGAGCATCCTCCGCTTCACCCTCGCCGTCTGCTTCGCCATCCCCCTCCCCGCGCGCCTCGACCTCGGGCGGCGGCGCGACGACAACACGGCCGCCCTTGACGTCGACGACCGGCACGACGGCGCGTGTGAAGGCGAGATAGACGGTGCGCCCGCCCTCGGAGGCCCGGATCTCGAGCAGATCGCCGGCTCCGAAGTTCTGCACCGCGATCACGGTGCCGAAGAGCGAGCCGTCCTCGAGTTCGGCCCTGAGGCCGACAAGATCGGCATGATAGAAATCGTCCTCCTCCTCGAGCGCCGGGAGGGCATCCCGCTCGACGGAAAAGCGACGATTGCGCAGCAGTTCGGCGGCGTTGCGGTCTGCGACGCCCTTGACGCGGGCGACGACGCCGTCGCCCTGTGGCCGCACCGAGACGAATTCGACGATGCGGCCATCGTCGAGTGTCACCGGCCCATAGTCGGCAACGGCGAGCGGGTCCTCGGTATAGGCGAGCACCTTCACCTCGCCGCGGATGCCATGCGCAGCGCCGAAATGGCCGAGCACGATGCGGTGTTCGTCAGCCAACGCAGACCTCGACTTCAGGAGGAGCGCCAAGGCCCCATCCCCGGCCCTCCCCCGCTTCGCGGGAGAGGAGGAGCTTCTCTCCGGGCGCCCGACCACCGAAGCCAGGCTTTCGATGACGTGCGCGCCCGGCCCTCCCCCTTCGTGAGGGAGAGGCGCAGAAGGGGGCGGCCAGCCTTACTCGGCGGCTTCGGCCGCGGCGGCGGCCTTCTTCGCCTTCTCGGCGGCGCGCTCCTGGGCCTTCTTGCCCGGAACGGCCTTCTCGGGATTGTTCTTCGGGGCGCGCTTCAGCAGGCCGGCCTCGTCGAAGAAGCGCTCGACACGATCGGTCGCCTGGGCGCCGACCGAGAGCCAGTGCTTGGCGCGCTCGAGATCGATCACGACGCGGCCGGCATTGTCCTTGGCCAGCATCGGGTCGAACGAGCCGATGCGCTCGATGAAGCGGCCGTCGCGCGGGGCCCGGGCGTCGGCGACGACGATGCGGTAGAACGGACGCTTCTTGGCGCCGGCGCGGGCGAGGCGGATCTTGAGGGACATTTTCTTCTTCCTTTCGATGCGAACTGGTCTTGTGTCGATTGAACTGGATCGGCTGCGCGCCGTGGCGGGAACCCCCGCCGCGTCGCGCCCCTATTTCTTCTTGCCCGGATAGGGCGGCAGGCCACCGCCGCCGCCGAGGCCCGGAAGGCGGCCGCCGCCGAGGCCAGGCAGACCGCCGGGAAGTCCTGGAATTCCCTTGGGCAGCGCGCCCGGCATGCCGCCGGCGCCGCCCATCTGCTTGGTGAGCCGCTCGAGCTCGGCCGGATCGATATTGGGCATGCCGCCCATGCCACCGCCCATGCCGCCGCCGCCCAGCGCGCCCATCATCTTGCCGAGGAAGCCGCCGCCCTTCTGCTTGCCCATGGCCTTCATCATGTCGGCCATCTGGCGGTGCATCTTGAGCAGGCGGTTGACCTCCTCCACCTTGGTGCCCGAGCCGGCGGCGATGCGCTTCTTGCGGCTGGCCTTCAGGATGTCGGGGTTGCGGCGCTCTTCCTTCGTCATCGACGAGATGATGGCGATCTGGCGCTTCATCATCCCGTCACCGAGATTGGCGCCCTCGATCTGCTTCTTGATCTTGCCGACGCCGGGCATCATGCCGAGCATGCCCTGCATGCCGCCAATCTTCTCCATCTGGCGGAACTGGTCCGCGAGATCGTCGAGATCGAAGATGCCCTTGCGCATCTTCTCGGCCGCCTTGGCGGCCTGTTCCATGTCGATGTTCTGCGCCGCCTTCTCGACGAGCGAGACGATGTCGCCCATGCCGAGGATGCGGTTGGCGACGCGGCCGGGATGGAAATCCTCCAGCGCGTCCGACTTCTCGCCCGTGCCGAGCAGCTTGATCGGCTTGCCGGTCACGGCGCGCATCGAGAGCGCGGCGCCGCCGCGGCCGTCGCCGTCGGCGCGCGTCAGCACGATGCCGGTGATGCCGACTCGCTCGTCGAAAGAACGCGCGAGATTGACGGCGTCCTGGCCGGTGAGGCTGTCGGCGACGAGCAGGATCTCGTGCGGCTTCGCGATGGCCTTGATCTCGGCCATCTCGATCATCAGCGGCTCGTCGATATGCGTGCGGCCGGCGGTGTCGAGGATGACGACGTCATAGCCGCCGAGCCTGGCGGCCTGCAGCGCGCGCGTGGCGATGGCGGTCGGCGACTGGCCGGCGACGATCGGCAGCGTGTCGATGCCGTTCTGCTCGCCGAGCACGCGCAGCTGCTCCTGCGCCGCCGGACGGCGCACGTCCAGCGAGGCCATCAGCACCTTGCGCTTCTGCTGCTGCGTCAGGCGGCGGGCGATCTTGGCCGAGGTCGTCGTCTTGCCCGAGCCCTGCAGGCCGACCATCATGATCGGCACCGGCGCGGGCGCGTTGAGGTCGATCGGCTCGGCCTCCGAGCCCAGCATCTCGACGAGCTGGTCGTGGACGATCTTGACGACCATCTGGCCCGGCGTCACCGAGCGGATCACGTCGGCGCCGACAGCGCGGCTGCGCACCTTGTCGGTGAAGGAGCGCACCACGTCGAGCGCGACGTCGGCCTCGATCAGGGCGCGGCGCACCTCGCGCATCGCTTCCGTGACGTCGGCCTCCGACAGCGCACCGCGGCGGGTGAGCTTGTCGAATATGCCGGAAAGGCGCTCGGACAGGGTGTCGAACATCGGACCTTCTTCCTCAAAGGGTTCGCGACCGATCCGCCGCGGCAAATGCCATCGGCGCCCGCGGGCGCAACGCGCTGGCGGACGTGGACCTCCGGACTCTCAGTCCGGTCGGCGGCTCGGAGGAACCCTCTTCGCGAATATCCGCGGCTTCTACGTGGAAGCCGCGGCAAAGTCAATCAAGGCCCCAGGATCGGCCGCACGGACCGGCCGGCGGGCCTTGCAAGGGGCCGATCAGCCGCCTGCCACGGGGCAGTTCTTGGCCACCGCGTCGAGCGAGGCGGAGATGCCCGAGAGGGAATAGGTGTCGGTGGTGTTGGTGCCGCGGCGCGAGGTGCCCGAGACCGACATCGCCCGGCCCTTGCGCAGCGCCGCGAGCAGCGCCGTCTCCTCGGCGGCGTTCTCCACCCAGGCGCCGTCTTCCTTGGTGAACATCGCGAATTTCTGTCCGTCGACGTCGATCGTCACCTTCGAGCCTTCCTTGAAGGGATAGCCGATGATGACGGAGACCTCGCTCCTCACATTCTCCGACGGGCGCGCGGTGATCATGAAATAGGCCGGATCGCGGTTCAGCCCGTCCGGCTTCTGGCTCTTCGGCTGCGAAGCCGCGTAGCAGACCTTGCCCTTCTTGTCGGCATAGGCATAGGCGCTCCAGTCCTTGAAGGTCCCGACCCGGTTCGGGGTCTGCGCCTCGGCGACGCCGATCGTGCCGGCAGCGACAAGCACGGCGGTCGTGATCCTCAATGCTTTCATGTCTCTTCCACCCAATGACCAGCCGCCCCGCGCCGGGCCGTATGCCGGGCGCTCCCATGCCTCAAACTGCAAATTCGATCTTAACATTGCGTGAACCAATGGGCATCGACGCGCAATCGGGCCGGGAAAGAGCGGATTCCCTTGGCAATGGGGCGAGACTATGGCCTCGCCGGCCCTTCCTCGCCACCGGCGAGCGCGCGACGGGCGGCCTCGCGGTGATGCGGCTTCAGATGCGCGCCGAGCATGGTCAGCGCCGTCATGAGGACGGTCGCGTCGTCGGCAAAGCCGAGACCGACCAGAAAGTCCGGCACGGCATCCACCGGCATCACGAAATAGGCCAGCGCGCCGATCAGCATCGCGCGAACGCGGAACGGCGTCGCGGTGTCGAAGGCGCAGTAGTAGGCGGCGACCGCATCCTCGGCGAACGGAATCCGCTTTGCGCTCCGCCGCAACACCTTCCAGAAGTCGCGCCGCACGCGTTCGGCCCGCGCGTCGTGATCGCGGCCCGTCGGATCGTCCTTGCCGAGTATCTCGCCGTCCAGAGGACGCACCATCGCCGTCATCCCCTCAAAGCCGCGCCAGCCACCGGGCGCGCGCGACGATGATATGGGACGTCCGGCGCCGCGGCACAACGCCGTCGGCCTCGCGGGCCATCGGCGTCGGCTTCCGTTCAGCCCTTGCTGCCGGCGAGCTGGTCGATCTTCTTCTGCATCTCGTCGAGCTGACGCTTCAGCGTGTCGAAGTCGCCGTCGGGCCGCAACTCCGCCTTCGGCTCGGGCCGGGGCGCCGGTGGGGCGGCGGGGGCGTCGCCACGGCCGCCGCTGAACGGCAGGAACATGCGCATCGCCTGCTCGAACATCTCGGTGTTGCGCCGCACCGTCTCCTCAATCGCCGTGAAGGCGCTGGGGCCGAAGGCGTTGGCCATCTGGCTCCTGAGCTTGTCCTGATCGCGGGTCAAGCTGTCGATCGAGAAGTCGAGATAGGTCGGCACCAGATTCTGCATCGAATCGCCATAGAAGCGAATCAGCTGGCGCAGAAAGGTGATCGGAAGAAGATTCTGACCCTTGTTCTCCTGCTCGAAGATGATCTGCGTCAGAACCGAGCGGGTAATGTCCTCACCCGTCTTGGCGTCGTAGACGACGAAATCCTCTCCGGTCTTCACCATGACGGCGAGATCTTCGAGCGTCACATAGGTCGATGTGCCGGTATTGTAGAGACGACGATTCGCGTATTTCTTGATCGTCGTCGGTTCCTGTTCCTTGGCCATGCCCGCTCCCGATGTCGCCGCCGGCCCGACCGGCCCGGCCAGGCAGGACCGGCCCCCGGCCGGTCTGGCGGAAATCCTCCCCGCAACCTGCAAGATAGGAACTTTTCTGCACCACCGCCAACGTTTTGTGCGACGCATTGCTGCAGCTTTGCTGCGCACACGATGCGGCGCAGCACGCCCGCCGGCGGCGCCTCGGTTGACAAGCCTCGCGGGGCCGGGCTTGGATCGAAACCGAGACAGCGCCGCATCGGGGGATGAGGCGAATGGCCGGAAGGCCGCAGGCATCCGCCCGGCCGGAAGGCCGCAGCCATCGAGGAGAAGGCCATGGCTCATTCGAACGACATCGTCATCGCCGCGGCGGGCCGCACGGCCGTCGGCGCCTTCAATGGCGGCTTCGCCGCGACGCCCGCCCATCAGCTGGGCGCGACCGTGATCAAGGGTGTGCTCGAGCGCGCCGGCGTCGACGCCGCCGAGGTCGACGAGGTGATCCTCGGCCAGGTGCTCACGGCCGCCCAGGGCCAGAACCCGGCCCGCCAGGCCTCGATCGCCGCCGGCCTGCCGATCGCCACCACCGCCTGGGGTCTCAATCAGGTCTGCGGATCGGGCCTTCGCGCCGTCGCGCTCGGCATGCAGCAGATCGCCTCCGGCGACGCCGCGATCGTGATCGCGGGCGGCCAGGAATCGATGTCGCTGTCGCCGCATGCCGCGCATCTGCGCTCCGGCACCAAGTTCGGCGACATGAACTTCATCGACACGATGATCAAGGACGGCCTCTGGGACGCCTTCAACGGCTACCACATGGGCGTCACGGCCGAGAATGTCGCCCGCGAGTTCCAGATCAGCCGCGAGGACCAGGACAATTTCGCCGTCGCCTCGCAGAACAAGGCCGAGGCGGCGCAGAAGGCCGGACGCTTCAAGGACGAGATCATTCCCGTCGTCATCCCCGGCAGGAAGGGCGACACGATCGTCGACAGCGACGAGCATATCCGCGCCGGCACCACCATCGAGGCCCTCGCCAAGCTGCGGCCGGCCTTCGCCAAGGACGGCTCGGTGACCGCCGGCAACGCCTCGGGCCTCAATGACGGCGCCGCAGCGCTGGTGCTGATGACGGCCGAGGAAGCGGCGAAGCGCGGCATCACCCCGCTCGCCCGCATCGCCTCCTGGGCAACCGCCGGCGTCGATCCGAGCGTGATGGGCACCGGCCCCATCCCCGCCTCGAAGAAGGCCCTGGAGAAGGCCGGATGGTCCAGGGACGATCTCGACCTGATCGAAGCCAACGAGGCCTTCGCGGCGCAGGCCTGCGCCGTCAACAAGGGCGTCGGCTGGGATCCGGCCAAGGTCAACGTCAATGGCGGCGCCATCGCCATCGGCCATCCGATCGGCGCCTCGGGCGCGCGCATCCTCGTGACGCTGCTGCACGAGATGGCGCGGCGCGATGCGAAGAAGGGCCTCGCCACGCTGTGCATCGGCGGCGGCATGGGCATCGCGCTCACGGTCGAGCGCTGAGCGAAACCGCCGGGAAAAGCCGGCAGCGTCTGCAGGGGGAGGATTCATGAGCAGAGTTGCGCTCGTCACGGGCGGCACGCGCGGCATCGGCGCGGCCATCGCCACCGCGCTCAAGGCCGCGGGCTACACCGTCGCCGCGACCTTCGCCGGCAATGTCGAGAAGGCGAACGCCTTCAAGGCCGAGACCGGCATCGCGGTGTTCCAGTGGGACGTCGCCGATCCGGCGGCCTGCGAAGGCGGCATCGCCGCCGTGACGGCCGAGCTCGGGCCGGTCGACATCCTCGTCAACAATGCCGGCATCACGCGCGACGGATGGTTCCACAAGATGGACCACGCCGCCTGGAAGGCGGTGCTTTCGACCAATCTCGATTCGATGTTCACGATGTCGCGGCCGGTGATCGACGGCATGCGCGAACGCGGCTTCGGCCGCATCATCAACATCTCGTCGATCAACGGGCAGAAGGGCCAGCTCGGCCAGGTCAACTACGCGACCGCCAAGGCCGGCGTCATCGGCTTCACCAAGGCGCTGGCGCTCGAGAACGCCCGCAAGGGCGTGACCGTCAACTGCATCTGCCCGGGCTATATCGATACCGACATGGTCGCCGCCGTGCCTGAAAAGGTCCTGGAGGGGATCATCGCGCAGATCCCGGTCGGCCGGCTCGGCAAGGCCGAGGAAATCGCCGCCGCCGTGGTCTATCTCGCCTCCGACGCCAGCGCCTTCATGACCGGCGCCGTGCTGACCATCAATGGCGGCCAGTACATGGCCAACGGCTGATCGCGGCGACAGCGGAGCGGCGCCTGACGCCGCTCCCGTCACGCAACGGCCGGTCAGAGCCTATTTGCGGTTCTCGCTCAGGCTGGCGAGGATGCGCTTGAAGTCGAGGTCGAGATCGCTCTCGAGCGTCTCGCCCGGCTTCGCGCCTTCGGCACCGGCGCGGGCCGGCTTGATCTCCTCGGTGATCGCGGCCAGCAGCGACAACTCGAACGGATCGAGCTCCGCCTCGGCCGCCGGCACCGGCTTCGGCGGCGCCGGGCGGGCGACCGGCGGACGGACCGCGGGTACGACGCGGGCCGTCGGCACCTCGTCGGCGGCGGTCACATCGTCGGTGGCGGTCACCTCGTCTCCGTCATCGGTCGCGTCGGCCAACGCGCGAAGCTCTTCCTCAGTCTCCGGCGCCGGTGCGGGCACCGCCACGGCCTCGACGTCGGTGACCGTCACCGCGACGGCTTCCGCCTCGGCGATCACGACCTCGTCCGACACCGCTTCCGCGACCTCTACAGCAACCACCTCGACAGGTGGCGAGACGTCGCTGTCGGCTGCAGCCGGAAGCTCGGCCAGATCATCCGCCGCGCTCTCCGGGGGAGCCGGAATCGACGGCGCCGGTTCGGCGACCGTCTCGGCCTCGAGCGGACCGGCGAGGATATCGGCTGCCTCGGCAATCGGCGACTCGACAGGCGATGGCTCGGCAAGCGACGGCTCGACAGACGGCTCCTCGGCGGCTGCCGGGGTGGCGTCTTCGGGGATGTCGGGCTCGGACGGCGCGACGACATGCGCTGCCTCGGCCTGTTTCGGTTCCGACGGCTCGGCGCTCGAGACGCCGCCGGCGATCCATGCGCCGATCTGCCGCTCGACACGCGGATCGATCGCGATGCCGGCCTGGCGGGCGAGATAGAGCACCTGCTCGCGGAAGACGTCGGCGAGCTTCTCCGGCGTATCGCCGTCCGAGAAGACATGGCCCTTCAGCGCCAGACCCTTGACCACGAAGGCGATCTGCCGGCGCGGGGCGCGGCGCCCGGAGGCGATCAGCCGCGCGGCGACATTCTCGGCGGTGGACAGGAAATGATAGCCGTTCTCCGCGATCTCGTCCTTCAGGGCGCGAAAGAGCTCGGCATAGACCTTCGGCGGGAAGAGCGGGACATTGGTCGCAGCATGAACGCGCCGCGCCAGCGCGGCGAGATCCTCGCGCGCCGGCAGCGCCTTCGGCGTTTCCTCGTCCTCGGCCTCGCCGGCATCCGGAATGTCGAGGCCCTGGAGCAGCGTGACCAGCGCCTGCTCCTCGATGATGCCGTCGGCGATGGCGCGGTAGCCGGAGGCGGTCTGTCCCGGCGCGAAGATCGTCGCGGCGCGGTTGTGCGCCTTCAGCCGATAGATCAGGGGCGAGAAGTCCGACTCCGCCGCCAGCAGGATGAATTCGTCGAAGGCCGTCGGATGGCCGAGAGCGTCGATCGTGTCGAGCGTGATCTGCACCTCGGCGGAATTGCGCTCGCGACCGGACAGCGTCGGGCAGTCGACGATCTGGAAGCCCTGCATGACGAAGGCGTCGCGCCCGCGCCCGATCAGCCGCGGATCGGCATAGCAGCGCCGCATCAGCACGCGGCGGCGGACATTGCCGAGCGAACCGGAACCGACCAGGGCGCCGGCCTCGATGGCGTCGAGCAGCGCGCCGGGGCGGGCCGCGAGCCGCCGCGCGAACTGCGGATCGCGGGCATGCAGCGCGAGATGCAGGCTGTCATAGTCGACGAAGAGGACGCTCTTCAGAAGATCGGTCATGAAGTCTCCCCGGGACTGCCGGCGATACGCACTGGGACTCGTCCGGCGGGGGATTGCCGGCGGGCGGCGCCCGCGGCTCCCAGGGGAGCGGCGGGACGGGTCGGAACCTTGGTCCGCTTGGCCGGCAGCGTCAATGCCGGAAATGGCGCATGCCGGTGAACACCATGGCGAGGCCGGCCTCGTCGGCCGCCGCGATCACCAGATCATCGCGCATCGAGCCGCCGGGCTGGATCACTGCGGTCGCGCCTGCCGCCGCCGCCGCGAGCAGGCCGTCGGCGAAGGGGAAGAACGCATCCGACGCCACGACCGAACCGATGGCGAGGCTCTCGTGCAGACCGGCCGCCGTCGCCGCCTCGGCCGCCTTGCGCGCCGCGATGGTGGAGGAATCGACGCGGCTCATCTGGCCGGCGCCGATGCCGACGGTGGCGCCGTCCTTGGCATAGACGATGGCGTTCGACTTCACATGCTTGGCGACGCGGAAGGCGAAGAGGAGATCGTCCAGCTCGGCCGCGCTCGGCTGCCGCTTCGTGACGACCTTGAGGTCGGCGCGCGCGACATGGCCGGCATCGCGGTCCTGCACCAGCATGCCGCCCGAGACGGAGCGGAAGGAGAGGCCGCCGGCGGTCGGGTCCGGCAGTCCGCCGGTGACGAGCAGGCGGAGGTTCTTCTTGGCCGCGACGATCGCGACGGCTTCCTCCGTCGCGTCGGGAGCGATGATGACCTCGGTGAAGATCTCGACGATCTTCCGCGCGGCCTCGGCATCGAGCGTCCGGTTGAGGGCGACGATGCCGCCGAAGGCCGAGACCGGATCGCAGCGGAGCGCCCGTTCATAGGCCTCCACGAGGCTCGCGCCGGTCGCGACGCCGCAGGGATTGGCGTGCTTGATGATGGCGACGGCCGGCGCGGCCGCCGGATCGAACTCCGCCACCAACTCGAAGGCGGCGTCCGTGTCGTTGATGTTGTTGTAGGAGAGCTGCTTGCCCTGGAGCTGCCGCGCGGTCGCGACGCCGGGCCGCTGCTCGCCCGTCACGTAGAAGGCGGCGCGCTGATGCGGGTTCTCGCCATAGCGCAGGCTCTCCGCGAGCTTGCCGCCGAGGGCACGCCAGGCCGGCGCGGGTTCGTCCAGCGCAGCGGCGAACCAGGTCGAGACGGCGGCGTCATAGGCCGCGGTGCGGGCGAAGGCCTTCGCGGCGAGGCGGCGGCGATAGGCGAGCGTCGTCGCGCCGCCATGCGCCGCGAGTTCGGCGAGCAGCCCGTCATAATCGGCCGGATCGACGAGGATCGACACGAAGCCGTGGTTCTTGGCGGCGGCGCGCGTCATGGCCGGGCCGCCGATATCGATGTTCTCGACGAGGGTCGGCAGGTCGCTGGTGGCCGCGATCGTCTTCTCGAACGGATAGAGGTTGGAGACGACGAGGTCGAAGGGCTCGATGCCGTGCTCGATCAGTTCGGCGGCATGCACGGGGTCGTTGCGCAGCGCCAGGAGGCCGCCATGCACCTTCGGATGCAGCGTCTTAACCCGCCCGCCGAGGATTTCGGGAAAGCCGATCAGGTCGGCGATGTTCATCACCGGCAGTCCCGCCGAGACGATCGCCTTGGCCGTCGAGCCGGTCGCGAACAGGCGAACTCCGGCCGCGTGGAGCGCACGCGCGAGATCGATCGCGCCGGTCGTATCGAACACCGAGAACAGCGCGCGCTGCATCGCAACGAGATCGGGCAGGTCGACCTTCGGCGGGGGAACGGCCATCTTCACCTCTGGGCAGGAAGTCTCAAGCGGAAACGGGACGGGCGCGCGATAGCACGATTTCCCGCCGCCCGCATCCCCGCTCAGGACTTGGGCGCGACCTCCGCCTCGACGTTCCCGGCGAGATCGGTCTCGGCAAAGGCCACCGGCTCTTCGTCGCTCATGCCGGCCTCGGCCTCCATCGGCTCCTGCTGCTCCGGCCAGGCCTGATCCTCGGGCCAAGCCTGATCCTCGGGCCACGCCTGCTCCTCAGGCCAGGCGTCGGCGACATAGTGACCCGGACCCGCCACCTGCTCGAAATGCCAGCGCACGGCAGGGAACTGCATCGCACGACCATGCACGACGATCTGCTCCGCCCGGCGGTTGCCGCGGATGTCGGAGAGACGGATGCTCTCCTCGATCATCACGTCGTGGCCGGGCGCTTCGAACACGAAGCCCGAACCGTCGGGCAGCACGAGCAGCACCCCCTGGCCCGTCTCCAGCCGGCTCGCCTCGACGGCCGGATGGAGGTGGAAGCGGATCGCGAAGGCATCCTTGCCGCCAAGCGCCAGCGGCGCGCCCGAGGGATTGGTGAAGCTGTCCTTGCCGTCGAGGCGCAGGCCGTCCGGCCGCATGGCGAGGCGGCGCTCGTGGCGGATGCCGTAGCGGTCGACATAGCCGTCATGGGCGGCGGTGATGCGGGTCTGCCGCTTCTCGTCGAGCCGTGTCAGTTCCACCTTGCCGGGCCCGGCCACGATCACCTCGCCGAGCCGGCTCGCCAGCACGCCGCCGGTCAGGAAGCGGCAGGACGAAGCGTCGTTGAAGGTGACGGTCGAATGGGCCGCGGTGGCGCGGGCGAGGCGGCGGAGCGCGATGGCGCCGGGGCCTGGAATGCCGCAATTGACGACGATCGGCTGGCGGCCGACGCTCATCTCGAATGCGAGGCAGCCGGCATGCGCCTCGCGCGACAAGGCGGGCGGCGGCGGCGCTCCCGTATCGGCGATGAGCACGGTGTCGCCGGCTTCGATGCGCTGGTAGCCGGAATGAGGGGCGTTGCGGACCGGGGAGCCGCGCGCGTCGTCATAGGCGAGGACGGCGGCCAGAAGGCCGAGCTCCGTCTCGCCCATACCGTTGAACTTCGCGAAGGCGCCATCGCCGAGCCGGAAGAAACGCAGCATCGGCATCATGCGGTCGATGGCGCCGAGCAGGGCCGGCGAGGGCTGCATGCCGCGCGCCGTGAAGGCCTGCCGCAGCGGCAGCAGATCGACCAGGATATCGAGGACGGCGCCGGGATTGCGGCTGACATGGCCGCCATCGGGCAGGATCTGCCGCGTCAGTTCCTGATCGACGAAGCGCGCGGCCTGGCGCACGAAGCGGTTCTGGTCGGCGAGCGACAGTGCGGCGGCGGCGAGTGCCATGGCGACCGAGAGGCGCGGCCGGCCGGGCGGCACGTCATGCGCGACGCGGCGAAGCGACCGAACCTGCCGCGTCAGCGCCCGCATGAAGCGGCGGTAGAAGCCGTGATCGCAGCCTTCGAGCACCAGCGGCGTCTGCGCCAGCCAGGACGAGATGCGCCGCGCCGTCACGACCGGGTCATGCGCGACGCGGTCGTGGCTCTTCTGGAAGCGGATCCACTCGTCGATCAGCGCGCGCGCATTCTGCCGCGAGACCGCGAGGTCGGAGGCGCGGAGATGCCGCAGCCAGCCGAAGCCGTGCAGCCCGGCCGCCCAGGCCCGCGACGGGGGCTCGACCTCGAACACCGAGAAGCCGGAAACATCCACCGCTTCGCCGGCGAAGACATAGCGCCCGGCATAGATGTCGTGCGCGATGGTCGGATCGGCGGTGCGAAGGTCTGTCGGCGCGATGACGAGCCGGTCGGGCGCCGGCCCGAGATAGCGCCAGCCATAGAGCGGACCGGCATGGAAGGCGTAGCGCGAGCGGCGCCAGGCCGAAGCCAGCGCGAAGCGGACGACCCGCCCCTGCCCTGCCCCTCTTCCAAACGCCATGCCGCTGGATTCCTTTCCGCCGCTCGAATCATCCCCCGCGGGGCCGCGCCAATCTATCGGCCGCGGCAGGCGAATTGAACCGCCTTGCCCGTCACCGACCGGACGCCGCTGGAGCAGCCGGATTTTCCGTCAATTTTTCACGAAGCGGGCCGCAAAGAAACCGTCGAGGCCCGAAAGTCGCGGCTCGTCCGCCGGAAGATCGGAGGGAAGGCTGCGCAGATATCCGCCGCGGCAGAGCGCGTCGAGGCCGCCGATCTCCGCCGGCTGCATGGGACTGGGGGAAAGCGGCAGCGTCCGCAGCGCCCATTCCGCCTGCGCCTCGCCCTCGGCCGGCTCCAGCGAGCAGGTCGAATAGACGAGGATGCCGCCCGGCCTCAGCAGCGAGACAGCGCGCGCGAGCAGCTTCCGCTGCAATTCGGCCAGCGCCGCCACATCGGCGGGACGCTTCAGGAGCGCCACGTCGGGATGGCGGCGGATCGTGCCGGACGCCGAACAGGGGGCGTCGAGCAGGACGGCGTCGTAGAGTTCGCCTGGATCGAAGGCCAGCGCATCGGCGGTGACGAGACGGGCCGAAAGACCGGTGCGGGCGAGGTTCTGTTCGACGCGCTTCAGCCGCTCGGCCGAGTGATCGACGGCGGTGACCAGTGCGCCGGCCGCTGCGAGCTGCAGCGTCTTGCCGCCGGGCGCCGCGCAGAGATCGGCGACGGCCCGGCCGGCGACATCGCCGAGCAGGCGGGCCGGCAATGCCGCAGCGGCGTCCTGGACCCAGAACGCGCCTTCGGCGAAGCCGTCCAGCGCATCGATCGCGCCGCCGGGCAGAAGCCGCACCGTGCCGGTCGGGAGCAGCGTGCCGCCCAGCCGTTCGGCCAGAGCGGCGGCGTCGCTGCGCGCCGTGAGGTCGAGCGGCGCTTCCTCGAGATGGGCGAGCGCGATGGAGAGGGCGGACTCGGCGCCATAGGCGGCTGTCCAGCTCGTGGAGAGCCAGCGCGGCGTGTTGAGCACGGCCTCGTCCTGGTCGGCGAGGATCGCGTCGCGACCCTCTGCAAGTCGCCTCAATACGGCATTGGCGAGGCCCTTGAAGTGCTGGGCGTCGCGATCCTGGCCCGCGAGATCGACGGCGATCGAAACGGCGGCGTGGTCGGCAACGTCCATGAACAGGATCTGCGCCGCAGCGACCTCGAGGATCGAACCAAGGGGGCCGGACTTCTTGGGCAGCGCCTTGTCCAGGAAGCGGCCGAGCGCATCGCGGATCTGGCCGTGCCGGCGCAGCGCGATGCCGAGAATGGCGCGGGCGAGGGCACGCTCGCGCGGCTCCAGCGTTGCGAACGGACCGGAAGGATCGTCGAGAACGGTATCGGCGGGACGGTGATTGGCCGTCACCGCGTGGAGCGCGGCGACGACGGCGATGCGCGCGGCGACGCCAGGCGCCGGCTTCGGCGGCCGACGCTGGCCGCGCGGGCGTTGGCGGTCGGAGGCGGGGCCCCTGGCTCCCCGGCCGTTCAACCCCAGGGCCCCCGGCGCGGCGCGGCCGAAGCCGCGGCCGGGCGGGAACCGAAGCCGCCGGGAAGGCCGACACCGCGGCCGGCCGGCGCGGAGCCGCGGCGATTCATGTCGCGGTCGAGCTCCATCAGCGCCGCGATGCGGTTCTCCGTCGCCGGATGGGTGGAGAACAGATTGTCCATGCGCTGGCCCGACAACGGATTGATGATGAAGAGATGTGCCGTCGCGGGATTCGCCTCCGCCGCGGCATTGGGGATCTGATGCGCCGCGCCGGCGATCTTGGCAAGCGCCGAGGCGAGTGCCCGCGGATTGCCGCAGATCTCGGCGCCCGTCCGGTCGGCGGAATATTCCCGCGTCCGGCTCACCGCCATCTGCACCATCATGGCCGCGATCGGCGCGAGCAGCGCCGCCGCGATGGCGCCGAAAGCCCCCAGCGGGCTGCGCTCGTCGCGATGGCCTCCGAAGAAGAAGGCGAAATTGGCGAGCATCGAGATCGCGCCCGCGATGGTCGCGGTGATGGTCATGGTCAGCGTGTCGTGATGCTTCACATGCGCCAGCTCATGCGCCATCACGCCGGCGACCTCCTCGGCCGTCAACGCCTGCAGCAGGCCGGTCGAGGCGGCAACGGCGGCGTTCTGCGGATTGCGGCCGGTAGCGAAGGCGTTCGGCTGCGGCGAGTCGATGATGTAGACCTTGGGCATCGGCAGGCCGGCGCGGGCCGCGAGCTCGCGCACCGTCGCGTAATAGCGCGGCGCCGTCGCCTCGTTCACCTCGCGCGCGCCATACATGGAGAGCACCATGCGGTCGGCGTTCCAGTAGGTGAACACGTTCATGCCCGCCGCGAACAGCAGCGCGATCAGCATGCCCGACTGGCCGCCGACCAGATAGCCGACGCCCATGAAAAGTGCGGTGAGGACCGCGATCAGGACGGCGGTCCGCATCATGTTCATGCGACAGAGCCGCCCGACGGACGGCCTCCCTCTTGTGCCTCGCCCATATGATGGTAGTGCATACCGCCCTGGGCAAGCCTCGCTGGGGGGCTGCAGCGGCAAGCGGGGGCCTCATGAGCGGACGGACGGCGGGCGGACGGACGGAGCGTTTCGCGGCGCTGATCGCTCATATCCGCGACGTGATGGGCATCGGCCTTGCCTTCCGCCTCTGGGACGGGACGCGCATTCCGGCAGACGCCTCAGACGACGCGCTCACCGTCGCCATCGCCGACGAGGGGGCCGTGGCCGGCCTCTTCCGCAGCCCCAAGATCGACACGCTCATCAATCTCTATGTGTCGAAGCGGCTCGACCTCCTGAACGGGACGTTGTTCGACCTTGTCGCCGAGCGGCCGAAGGTTCGCTCCCGCGAGGTGCGGCGCCTGCTCGACAAGAAGCTGCTGCTGCGCTCCTTCGCCGATTTCGTCTTCTCGCCGCGCGGCGGGCCCTGGCCGCTCGAGCAGATCCGCGGCGACCGCGCCCAGCGCGACGGCTCCGAGACGGCGAACAAGGAGAACGTCCACTACCACTACGACGTCTCCAATGCCTTCTATGCGCTCTGGCTCGATCCGGAGATGGTTTACACCTGCGCCTATTTCCGCGACTGGGACAACGACATCGCGACGGCGCAGCGCGACAAGCTCGACATGATCTGCCGCAAGCTGCGGCTGAAGCCGGGAGAGACGCTGCTCGACATCGGCTCGGGCTGGGGCGCCCTCGTCTGCCATGCGGCGCAGCATTACGGCGTCAACGCCGTCGGCGTGACGCTTGCCGACGAGCAATATGTGTTCGCGCGCGAGAAGGTCGCCCGGCTGGGCCTGCAGGACCGCATCCGCTTCGAGCTCAAGGACTACACCCAGGTCCAGGGCCAGTTCGACAAGATCGCCTCGATCGGCATGTTCGAGCAGGTCGGCATCCCGAACTACCCGACCTATTTCAGCACCGTGCATCGCCTGCTGAAGCCCGGCGGCCTCTATCTCCACCACGCGATCGCCCGCCCGGCCAAGATGACCGAGAAGGCGTTCCGCCGCACCAATCCCGAATACGCCGCCATCCGCCGCTACATCTTCCCGGGCGGCGAACTCGACCATCTCGGCATGTCGGTCGCCAATCTCGAACGCTTCGGTTTCGAGGTGCATGACGTCGAAGGCTGGCGCGAGCATTACCGCATGACGCTGCGCCATTGGCACGACCGGCTGCTCGCCCGCTACGACGACGCGGTGCGCGAGGTCGGCGAGGTCAAGACGCGACTCTGGCTCGCCTATATCGCCGGCTGCTCCGTCGCTTTCGAGCGCAATTCGGTGACCATCAACCAGACGCTCGCCTCGCGCCGCCAGCGCGGCCCCTCCGGCCTGCCGCCGAGCCGCGAGGACATCTATCGCGACTGGCCGGCCGCGCCCGACGCTTGACGCGCGGCGAAGGCGGGCCACATCAGCGGTGATCGACAATCGGGAACCGATGCGATGAACCAGAGTGAAACGCCGGCCGACGCGGCGCCGCGGCCGCTGAGCCCGGCGGCCCAGCGCGCGCTCGACGAGGCCAGGGCTCGCCGTGCGGAAATCGACGCGGCGGCCGACCTGCCGCGTGAAATCCTCGGGCGCGCCGGCCCTGAGCCGGTGCGCTATGGCGACTGGGAAAACAAGGGCATCGCCAGCGACTTCTGACGACTGCCGTTCGGCGCCCCGCGACGAGGCAGGGCGCCGTGATGCTCAGACCGCTTCCTTGCGGCGGTTCTGGCGGTTGGCGATCAGGTCCTCGACCACCGCCGGATCGGCGAGCGTCGAGATGTCGCCGAGCGCCGAGAACTCGTCCTCCGCAATCTTCCTCAGGATGCGGCGCATGATCTTGCCGGAGCGGGTCTTGGGCAGGCCGGGCGCGAACTGGACGAGGTCGGGCGAGGCAATCGGCCCGATCTCCTTGCGCACCCAGCCGACAAGCTCCTTGCGCAGCGCATCGCTCGGCTCGACGCCGGCCATCAGCGTGACATAGGCATAGATGCCCTGCCCCTTGATGTCGTGCGGATAGCCCACCACCGCCGCCTCGGAGACGTTCTGATGCGCGACCAGCGCGCTCTCGACCTCGGCCGTGCCCATCCGGTGGCCGGAGACGTTGATGACGTCGTCGACGCGGCCGGTGATCCAGTAATAGCCGTCCGCATCGCGCCGGCAGCCGTCGCCGGTGAAGTACATGTTCTTGTAGGCCGAGAAATAGGTCTGCTCGAAGCGCTCGTGGTCGCCATAGACGGTGCGCATCTGGCCAGGCCAGGAATCGAGCAGCACGAGATTGCCCTCGCAGGCGCCCTCGAGCAGCCGGCCTTCGGAATCGACGATGCCGGGCTGCACGCCGAAGAACGGCCAGGAGGCCGAGCCCGGCTTCAGCGGCGTCGCGCCGGGGAACGGCGTGATCAGCACGCCGCCGGTCTCCGTCTGCCACCAGGTGTCGACGATCGGGCAGCGGCCGTCGCCGACGACGCGGTAGTACCACTCCCACGCTTCGGGGTTGATCGGCTCGCCGACCGAGCCGAGCAGCCGCAGCGAGGCGCGCGAAGCCACCTTGACCGGCTCGTCGCCCGACTGCATCAACGCGCGGATCGCCGTCGGCGCGGTGTGGAAGATCGTGACCTTGTGCTTGTCGACGACCTGCCAGAAGCGGCTGTTGCTCGGATAGTTCGGCACGCCCTCGAACATCACCGAGGTGGCGCCGTTGGCGAGCGGGCCATAGACGATATAGGTGTGGCCGGTGACCCAGCCGACATCGGCGGTGCACCAGAAGATGTCGTCTTCCTTCAGGTCGAAGACGATCTCGTGCGTCATCGCGGCATGCAGCAGATAGCCCGCCGTCGTATGCAGCACGCCCTTTGGCCGGCCCGTCGAGCCGGAGGTGTAGAGGATGAACAGCGGGTCTTCCGCATTCATCTCGGCCGGCGGGCAGTCGGCGGAAACCTCGGCGGAAACTTCGTGATACCAGTAGTCGCGTCCGGCATGCATGGCCACTTCGGCGCCGGTGCGGCGGATGACCAGAACCTTCTCGTCGCCGATCGTCTTGGCGAGAGCGAGGTCGGTATTGTGCTTCAGCGGCACCTTCTTGCCGCCGCGCAGCCCCTCGTCGGCCGTGATGACCAGCGTCGAGTGACAATCGCCGATCCGGCCGGCGAGGCTGTCGGGCGAGAAGCCGCCGAAAACCACCGAATGGATGGCGCCGATGCGGGCGCAGGCGAGCATCGCCATCGCCGCCTCCGGGATCATCGGCAGATAAATGGTGACCCGGTCGCCCTTCTCGACGCCGAGCTTCTTCAGCACATTGGCGAAGCGACAAACCTCGGCATGAAGCTCGCGATAGGTGATCGCTCGGCTCTCGGAGGGATCATCGCCCTCCCAGAGGATGGCCACCTTGTCGCCGCGCGTTTCGAGGTGCCGGTCGAGGCAGTTGGCCGCGACATTCAGCGTGCCGTCCTCGAACCACCGGATCGAGACGGCGCCGGGCGCGAACGAGGTGTTCTTGACCACCGTGAACGGCTTGATCCAGTCGAGCCGCTGCGCCTGTTCGGCCCAGAACCCGGCCGGATCCTCGACGGAGCGCCGGTAAAGGCTGTGATAGTCATCGATATCGACATGCGCCGAGGCGGCCCAGTCCTGCGGGACCGCGTGAACGATCTCGTGCATTCAATCCTCCCTCATCCCCATCCGCGCACGCCTGCGAATGCGGCAACCTCCAGCGGCCACTTAATCCGTTCTCATGCCACCCCGCAACAGAGCGACCGGCTGTCGGCACGCTCTGTCGCACCCTTGCGCAGGCTCAATGCGGATCGATGGCGAGGATCCGCACCCGCTTCTGCGGTGCATCCTCGAGCGCCGGTTCCGTCGGAACCGTGAGCGTCGCGAGGACGCGGATGCCGCCTTGCGGACAATAGCGCCGACCCGGATCGCCGACGAGAACATGCGTGCCTCGTGCCGCGAGAGCGCGCATCCAGGGCAGCACATGAGCGGTCATGGCGCGGTCGTAGAAGACGTCGCCGCAAAGGACGAGATCGACATCGAGGGGGCTTCCGACGCGATCGATGCAGGCGACGTCGAGCGCCGCGCCATTGGCCTCGGCGTTGAGCCGGCAGGCGGTGACCGCGAACGGATCGATGTCGACGGCCTCGACCAGAACCGCCCCGGCCTTTGCCGCCGCGATGGCGACGAGCCCGGAGCCGGTCGCAAAGTCGAGCACGCGTCGGCCGCGAACGAGATCGGGGCTGTCGAGAACAAAGCGGGCGAGACCACGCCCGCCCGCCCAGGCGAAGGCCCAGAAGGGCAGCGGCGCACCGGCGGCGCCGAGCTGGTCTTCCGATCGCGACCAGAGCGCCGTCGCGTCGTCGGCGAGGTGGAGGCTGATCTCGGGCAGCGAGGGCACGGCCATCAGCCGCGTCTCGGCGCTGACGAAGCGCCGCCTCGCCTCTTCGGCCGCCGCCTCTTCCGCCGCCTCGCCGGTCAGGGGTCGACGCCCGTCAGTTCGCACACGATCGCCCATTCGGCATCGGTGACCGGCTGCACCGAAAGGCGCGAGTTGGAGACGAGCGCCATGCCCTGGAGGCGCGGCTCCGCCTTGGCCTCGGCGAGCGTCAGCGGGCGGGCGACCGGGCGCACGGCGCGGATGTCGACGCACTCCCAGGTGCCGCTGTCGTCGGTCGAATCGGGATGGACTTCGCGCACCACCTCGACGAGGCCGACGATCGCCTTGCCCTCGTTGGAATGATAGAAGAAGCCGCGGTCGCCGCGCTTCATGGCGCGCATGTGATTGCGCGCCTGATAGTTCCTGACGCCGTCCCATTCCTGCCCGGCCTCGCCCTTCGCGGCGAGGTCGTCATAGGAGAAGACGTCCGGTTCGGACTTGTAGAGCCAGTGCGCCACGCTCCGCTCCTCAGGCCGGCTTGCCCCAGCCCCAGCGCCACGCCCGCAAATCGAGCGACTTGAAGAGCCCGGCCTTGGCGAACGGGTCCTCGGCGAGAATGGCGCGCGCCGCCGCCTCGTCCTCGGCCTCGATGATGACCATGGTGCCGATCATGTCGCCCTTTTCGTCGAGGAACGGGCCGGCGATCGGGATCGGCGCGGTCTTGAGCCATTCGAGATGCGCCGGCCTGTGCGCCATGCGAACGGGGAGAGCGCCGTCGTGATCGGCGAGAATGGCGACGAAATGCATGGGAAATCCTCCGAAAGTTCGGCGGGAGGTTAGGTCGGCCGCGCCCGGCCGTAAAGCCTCGACGAAGCGGGACGTTCAGTCGGTCTCGTGCCTGAGCGGCCGGCTCATGAGGGCGGCCATGGCACCTTCGATATCGGTCTCGCCCTCGACGATGGCGGCCACCTGCGCGGTGATCGGCATCTCGACGCCGAGCTTCGCCGCCAGCATGCGCGCGACGCCGGCCGTCGCCGCGCCCTCGACCAGGACCGCCGCCGGCGCGGTGCCGCGGCCGAGCGCGACGCCGTAGGAGAAATTGCGCGACTGCGGCGAGGCGCAGGTGAGCACGAGGTCGCCCAGCCCCGAGAGCCCCATCAGCGTATCTGGCCGCGCGCCGAGGGCGGCGCCGATGCGGCGCAGTTCCGCGAAGCCGCGCGCCGTCAGCGCGGCGGCGGCACTGGCGCCGAGCCCGCGGCCCGCGACGATGCCGACCGCGATGGCCAGAACGTTCTTGAAGGCGCCGCCCACCTCGACGCCGATCATGTCGGTCTCGGCATAGGGCCGGAAGCTCGCCGAGCCGAGCGCGCGACAAAGGGCCATTGCGAGCGGCGCCTCGGCGGCGGCGACGGTGACCGCCGTCGGCAGGCCCGCCGCAACGTCGGCAGCGAAGCTCGGACCCGACAGAACGGCAGGCGCCGCCGGCGGCAGGGCCTCGCCGAGAACCTCGGTCGGCCGAAGCCCCGTCCCGCGCTCGAGCCCCTTGGCACAGAGCACCACCGGCGTGTCGTCGGCGATGCCGCCGAGCAGCGAGGCGACGGCGCGGATCGTCTGCGTCGGTGTCACGACGAGGATCGCGTCGGCGACGACGACGTCGGCGAGCCGGTCGGTGACGGCGATCGTCTCGGGGATCGCGATGCCCGGCAGATGGGCGGCATTCTCGCGGGTCGCGGCGATGGCGGCGACGTCACGGCCCCAGAGCGTCACCCGCCGCCCGGCCCGCTCGGCCGCGAGCGCGAGCGCCGTGCCCCAGGCGCCGGCACCGACGACGGCGACATGCTCGATGCTCATTCCCGCCCCCTGACATCGAGGCCGAGGCGCCGGTAGAGCTCGGGAAAGAGCGCATCGAGCCGCCCGAACAGGACCGGCACCGGAACGAGCGGCACGAAGCGGTGGCGCATCAGGATCGGTCCGCCGCCGCCGTCCGGCGTCTGCTCGGTCCAGTCCCAAGGCGCTGTCGGCGCCTCGTCGAGCACGACGTGGAAGAAGCTGCGGTGGTGCTGGAAGCGCACGGCGCCCGCCTCGAAGGTCTCGGAGCGGAAAACATAGGTCATCTCGCCGATCAGCGCGAACGCGCCCGGCGGCGTCAGCCCGGTCTCCTCGGCCAGCTCGCGGCGCGCCGCCGCCTCGAGATCCTCGCCTTCCTCGACGGTGCCGCCCGGCACCTGCATGCCGGCCTCCGGATGATCGGGCTCGGTGAAGGCGAGCAGCGATGCGCCATGCGTCGCGTAGATCACGACCTTGCGGCGGAAACGGACGGGCTCGCGGGTCATGCCTTGGCCCCCTTCATGCCGGAGCCGATCATCGGCGCCGCGATCTGGTCGAGCGGCCAGCGTGGCCGGGCCGGCGCATCGAGGCCGTCGAGAAGGCCGAGCGCGAGACGCTCCGCCCCCGCCCAGGCTATCATGGCGCCATTGTCGGTGCAGAGCTTGAGCGGCGGCGCCACCAGACGGAAGCCTGCCGCGGCGGCCGCTTCGGCCAGCGCCGTGCGCAGCCGGCGGTTGGCGGCGACGCCGCCGGCGACGACGAGCGCCGGGGCGGCGATCTCGGGGAAGGCGGCCCTGAACCTCTCGAACGCATGCGCGATGCGATCCGCGACGACGGCGGTAGCGGTCACCTCGAAGGCGGCGCAGAGATCGGCGACGTCCTGGTCCGACAGGGGTGCCACCGCCTCGGCCTGCTGGCGAAGCGCCGTCTTGAGCCCGGAGAAGGAGAAATCCGAGCCGGGCCGCCCGATCATCGGTCGCGGCAGGACGAATCGCGCCGGGTCGCCTGTCTCCGCCGCCCGCTCTACGGCCGGCCCGCCCGGATAGGGCAGACCGAGCAGCTTGGCGGTCTTGTCGAAGGCCTCGCCGAGCGCATCGTCGATCGTGGTGCCCCAGCGCTCATAGACGCCGACGCCGGAGACGAGAAGGATCTGCGTATGGCCGCCCGAGACGAGCAGCAGGAGGTAGGGAAAGGCGAGGCCGTCGGTGAGACGCGCGGTCAGCGCGTGCCCCTCGAGATGGTTGACGGCGATCAGCGGCAGGCCGGCGGCGAGCGCGATCGCCTTGGCCGTGGTGAGGCCGACGATGACACCGCCGATGAGGCCGGGGCCCGCCGTCGCGGCCACTGCGTCGAGATCGCCGAAATCCGCTCTCGCCTCGGCCAGCGCCGCGGCGACGACCTGATCGAGCGCCTCGACATGGGCGCGCGCGGCGATCTCCGGCACGACGCCGCCGAAGGCCGCGTGATCGGCGATCTGCGACAGCACGACATTGGAGAGGATCGTGCCGCGGCCATCAGCGTCGCGCGCGACGACCGAGGCGGCCGTCTCGTCGCAACTCGTCTCGATGCCGAGCACCAACTGTCGGGCTGTCACGGAAACCTGCCTTTCGCAGCGCGGATCGGGGCGGCGCGCAGAAGGATTGCCGCAGCCCCTTCCATCGACGGGGCGAGCGACTAGACTGCGCCGCTTCATCGTCCCCCTAACACCCAGAGCCGATCGCGTGCAATCCGCCACTCCCGCCCCCGTCCTCGTCATCGGCACGCGCGGTTCGCCCCTCGCCCTCGCCCAGGCGAACGAAACGCGGGACCGCATCGCCGCCGCCAGCGGCCTCGATCCCGCCGCCATCGCGATCTCCGTCATCCGCACCTCGGGCGACCGGATCCAGGACCGGCCGCTGTCCGAGGCGGGTGGCAAGGGCCTTTTCACCAAGGAAATCGAGGAAGCGCTCGTCGCCGGCCGGATCGATCTCGCTGTCCATTCCTCGAAGGACATGCCGACTCTCCTCCCTGAGGGGCTTGAGCTCTCCGCCTTCCTGCCGCGCGAGGATGTACGCGATGCCTTCCTTTCCCCGGTCGCGGCCAGCCTCGCCGACCTGCCCGAGGGAGCGGTGCTCGGCACCTCGTCGCTGCGCCGCCGAGCCATGGCGCTCCGCCTTCGTCCCGACCTCAAGACCGTCGAGTTCCGCGGCAATGTCGAGACCCGTCTGCGCAAGCTCTCCGAGGGCGTTGCGCATGCGACGCTGCTCGCCATGGCCGGTCTGAATCGCCTCGGCCTTTCCGGCCACGCCACCGCCGTCATCGCGACGGAGGATTTCCTCCCTGCCGCCGGCCAGGGCGCCGTCGCGATCGAGACACGCATTCATGACGAGCGCGTGCTGCGCCTCGTTCGCGACATCGATCACGCGCCGACATCGACCGCGCTGCATGCCGAGCGCGCCTTCCTTGCCCGCCTCGACGGGTCCTGCCGCACGCCCATCGGCGGCCTCGCCACCATCGCGGACGGCACGATGACCTTCCGCGGCATGGTCCTCTCCCATGATGGCCAGCGCTCGGAACAGGTCCGTCTCGAAGGGCCGGTCGCGGAGGCGACAGCGATCGGAATCTCGGCCGCCGAGGCGCTGCTTGCCCGCGGCGTCGCCGATTACTTCCGCGAGGGACCCGCGGGGTGAGGCTGCTCGTGACGCGCCCGCAGCCGGAGGCGGAGCGGACCGCCGCCGAACTCGTGCGACGCGGCCACGAACCCGTCCTGGCGCCCTTGCTCGTCACGGAGTTTCTCCCCGCCCCCGCCTTCACTGCGCCGGCGGCCCTGCTCTTCACCAGCGCAAACGGTGTCCGCGCGGTCGATGCCTGGCCTGGCGAGCGCGTGTCGCGGGCGATCCCGGCGCTCTGCGTCGGCGCCCGCACGGCGGCGGCGGCGCGGGTGGCCGGCTTTACAGATGTGCGCTCGGCCGACGGCGACGGCGACGATCTCGCGCGGCTTGTTCTGGCCACGCTCGATCCGGCCGCCGGCCCGTTGCTCCATCCGACCGTCGCCCGTCCCGCCCGCGATCTCGCCGTACTGCTCGGCGGCGGCGGCTTCACGGTCGAGACCGTCGAAGCCTATCGCATGAGCGAGGTGGAGGCTCTTCCGGATGCGGTCGAAACGGCGCTGCGAAGCGGGGCGATCGACGGCGTCCTGCTCTATTCGCGCCGCACCGCCGAGACCTTCGCGCGGCTGACGCAGGGGCTGCGGCCGCATCTTGCCGCAATGCCCGTCTATTGCCTCTCGGCCGATGTCGCGGCCGGCGCGGGCGGCGGCCGCATGCTTGTCGCCGCCGCGCCGAACGAGGCCGCGCTTCTGGCGCTTGTCGGGAACGGAACATCGGCCGCAGGCATCCATTGACGGATTGGTCTATAGTCGGGTTCGCTTGAAACGAGATCGAGGGTCATGGCCGCAGAGGACGACAATCCATCCGCCACCGAATCGCCGGCCGCTCAGCGTCAGAAGCGGCCGCCGGTGACGATCGACCTCGAGGCGGAGAGCGTGCCGCCGCCGGCCGATGCCGAGCCGCAGCCGGCCTCTGCGCCGGTCGAAGCGGCTGCCGACCGGCCGGCCGATCCGCCTGCGAGCCCGGCGCGCAGTCTGCTGCCGCTCGCCGCGGCCGCGATCGCGGGCGGCGTGGTCGGTGGCATCGTCGCCGCCTTCCTGTTCGCGCCGCCGACCGACACGGTCACGGATGCCAGCATCGACAGCCGCTTCGCGACCGTCGCGAGCCGGCTGGACGCGCTGGAGGCCAAGCTCGCCGAGGCCGGGCCGACCGCCGCGACACCGACTGTCGATCCCGCGCGGCTCGATGAGCTGGAAAAGAGAGTCGCCGCCTTGCAGGCCGAACCACCGGCGTCTGCATCGTCCTCGGCACCCGACCTCACCCCGATCGAACAGCGGCTCGCGGCCCTCGAGAACCGTCCGGCAGCCGAACCGGCACCGACGGTCGACCTCGCTCCGATCGAGCAGCGGCTCGAGCAGATGGCGGCGCGCGTCGCCGACATTGAGGCCAATCCGCCCTCCGATCCCGCAACCGAGGCCGCCGCGCGCACCATCTCGCTGACCGCGCTGCGCCAGGCGGCGGCGAGCGAGAAGCCCTTCGCACCCGAACTCGACGCGGTCCGCACGCTGGGCGGCGACGAGCCGGCCCTCGCCGCGCTCGCGCCCTTCGCCGGCCAGGCGACGCCGTCGGCCGCCGCACTCCAGGCATCGTTCCCGGATTTCGCGGAGCGCATCCGCGTCGCGAGCCGGCAGGTCGATCCCCAGGCCGGCATCCTCGACCGGCTCGGCGCCTCGGCCTCCGCCCTCGTCACTGTGAAGCCGTCCGGTCCAGTCGCCGGCACCTCGGCCACGGCGATCGTCTCGCGCATGGAAGACGACGTCGCCAAGGGCGACCTTTCGGCAGCATTGACCGAGGGCGAGGCGCTCGACGGGCCGGCCAAGGCGGTTCTCGCCCCCTGGGCCGAGGCGGCGAAGCGGCGCATCGCCATCGACGCGGCGCTGGCGACGCTCGGCAGCGGCGCTGCCGCGCCCAGCAAGTGACGGAGCGCGCATGATTCGCATCCTCGTCTATCTCGCGCTCATCTTCGCCGCCGCGGCGGGCTTCGCCTGGCTGGCCGACCGGCCGGGCGAGATCAGCCTCGTCTGGCAGGGCTACGAGATCACGACCAGCCTCATGGTTGGAGCGGTGGCGCTCGCGGCGCTGTTCGTGCTGCTGGCGCTGCTGCTTTCGGTGCTGATGGCGGTGCTCAGGGCGCCGCGCCTGCTCGACGGCTGGATCACCGGCCGCCGCCGTGACCGCGGCTACCGCGCGCTGTCGCGAGGCATGATCGCCATCGGCGTCGGCGACGTGAAGAGGGCGAAGCGCAGCGCCTCCGAGGCGGCGAAGCTGCTCGACCACGAGCCTCTGACCCTGCTCCTCGCGGCGCAGACCGCACAGGCGACCGGCGACGGCGCCGGCGCGCGCGCCGCCTTCGAGGCCATGCTGCCGACCCAGGAGACCAAGCTGCTCGGCCTGCGCGGCCTTTACGTCGAAGCCGAACGGGCGGGCGAACACGAGGCGGCGCGGCATTTCGCCGAGGAAGCCGCCAAGACGTCGCCCGGCCTCGCCTGGGCCGGCGAGGCGTTGTTCGCCTATCAGTCCTCGTCCGGCGAGTGGCAGGGTGCCCTCCAGACGCTGGGCTCCAACCTGCAGGCAAAGCTCATCGACCGCACCGCTGCCCATCGCCTGCGTGCCGTGCTCCTGACAGCGCGCGGCCTCGAACTCGAAACCGGCAATCCCGAGGAAGCGCTGGCCGCGGCGCTCGAGGCGGTCCGGCTTGCGCCGACGCTGGTGCCGGCAGCGACGCTCGCCGCGCGGCTCGCCGGCCGTCAGGGCGATATCAAGCGGGCCATGAAGATCAGCGAGGCCGCCTGGAAGCAGGGTCCGCATCCGGAGCTGGCCGAAGCCTATCTCTCCGTTCGCCCCGGCGATGCGGCCGGCGACCGGCTGAAGCGCGCCCAGCGCCTCGCCGAACTCGCGCCGTCGCATCCCGAGAGCCACTTCGCCGTCGCCCGCGCCGCGATCGACGCCCGGGAGTTTACCGAGGCGCGGCGCGCGCTCTCCGGCATCGCCGAAGCGGCGAAGACCGAGCGTTACTGGCTGCTGATGGCCGAGATCGAGGACGGTGCCGAGGGCGACCGCGGCCGCGTGCGCGAATATCTCGGCCGCGCCGTCCGTGCCCCGCGCGATCCGGTCTGGATGGCCGACGGTTACGCCTTCACGGCCTGGGCGCCGCGCTCGCCG
The DNA here is from genome assembly GCF_030815145.1 of Kaistia geumhonensis. Classification (NCBI taxonomy): domain Bacteria; kingdom Pseudomonadati; phylum Pseudomonadota; class Alphaproteobacteria; order Hyphomicrobiales; family Kaistiaceae; genus Kaistia; species Kaistia geumhonensis. The sequence continues at coordinate 2,898,177 of NZ_JAUSWJ010000001.1, read as the reverse complement.
GTCAGCGGCAAGCTCGACGCCTTCGAATGGCGCACGCCGAGCATGGCGCTCGCCGACGATCCGCGTCCGCTGCTCAATCTCGATCTCTCGCCGGCTGCGGCGGATGCGTCCGCTCCGCCAGCCGCAGAACCCCAGCGGCCGGTGGCGCTGGAACTCGCCGCGACGCCAGTGGCGTCCGCGCGCGAGCCCGCGCCGCCCGCTCCGAACGGCACAGTGGCCAAGGCCACGGCAGAGCCGCCGATCCCGGACGATCCCGGCGTCGACGACGGCACCGCGCCGCGCATCGACCGCATGCGCCTGCAATAGCCGGGCACTCGGGCGCAGACGCGCCCGGTGTCCTTTGTCCCGGCTCCGATCGCTCCGATGGTCGAGCCGCTTGCAACGCCCGCCGATTCTGGCTATCAACGCGCCGTCCCGGCCGGGCGTCGCCCCGGTCCGGCGGATGCCGCTTTAGCTCAGCTGGTAGAGCACATCATTCGTAATGATGGGGTCACAGGTTCGAATCCTGTAAGCGGCACCACTCCTCCCCTTTCCGACGACAACGCCAGATGCGTCCCTGCGACGCTCGGCTACATGAGCCCTGCCTTGCGCAAGGCATCCTCGATGACCCCCTGGATGCCGCTGGCCTTGCCGCTCCCCGACGCGGGCGTCGAGCGCACGCCGTCATCGGCCTTCGGTCGCGGTGAACGGATGGGCATCTCGTCGGTGACGAGCAGTTCGTCCGCATCGAGCGCCCGGCCGACTGCCTCGGATCGCATGGCCGGGTCGGAGGCGAGCCCCCATGACCTGGCGATGTCCCGGGTCGAGGAGATGCCGACATCCAGCATATAGGGCCGGGCTGTGCCGAGGCGATCGGGGCCGCTTGCGGCGATCGGCGTCCCGTGTCCCATGCCCTCGATCAGGACCTGCTCGACGCCGACCCGGCCCTGTCCATCGCGCCAGATGCGACGCGTCATGCGCGCGGACTGCCGTTGCTCCACGGGTTCGGACGGGAGGTCGTGGATCTGGCGCCATTGTTCGGCCAGCGCGCCCGCGTTCGCCATGTCGACGGTCTGGTCCGCGGTTCCATGCCAGATGGAAATCGACGGCCACCCGCCGGCGTCGGGCGCCGCGCCGGCAACGAGGCGCCCGAGCGCCGCTGCTTCCGGCAGGCCGTGGCCGCGCATCCGGTCGAAGGCTTCGGGGATGGTGGTAGCGACGCCATAAGGGAGGCCGGCGATGATCGCGCCGCCGGCGAAGACCTCGGGATAGGTCGCCAGCATCACGGCCGCCATGGCGCCACCCGCGGAAAGGCCGGTGATGTAGACCCGGTCGCGGTCGATGGCATGCGACGCGATCATCCGGTCGATCATATGGCGGATAGATGCGGCCTCGCCGGCGTCGCGACGGATATCGCCGGATTCGAACCAGTTGAAGCAGCGATTGAGGTTGTTGGCCTGCGCCTGTTCCGGGAACAGGAGGGCGAATCCCGCCTCGTCGGCGAGTTCCGACCAGCCGGAGCCGCTGTCATACTGCGCGGCGGACTGGGTGCAGCCATGCAGCACCACGACAAGCGGCATGCTCCTTTCCGCGGTGCGGGGCACATGAATGCGCCCCTGCAGCGCGCCGGGGTTAGGACCGAACGGACCGAGCTCCGACAGCCGATCGACGACCGGGGACGCCGCGGACTGCCGCTTCGCCGCCTTGATGGCGGTCAATCGGGCGATGGTGTCGGAGAGAGTGCGCATGCCAGCTCCTGTGCGGCCGGCCGCCATGATGGACCCGCCTTTCGTGGTGCGCACGAGCGACGCCCGATGTTGCACTGCACAATAACATGGGAAGGGTGCCTTAAGTTGCCACCGTCGATTCGCGAGAGGGGCATCGTCGAACAGGTGGGACGCCGAGCGACGCGCCGTGATGATACTGGCGATGGGTGGCACGCTCTCGCGCGGCCCGAAAAACCATGCGAGGCACACGCCTTGTGCTACGATCTGCGATGGCTCGTCTCCACTAATGGTTGAACATCCGCAACCCGGCTCGATCTGCGCCGTTGAGATCGCTGGACGCGCGACGCGCCTGCCGCTGAAGGAAGATCGATCCATGGTCGGGCCTGCCCAGGACGCCAAGGCCCTGCTGAAGAGTCTGTCCCGCTACAGGGAGACGAGGACGCTTCGAAGCGGTGTCGAACTCACGATAACCGCGCTGCCGCTGGTGGGGCTCTGGCTGGCGATGTGGTTCGCGCTGGATGTCGGCTACTGGCTGGTGCTTCTGCTCGCCGTTCCCGCCGCCGCCTTCCTGATGCGCCTTTTCATGATCCAGCATGACTGCGGCCATGGCGCATTCTTCAGGCGGCGCGCCAGCAACGACTGGACCGGCAGGCTCATCGGCGTCGTGACGCTGACACCCTATTCGGTGTGGCGGCGCACCCATGCGACCCATCATGCCAATGTCGGCAATCTCGACCGGCGCGGCATCGGCGACATCGATACGCTGACCGTCGCGGAATATCTCGCCCTCAGCCCCAGCGGCCGGCTGCGCTACCGGATCTATCGCCACCCGGCGATCATGTTCGGGGCAATCCCGGCCTATCTCTTCCTGGTCCACCAGCGACTGCCGTTCGGGCTGATGCGATCCGGACCGGGCCCCTGGATCAGCGCGATGGGCACCAATCTGGCGATCGCAGCGATCATCACGGCGACCATCCTGCTCATCGGGATCGGGCCTTTCGTGATGATCCACGGACCGGTCGTCCTGATCGCCGGCTCCCTGGCCATGTGGTTCTTCTACGTCCAGCACCAGTTCGACGGCACGCAGTGGACGCATGACGAGACCTGGTCGTTCCACGAGGCGGCGCTCAACGGAAGCTCGCACTACGAACTGCCGCGACCGCTCGCCTGGTTCACCGGCAATATCGGCGTCCACCACGTCCATCATCTCTGCAGTTCCATCCCGTTCTACCGACTGTCGGAAGTGCTACACGACCGGCCCGACCTCATCGGGGTCGGCCGCCTCACCCTGCGCGAGAGCTTCCGCTGCGCGACGCTGGCCCTCTGGGACGAGGGCGACGGCCGGCTCATCTCCTTCCGCGAGGTCAAGCAGCATCAAAGTCGTCGCGACGAGGCGAAGGCCGCGGCCTGAGCCGAACGGCGGAAGGAATTCTCTCGGACCGGAACAATCGGGCAACCCGGCGGTTTGGCGGATGGATAATCCGAAATCGCTGGAGGTATTGCCATGTTCCTGAGAGTGAACAAGCTGCAGGTGGATCTGCCTGCTCCGAAGAGACAAGACGCCAACGCCGCCGCAGCTTTGCAGGAACTGCTCGGCGGTAAATACGGAGAAATGTCCACGCTCGGGAACTACATGTTCCAGAGCTTCAATTTCCGCAGCAAGGACAAGCTGAAGCCGTTTTACTCGCTGGTCGCCAGCATCACCGCGGAGGAGCTCGGCCATGTCGAGCTGGTCAGCAATGGCGTCGCGATGCTGAACAACGGCCCCGACAATGACAGCGACGAGACCGACGGCGGCGACATCTCGGGCGCGCCCTTCGAAGACATGAAGGATATCCGCCTCGCCGCGGCTTTCCTTTCGAATGGCGGCGGCGCGACGCCGGTCAACAGCAACGGCGCGAGCTGGAACAACGATTTCATCACGACCACCGGCAACGTGATCGTGGACCTTCTGCACAACTTCCATCTCGAATGCGGGGCCAGGCTGCACAAGCTGCGCGTCTACGAGACGCTGACGGACCCAACCGGCCGCGAGGTCTGCGGCTATCTCCTCGTGCGCGGCTCCGTTCACGCCCACGCCTATGCGCTGGCACTGAAGAAGGTGACGGGCGTCGAAATCGAGAAGATGCTGCCGACACCCAACATCAACCTCTCCAACATCCCGGAATGCCAGAAATACCTGGCCGAGGGCTCGCATCGCCGCCTCTACACCTTCAGCCCGGACGACTATCGCGACATGGCCGGCATCTGGGAGGGCGAACAGGCCCTGCCCGGAGACCCGCCCGGCGAGCTCGAGATTGTCGAAGGCATGCCGGAGGGGGGCAAGATCCACCAGCTGACCGGCGTTCCCTCCGCCTTCACACCCGACTATGCGCCCGAGGAAATGTTCGAGATCGCGACCCAGCTCTACAAGAAGTCGCGCTAGCGGGACCGCGCTGCCATCGCGAGGGGTGCCGACCGATTCGGCCTGATTTCTCGCGGCGGCCCTCGTCGATCAGACTGTCTTGCCTGCCGCCCTCGATACCGGGCGGCAGGCTTTTCTTTGCGCGGACGAAAAAACTTCGGCGTCGCGAGCGAGCCCCCTCGCCAGACGACGGCGTCTGCGCTAGGGTCATTTCAATATTCCTTGAAGGATAGGATCAATCGATGAACACGGCGGATGCCGTCGGGGCCTTCGCGGCGCTGTCGCAGGAGACGCGGCTTGCCATGGTGCGTGCGCTCGTGCGGGCCGGACCCGACGGGCTCGCGGCGGGCGCGGTCGCGGACGCGGTCGCCGTCACCCCGTCCAGCGCTTCCTTCCATCTCGCCAGCCTCGAGCGCGCCGGGCTTGTCCGGTCGCGGCGCGAATCCCGGTCGATCGTGTACAGCGCCAGCTACGACACGCTGTCGAACCTCGTCGATTTCCTGATGCGCGACTGCTGCCAGGGACATCCCGAGATCTGCGCGCCCGCCGTCGACGCGCTTTCCGCCCCATCGCCCACGACCTGCTGCGCTCCGAAGGAAATCGGCCATGGCTGACCGCATGTTCAATGTCCTCTTTCTCTGCACCGGCAATTCGGCCCGGTCGATCCTGGCGGAGAGCATCCTCGCCAGGGACGGACAGGGACGCTTCCGGTCATTCTCGGCCGGCAGCCATCCCAAAGGCATCGTTCACCCGCTGGCCCTCAAGACGCTCGAGCATTTCGGCTATCAGCATGAGGGGTTCCGCTCGAAGCCCTGGGACGAGTTCGCCGTGCCCGGCGCGCCCGTCATGGACTTCGTGTTCACCGTTTGCGACAACGCCGCCGGCGAGGCCTGCCCGGTCTGGCCAGGACAGCCGATGACCGCGCATTGGGGCATCGAGGATCCCGCCGCCGTCGAAGGCAGCGAGTTGGAGCGCGAGGCCGCCTTCGCCGCCGCGTTCCGCTACATGAAGAACCGGATCTCGACCTTCGCCGCGCTGCCCATCCGCAAGCTCGACAGCGTCGCGCTCGGCAGCAGGCTGAAGGAAATTGGCCAGCTGGAAGGCACCTCCTCGCCGCGGCCGAACGTGGCCTGAGGACCCGCCGATCCATGACCCTTTTTGAACGCTATCTCACCGTCTGGGTGGCGCTGTGCATCGTCGCCGGCGTCGCGCTCGGGCATCTGTTCCCGGGCCTTTTCCACGCCATCGGCGCGGCCGAGATCGCCAAGGTCAACCTGCCGATGGCGGTCCTGATCTGGCTGATGATCATTCCGATGCTGCTGAAGATCGACTTCGCAGCGCTGGGTCAGGTGGGCCGGCACTGGCGCGGCATCAGCGTCACGCTCCTGGTCAACTGGGCGGTGAAGCCGTTCTCGATGGCGCTGCTCGGCTGGCTGTTCGTCGGCTGGCTGTTCCGGCCGCTGCTGCCGGCGGACCAGATCGACAGCTACATCGCGGGGCTCATCCTTCTCGCCGCCGCGCCCTGCACCGCCATGGTGTTCGTCTGGTCCAACCTCATCAAGGGCGAGCCGCATTTCACGCTGAGCCAGGTGGCGCTCAACGACGTCATCATGGTGGTGGCATTCGCGCCCATCGTCGGCCTGCTGCTCGGCCTCTCGGCGATCACCGTGCCGTGGGACACGCTCGTCCTGTCGGTAGTACTCTACATCGTCGTCCCGGTCGTCATCGCCCAGCTCTGGCGCCGCCGGCTGATGGCACGCGGCGGGCAGGCGGCGCTGGCTGCCCTGCTGCGCCGGCTGGGGCCGCTTTCGCTGGTGGCGCTGCTCGCGACCCTGGTGCTTCTGTTTGGCTTCCAGGGCGAGCAGATCATCGCCCAGCCGCTGATCATCGCCCTTCTCGCCGTGCCGATCCTGATCCAGGTCTATTTCAATGCCGGCCTCGCCTATCTGCTCAACCGCGTTTCCGGCGAGGAGCACTGCGTCGCCGGACCCTCGGCCCTGATCGGCGCGAGCAATTTCTTCGAGCTGGCGGTGGCCGCCGCCATCAGCCTGTTCGGCTTCCAGTCGGGAGCGGCGCTCGCCACCGTCGTCGGCGTGCTGATCGAGGTTCCGGTGATGCTCTCGGTGGTCTGGATCGTGCAACGCTCCAAGGGCTGGTACGAGCGCGGCGACGCCGTCCGCTCGGTTGCCGCCAGGGAAGGGCATGCGCGATGACCATCACGATCTACCACAATCCCGACTGCGGAACCTCGCGCAACACGCTCGCCATGATCCGGGCCAGCGGCGAGGAACCCGTCGTCGTCGAATATCTGAAGGCGCCGCCGACGCGCGCGCGGCTGCTGGAGCTCATCACCGCCATGGACATTCCGGTTCGCGCCCTGCTGCGCGAGAAGGGAACGCCCTATGCGGAGCTCGGCCTCGCCGACCCTTCGTGGAGCGACGACGCGCTCGTGGACCAGATGCTCGCGCACCCCATCCTGATCAACCGGCCGATCGTCGAGACGCCGCTCGGCACGCGCCTTTGCCGGCCCTCCGAGGCCGTCCTCGCCATCCTGCCAAATCCGCATTTCGGCACCTTCGTGAAGGAGGACGGCGAGATCGTGGAGACGGGCGCCGCAGCGGCGCCGTGAGCGCAGCGCGTGATCGCCTGCCCGTGGTCGCGGCGCTCGGCATCGTTCAGATCTTCGCCTGGGGCTCGTCCTATTATCTGCCGGCGATCCTCTCGAAGCCGATCGCCGCCGATACGGGCTGGGGCCTGCCGCTCGTCTCGGCCGGGCTGTCGCTGGCCCTCCTCGCCTCCGCCCTGCTGGCGCCCGGTATCGGCCGCCTGATCCGCGACCGCGGCGGCCGCGACGCCGTCATCGGCGGCCTCGCCCTGCTCGCGGTGGGTCTCGCCATGCTCGGATCGGCATCGACAGTGCCGGTCTATTTCCTCGGCTGGATCATCATCGGCGCCGGAATGTCGGGCACTCTCTACGACGCTGCCTTCAGCACGCTCGGGCGCTACTACGGCCATGACGCGCGCAGCGCCATCACGACGCTGACGCTCTTCGGCGGCTTCGCTTCGACGATCTGCTGGCCGCTCTCCGCCGCCCTGCTCGATCATGCCGGCTGGCGTGCGGTCTGCTTCGCCTTCGCCGCGCTGCATGTGCTCGTCTGCATCCCGCTCGCGCTCCGCTTCCTGCCACGCGTCGAGCGACCTGCCGCCGAACCAGACTCGGCTCCCAAGGAGCCGCGCCGGGCGCGCCTGGCCGGCACGGAGCGGCGCGCCTTCCTGCTCCTCGCCGTGATCGTCACCACCGGCGGCACGCTCGCGACCGTCGTCTCGGTCCATCTGATCCAGATCCTGCAGGCGCGCGACGTCTCGCTCGCAGCGGCGGTCTCGTTCGGCGCCCTCATCGGCCCCTCGCAGGTCGCCGCCCGCGTCGTCGACATGGCGATCGGCCGCCGGCTCCCCGCGGTCGTGAGTTTGGCGACCGCATCCGCTCTGATCGCCGCCGGCATCGCGGCGCTGTCGATCGGATATCACACCGTCGCTCTCGCTCTGGTCCTCTACGGGGCCGGCAACGGCATCTGGTCGATCGCGCGCGGCGCGGTGCCCCTGGCGCTGTTCGGTCCCGAGCGCTTTCCCGTCGTCATGGGCGGCCTTGCAATGCCCAATCTCGTCGCGCAGAGCCTCGCGCCGCCTCTCAGCGCGGCGATCATGCAGGCTTCCGGTGCCGAGCGGGTGATCCATCTGCTCGCCGGCGTCGCGCTCGCCAACGTCGCGCTGACGCTGCTCCTGGCGTGGATCGCCACGAGGTCGCGCAAGGCCGTCGCGGCCTGAACGGCATCGCCGGGAACACAAGCGCTTCGTTCGCCGTTATCGGAGATTATCTCCGACCGTCCGGGAGGCCGCCATGGCGCCGCGCAGTTTCTGGAAGGGCTATCTGAAGCTCTCGCTCGTTACCTGCGCGGTCTCGATGACGCCGGCGACCGGCGAAAGCGGCAAGATTCGCTTCCACACTCTGAATCGCGCCACGCATAACCGGGTCGAGAGCCGGTATGTCGACGCCGTCAGCGGCAAGGCTGTCGACGAGGATGACATCGCCCGCGGCTATCCGCGCGGCGAGGACGATTATGTGCTGCTCGAGGACGACGAGCTCGACGCCGTCGCGCTCGACAGCACGCGGACCATCGACATCGAGACCTTCGTCCCCGCCGATTCGATCGCCTGGATCTGGCACGACAAGCCCCATTACCTCGCGCCGGACGACGAGGTCGGCGAAGAAGCCTTCTCGGTCATCCGGGCCGCGATGGAAGCGACGAAGACGGTCGGCATCGCCCGCGTCGTGCTCTATCGCCGCGAGCGGGCCGTGATGCTGGAGCCGCGCGGCAAGGGCATCGTCCTGTGGACGCTGCACTATGGCGACGAGGTGCGGCCTTCGGACGACTACTTCTCGGCCATCCCGAAGGAGAAGCCGGAGCGCGACGAACTCGCGCTGGTGAAGAAGCTCATCGCCGCGCGCAAGCAGGACTTCGATCCCGAGCGGCTGCAGGACCCCGTCGAAGAGCGGCTGCACGAGATGATCGCGGCGCGCAGCAAGGGCCGGAAGCGACGGAAGGCTGCCGAGCCGAAGGCGGAACCGGCTGGCGACAATGTCGTCAACATCATGGATGCGCTGCGCCGCAGCCTCGAAACCGAGAAGAAACCCGCCACGCGGAAGCGCTGATCCGCGGCGATCTACGTCTTGCGCCGCGACGGCGCCGCCAGCGGGGCGGCGGCTGCCGTGAAGTCGGCGAACGGATCGGCGGCGCGGGCGGCGATATGGCCTGGCGTGTTGTCGACCGTGAAGCGGGCCGGGCCGAGATCGGGTCCAAGGTCGTCCCACTCGACCGGCATCGACACCGGCGCGCCAGGGCGCGCGCGGGTCGAATAGGCGGCGACGGCGGTGGCGCCGCGCTGGTTGCGCAGATAGTCGATCAGGATCTTGCCGCCGCGCTTGGCCCTGCTGATCGTCGCGACATAGAGCTCCGGGCTGTCGGCGGCCATAGCCTCGGCGAGAGCCTTGGTGAACGCCTTGGCGGCGGGCCAGTCGGCAGCCGGCTTCAGCGGCGCGATGACATGGAGGCCCTTGCCACCCGACGTCTTCACGAAGGCCGCAAGGCCCGCCTCCTCCAGCCGCGCCCTGATCTCGCGCGCGGCATCGATCACGGCGCTCCACGCCACGCCCTCGCCGGGATCGAGATCGAGGATGATCCGGTCCGGCCGCTCCCAGTCGGCGAGCGTCGAGCCCCAGGGATGGATTTCCAGCGTCGCCGCCTGCACGAGGCCGATGAGCCCGTCGAGGCTGTCGATCGCGACGAGCGGCGGCTCCTTCTTCTCCTTCGGATCGGGCACGAGACGGATGGCCGGGTTCATCCCCTTCCAGGCGTGCTTCTGGAAGAAGCGCTCGCCCTCGATGCCCTCGGGACATCGGACCAGCGCCAGCGGCCGGCCGACGATATGCGGCGCTATCTGCGGCCAGACCTCGGCGTAGTAGTCGGCGAGCCCCGCTTTGGTGAGCCCCGTATCCGGCCAGTAGATGCGATCGGGATGGGTGAGCTTCACCGACCGGCGCGCCGGCTTGGCGGCGTCCGGTTTCGCGTCCGCAGATGGCTTGCCCTTGGGAACCTCGCGCACGATTTCCGACGCCGGCTTGTCCTCGCGCAATCCTCTGAACGAGGCGTGGCGCAGGTGATTGTCGCCGGTCCAGGCGCGGAATTCCACTTCCGCGACGAGTTCCGGCTTCACGAACGTGGCGCCGCGGCGCTCTTCGGCCGTGAGCTTCCCGGCAAAGGGACTGGCATCCGCCAGCAGCGGTTGCAGGCGGCGGTAGAGATCACGGGCGACAGCGGCGGCGAAGCCGGTGCCGACCCGGCCGACATGGCGAAGCCCGCCATCCTCGTTGACGCCGAGGATCAGCGAGCCGATCGCGTCCTTCATCGCCGTCGACGGCACATAGCCGCCGATGACGAATTCCTGCCGCGCGGAGCATTTCGACTTCACCCACAGCCTTCCGCGCCCGCCGCGATACGGGGAATCGGCGCGTTTCGACACGATCCCCTCGAGGCTGAGGCGACAGGCATGGCGAAGCACTATGCTGCCGCTCTCGCGGAAATGCCCGCTATAGCGGACCGCTTCCGGCGCTGCCGCGAGAAGCTCCTCGAGCTCCTGTTTGCGCTCGGTCAGCGGCAGCCTGGTCAGATCGCGGCCGTCGCGATGGAGGAGGTCGAAGGCATAGAAGGTGAAGCGGTCGTGGCGCCCGGCGGAGAGGTCGGCCTGCAGCGCCGAGAAATCCGACGCACCCGCCGATCCCTCGACCACCAGCTCGCCGTCGATGATGGCCATCTCCACGGGAAGCGCCGCGAGCGCCTCGGGAACGACGGAGCCGAACTTCGCCGTCCAGTCGAGGCCGCTCCGGGTCAGGAGGCGCACCTTGCCGTGATCGATCCGCGCCAGGAGGCGATAGCCGTCGAACTTGATCTCGTGCAGCCATTCGGCGCCCGGCGGCGCGACGGAGACCAGCGTCGCCAGCATCGGCTCGACGAAGTCCGGCAGGGGCGCCTTCCGTCCGACAGGCTTCGCCGGCGCGTCCCCGGCCGGCGCCGCCTTGGTCATCCGAGCGCGCTTTTTTGCCGGCTCATCATCTGGCGCCGGCGCGTCGATGCGACCGGTCCTGGAGGACCAGCCCGGCGCCTCGCCGGCCACATCCCCCATCTCTCGGCCTGTCTTCACAGACCGCGTCGCGCCCAGAATGTCGGGGGCGTCCTCCGTCCGCGCATATCGATCGTCGCCCTTGATGAGCAGCCAGTTCTCGCGTTTTTCGCGCGGCTTGCCATGCATGCGGACGAGGTGCCAGCGGCCCTTCAGCCGCTCGCCGTGCAGCTCGAACTCGAGATGACCCTTGGCATAGCCCTTCTCGGGATCGCCGATCGGCGACCAGGTTCCGCGGTCCCAGACGATGACCGTGCCGCCGCCATATTCGCCCTTCGGGATCGTGCCCTCGAAGCTGCCATAGTCGAGCGGGTGATCCTCGACATGGACGGCGAGGCGCTTTTCGGTCGGAACGAGGCTCGGCCCCTTGGTCACGGCCCAGCTTTTCAGGACCCCGTCCATCTCGAGGCGAAAATCATAATGGAGCCGCGTCGCGTCGTGCTTCTGCACGACGAAGCTGTTGCCGCCCGTCGCGCCTGCCTCGCCTTCCGGCTCCGGTGTCGCCGCGAAGTTGCGCTTGCTGCGATAGGTCTCGAGCGCCATGGCGGGCGATCCTCATCCGGCCTTTCGGCGTGTGGCCGCGCTCCGGCTCTTGCGCTGCGGCGCTCCCTTCGCGGCGGTCCTGCCCTTGGCCGATCCCCGCCCCGGCTTGCCGCCGACACCGGCGCTCTCGCGGAGCGCCGCCAGCAGATCCGACGACTTGGTCCGCTCGACCGGCTTCGGCTTCGGCAGTTCCCGACCCTCGATCTTGGCCTTCACGAGCTCGGCCAGAGCCGCGTCGTAGCGGTCGTCGAAGGCGGCGGGATCAAAGCGGCCCGCCTTGGAGCGGATGATGTGCTCCGCGAGTTCCAGCATCTCGCCCTCGATGGCGGGCTCGGCGATCCCCTCGAAGGCCTCGGCGGCCGAGCGCATCTCATAGGCGAAATGCAGTGTGGTCGCGATCATGCCGTCGCCCTCGGGGCGGATGAGCAGCAGGCGGGCGCGCCGAAACAGCACCGCCCGCGCCAGCGCCGCCACCTTCTCCGCCCGCATCCCTTCCCGCAACAGCGCGAAGGCCTCTTCGGCATGGCGGTCGGCAGGGGCGAGGTAGTAGCTGCGGTCGAGATAGATGTCGTCGATCTCGGCGCATGGGATGAACGCATCGACCGCAATCGTCTTGTCGCTCTCGGGCATCGCGGCGGCGATCTCTTCCGGCTCGAACACGATCGGATCGCCGCCGGTGTCGTAGCCCTTCACCTGGTCGTCGCGATCGACGGGCTCGCCCGTCTCGCTGTCGACGAAATGCCGCTCGATCCGGTGGCCGGTCCTGCGGTTGATCATGTTGAAGGAGACACGATCGGACGTCGTCGCGGCGGAATAGAGCGCGACCGCGGCTGCGAGCTCGCCGATCTTCAGATGGCCTTTCCAGTTCGCTCGTGGCGCCACGCGTCGACTCCGCTTCGTCGGAGTCGTCAATGCACGGCAGGACCCTTCGTTCCGGAACAGCGGCGCGGCGCCGGTCGTTGGAGACTTCGAGGATGGAGGATCCACGATGACCACGAGAACCGGCGGCTGCCTCTGCGGCGGTGTGCGCTACGAACTCGAGGGCGAGCCCTTCCTGATCGGCATCTGCCACTGCGCGGATTGCCGCAAGGAGAGCGGCAGCGTTTTCGTCAGCTATGCCAAATGGCCGATCGAGGCCTTTTCCTGCGAGGGCAGCTACGCGACTCACAAGGGCCGAAGCTTCTGCCCCGATTGCGGCGGCCGGCTGTTCTCGCTGCACGAGCGCGATGTCGAACTGCGGTTCGGCAGCCTCGACGAGGCTCCGGCCACGATCGGCGCACCGCAGCACGAGGGCTGGATCAAGCGGCGCGAGGCCTGGCTCGCCCCGGTTCACGACGCCACGCAGAACGCCGAGGATCCGCCGCCGGCTTGATCAGGAGGCGATCTGCGTGTCGTCGGATCGCCAGATCCGGATGCGGTCACGACCGGCGAGCTTGGCGGCGTAGAGCGCCGCATCGGCCCGCGCAAAGAGTGAGGCGGGGCTGTCGCCGGCCTCCGCCGCGGTGACGCCGGCCGAAAACGTATAGGCGAGATCGGGCCGGTCGGGCAGCGGGCGTGTCATGCGGATGAGGCTCGCCATGCGCTCGAGGATGAGCACCCCCTGTTCGAGGCCGGTATGCGGCAGGACGAGAACGAATTCCTCGCCGCCGAACCGGCCGAAACAGTCCGTGCGCCTCACCTGCGTCTGGATGCGCCGGGCGAAGTCTTTCAGGATCGCATCCCCGGTCGCATGGCCAAACCGGTCGTTGATGACCTTGAAATGGTCGAGATCGATAAGCGCTACGCACCCGGCCGGCCGACCTGGTTCTGCGGCCTCCATCATCTCCTCGATGCGTCCCGACACGAAGCGGCGATTGGCGATGCCCGTCAGCTCGTCGGTAAACGAGGCCTTGATCGCGAAGTCCCGGTCCTGCCGCACGGTGCGCTCGTCAGGGCGCAGCGAGGTGACGTCGGACGCGATGCACAGCATCCAGCCGTCGGCCTCGACCGTCTCCGTCATCCAGAGCCAGCGGCCGTCATGGAGATCCGTCTCGAAAGCGCGGAAGCCAAGCTTGCCGCGCCGCGACTGGGTGCCGACAAGCCATTCCTCGAAATCCGGCGCACGGATGACCGTGCCGCGCCGGGCCGAGAAGTTGCGCCGCATGATCTCGGACCAGAGCGGCTCCTCGCGCTCGTCGATGAAGAAGGCCGAGCGGAATGCGGCATTGGCGTAGCGGAGGCGATCGAAACCGTCATAGGCGGCGACGAGAACCGGCGTCGAGCCGGTCAGTCCCGCAAGTCTCTTCAGCAGGTCGTTCATGAACGGCGCTGCGCCCCCTCCGGACCTCCAGACCGATATCCGGCCGATTCGCTGGTGAAGCGAATAGTGCCACGACCGCCGCCATTCTCAAGCGCGCCGGCGGTTCGCTCAGCTCGTGGAGCGGGGCGGCAGCCCGCCCTTGACCATCTCGTCCGGGATATCGTCGAACGAGGCGTAGTTCATGCTGTAGAGGCGGGCATAAAGCCCGTTCTTGCGCATCAGGGCGTCGTGATTGCCGCTTTCGAGCAGCGATCCGTTCTGGAGGACGATGATGCGGTCGGCACCCCGGATCGTCGCCAGGCGGTGGGCGATGACGAGGCCGGTGCGCCCCTCGAGCAGGACCGTGAGCGCCCGCTGGATCTGCCGCTCGGTATAGCTGTCGATATTCGCCGTCGCCTCGTCCAGAACCAGGATCTTCGCGTCGGCGACCAGCGCGCGGGCGAAGCTGATCAGCTGGCGCTGCCCCTGCGAAAGGTTGCTGCCCCGCTGCTCCAGATCGGTGTCGTAGCCCTTGCGCAGGCGCATGATGAACTCGTGCGCGCCGACCGCTTTCGCCGCCGCGACGACCGCGGCCCGCGTGGCCTCGGTCTTGTGATAGCGGATATTGTCGAAGATGCTGCCGCTGAACAGGAACGGCTCCTGCAGCACCATGGCGATGTGCCGGCCGAGCGAGTCCTGCGTGACGTCGCGGACATCGCGTCCGCCGACCATGACCGAGCCTTGCCAGACATCGTAGAAGCGGTGCACCAGCGCCATGGCGCTCGTCTTCCCCGAGCCGGTCGGTCCGACAAGCGCGACGGTCTCGCCCGGATTGACGCGGAAGGAGACGTCCTTGAGCACCGGCAGGCCGGGACGGTAGCCGAAGGTGACGCTACGGAACTCCACCGACCCGTCCATGTCGTCCGGGAGCGGCGCCGCATCGGCCTTGTCGGTGACGTCGACCGGCACGTCGAGCACTTCCGATATCCGCTGCCCGGACGCCATCGCGCGCTGCATGACGCTGTATTGCAGCGTCAGCGAACGGATCGGATCGAAGAAGCGCTGGATGTAGAAGAGGAAGGCGACCATGACGCCGATATCGAGGGTGCGGCCGAGCACCATCGAGCCGCCGACCACAATGACCGTCGCCATGGCGATGCCGGTGAGCGTATCGACGATCGGCACCATGACCTGCGCATATTTCGCGGCCTTGAGATTGGCGTTGAGATGCGCGCGCACCTTCTCGTCGTAGAGCTCGAAATTGACCCGCTGCCGGCTCATGTTCTGGACCGTGCGCACCCCGTGGATGCCTTCGGCGAGCGCGCCATTGGCGATCGAGCTCGTCTCGTGCGCCTCCATGAAGGACTGCTTGGCGAGCGGTAGCCAGAACAGGCGCACGATGAAGAGGATCGGCATGGTCGCCATGGTCAAGAGGCCGAGGCGCGGGTCGAGCCACAGCAGCACCCCGACGATGCCGACGAGCAGCGCGATGTCACCGATCGAGAGAACCGAGGTCTCCATGAACTCCTGCATCGAGTTCACGTCGCCCTGCAGGCGCGACATCAGCCGGCCGACCTCGGTCTTGTCCATGAAGGAGAGCGACACGCGCTGCAGGTGGCCGAACATCGCGCGGCGCATGTCGAACAGCACATGCTCGGCGGCAATGCCAACCACTGTCTCCTGCACGTAGCTGGCGGCATAGTTGACGAGGATGGTGACGGCGAAGGCGGCGGCGCACCAGACGAGGACGCGATGGTCGGCGATGCCGCCGGCCATGCCGCGGTCGATGGCGGTGCGGATGATGAGCGGGATCGCGAGCTGCGTCGCCGTGAAGACGAGCACGGCGACGACCGAGATGATCACCTGCCGTCGATAGGGCGCGACGAAGCTCCAGATGCGGCGGACGATCTTCGGGTCGTAGACGGCGCCGAAGATCTCCTCCTTCTCGCGATGGGAGCCGACGACGGCGCGGGCCGGGCGCGGCGCCCCAGCGATCATGGTCTTTTCCGAGCGCAGGCTCACTCCGCCGCTCCCTGAAGCGCATCCTCGGCCGGCCGCAGCTGGAGATCGTAGAGCGCGCGGTAGCGGCCCCCGGCGGCGACCAGCGCGTCATGCGTGCCCCGCTCGACGATCCGCCCGTCCTCTATGAACAGGATCTGATCGGCATGCATCAGCGACGACAGGCGATGCGAGATGACGATCGTGACGCGGTCGGCGGCGTGGACGCGGAGCGCGCTGCGGATGCGCTGCTCGGTCGCTGCATCGACGGCGGCGGTCGAATCGTCGAGCACGAGCACGCTCTGATGCAGCATGAGGCTGCGCGCGATGGTGAGACGCTGGCGCTGGCCGCCGGAGAGCGATGCGCCACGCTCGCCGACCACCGTTTCGTAGCCGGAGGGCAGGCCGACTATATAGTCGTGCAGCTGCGCCGATTCAGCGGCGCGCTCGATGCGGTGTTCCTCGGCCCATGGATCGCCATAGGCGACATTGTTCTCGATCGTCGTCGTGAACAGGAACGCGTCCTGCTGCACCACTCCGGCCGCCCGGCGCAACGATTCGACGGTCACGTCGCGGATATCCTGACCGTCGATGGTGATGCGGCCGGAGGTCACGTCGTAGAAGCGCGGGATGAGATGGGCGAGCGTCGACTTGCCGCTGCCCGGCGGGCCGACGATGCCGATCGTCTCGCCGCGGCGGGCGGTGAAGCTGATGTCGGCGAGCGCCGGCTTGTCCGTGCCCGGATATTCGAAGCCGACATTCTCGAAGGCGAGCGTTCCGTCGGTGATCGAGAGCGGTCTGGCGCCCGGCCGGTCGGCGATCGTCACCTCCTGGTCGAGCAGCTCGAACAGCCGCCTGCCGCAGGTCGAGGCGCGGGCGAAGGAGTTGACCATCAGGCCGAGCTGGCGGACCGGCATCTGCAGGATGGTCATGAAGGTGAGGAACGAGGCGAGCGTGCCGACCGTCATCGAGCCGCTGGCCACCCGGCCGCCGCCGACCCACAGCACCAACCCCATGGCCGCAAAGAACGAGAAGTTCATCGCGCTCGTATTGCGCACGCGGATCAGCACGCGCTCATGGGCGAGTTGCAGCGCCTCGCTTGAGATGCGGTCGAACTTCGTCATCTCGAAAGCCTGGGCCGAGAACGCGCGGACGACGCGAATGCCGCCGAGATTCTCGTCCATGACGCGCGTCAGCACCGCGAGCTTCTCCTGGACGGTGAGCCAGGTCGAGCGCAGCAAAAGCTGCGTGACCGACGAACGCCATGCGACGAAGGGGACGAAGGAGAGGCTGAGCAGCCCGAGCACCGGATCGGTCGAGATCAGCATGAAGGCGCCGAAACCGATCAGGATGGTCAGGAGAACCATGCGCACGAGGCCGGTGTTGAAGAACATCCGGACACCTTCGATGTCGAGGATGCCGAGCGTGATCAGATCGCCCGTATGGACGCGGTCGTGGAAGGAGAAGGAGAGCTGCTGCAGCTTTTCATAGGCGGCGAGGCGCAGCTCGTAACCGAGATGGTGGCCGACGGCGTCGCCATAGTAGTTCTGCGCCATGGTGAAGATGCCGCGAAGGATGCTGACGCCGAGCAGCGTTCCGGCCGTGACCAGCAGCGCATGCTGCGCGGCGACGGCGGTATCGGCGCTGAGGATGCCCTGCGCCTCGTCGACGGCGCGGCCGAGCAGCCGCGGAATGATGAGCTGGAAGGTGCAGGCGATGATCGTCGACAGGATGGCGATGCCGGCCTGCCAGGGATGGCGCATCGTCAACCGGGTGATCCGGTAGAGCGTCCCGAGACCTTTCCCCCATTCCGCCGCCTTCACATGGGCGAGCGGATTATCGCGCCCGTCTGCGCGCGTTGCAGCACTGCGTGTCACCGGAGTCTGTCCAGACTGACGTTTCGGATGGTCCCCACGAGGAAGGCGGAGGACAAAGACGTCGGCTTCGAACCGCTGGCGCGGCCCGGGGTCGGCGGGTGGGAGTTTGCGCCCCTGAATCGATCAATCCAAGATCGCTAAGGCTCACGATCGAAATCGTGAGCGCGATTCGTGTCAGCTTGAGGGCAGGCGTGGCATCGATGACACAAAACTTTCGCGAGCAGCCGGCTCAGGCGGCATTGCGGCGCGCTGCTAGGCTCTGCGCGAGGGCGACCACGTCGTGGACGAAGGTATCCGAGCCGTAGCGCGCTCGCAGCTCCCCGATCAGCCCACGCATCCGGGCAAGCCGCTCCTCGTCGGCGGCGAGCCGTTGCAGAATTCCCGGCAGCCGTCGCAACGCATCGCGGGTTCCATCGGCGCTCAGCGTTCCGTGGCGCCAGAGTGCCAGATCGCCGGGCGGCTCGTAGAGCGGGGAAATGATCACGGGGATCGCGCCGCAGTCGATCGCCTCCCAGAGGCGTAGGCTGTTCGGGCCGGTTCCGCTCGGGCAGAGCACGAAAATGCTCTCGGCCATCACTTCCCGATACTCGGCCGCGGCCGCGTTGCGAAGCGGATCCTCGATCGCCGCGACGGTCTGGCGGATCTGGTGCTCGTAGACAGCCTGATGAAAGTGCCATTCGTCGCGAGAAATCACGAGGCCGTCCGGCACGTCCGATAGTTCGTCGAAGATGAAAGGGCGCGCGTCATCCATGTAGAACGGGTTCGGACGCGCGCCTACGAAGCTGAAGAGATGCCGCTTCGGCACGCAACGCGCCTCCGGCCCCGGCGAGTTGACCGGGAACAGCGGGAAGGGGGCGATCGTGATGCCGTCGAACCCCTCGCCCACAGGTCCTTTCCGAGCATGCGCCCAGAAGATGTCCGTTACGCCGGCCTGGCGGAACAACGGGCCGCAGAGACCCATGAAGACATGTTGGCAGACCGTGACGACACGATCATGGCCGCGCGCGACCACCGCGAGTGCGTCAAGAGCCTGCTGCAGCCGCGACGAATCCCGGCCCTGCTGGATCTGGTCGATGAGCGTCGCCCAGGGAAAGGCGAGATAGGCGACACCAGCTGCCGCCGGCATCGACTCGAACGCGCGACAATAGGCATGCGCCTCGGTAATCGCGGGCGTCTGCCAATCCGCGTCATGCACCAGGAAGGTGCCACCCTGTCGACCATTCTCGATCAAAAGCAATTCCGGCAGGACAGTTGGCCGGCCCGTTTGTCGCGGATCGACCGATCCACAACCACTCCTCCCAAAGCATTTTAGAACTTACCCAACGAAGCACTGCACTCAACCAATCTAAAATTGCATCGACGGCGATTGCCCTCGCTTCAATCCCTTGTCTTCGCGCGATTCTGCTCGGAGATCCCGGCGATGTCCGGCACCGGCAGGTCGCCTTCGAGAAGCGCCTCTTCGCGTGCCTTCCGCTCCTTGGCCGCGCGCTCGCTGTCGGGCTCCGGCGCATTCACCTTTTCGGCTTCGCTGTCGCGAGGAATGACGACGGGCGGTATGACGGGGTTCGACATGACGATCCTCCTTCGCTCGCCGCAGGAACATGCGGCCTCCGAAGGGCAACGGGCGGCGGCAAGCAGGGTTCCCTGCCCCAAGGCGGCGCATGCTTAACCGCTTCTCAACTTCGCTCGTGCAATCTTGGTGATGTGGACGCGTTCCGTGTGTTTTTCCGGCTGTCCATGACGCTCAAGGCAGCCATCCCGGCGAAGGTCGGGATGGCTGTCCTGTTTCAGGCGACCGGTGGCAAGCCCGCGATTTAGCCGGCGAGGCGGACGATCACCGGCACATGGTCCGACGGGCGGTTCCAGCCGCGGGCCTCGCGCTTCACCTCGATGCCGAGCAGGCGCCCGCCGAGCGGCGGCGTCACCCAGACATGATCGAGCCGCCGACCACGGTCGGACGCCTGCCAGTCCTGCGCGCGGTAGCTCCACCAGGTGTAGAGCTTGCGATCCTCGGGCACGAAATGGCGCATGGCATCGATCCAGCCGCCGGAGGCGATCACCGCCTTCAGCAGGTCGGTCTCGACGGGCGTGTGGCTCACGACGCCGAGCATCTGCTTGTGCGACCAGACGTCGTTTTCCAGGGGCGCGACATTGAGATCGCCGACGAGGACGGCCGGACCGAGCGTTTCGGCACCGGTCAGCCAGTCGCGCATCTCGCCGAGAAAGGCGAGCTTGTGCGCGAATTTCTCGTTCGCGGCGGGATCAGGCTCATCGCCGCCGGCGGGAACGTAGAAATTGTGCAGAGTCAGCGGCAGCCCGCCGGCCTCGAGGCTGACCGCGACATGGCGCGCGTCGTCCTTGCCGCAGAAGCCGCGCCGCACATGTTCGCGGATCGGCACACGCGAGACCGTGGCGACGCCGTGATAGCCCTTCTGCCCGTGCACGACCTGATGGTGATAGCCGAGCTTGCGGAACGCGGCCGCCGGGAAGTTGGCCTCGATGCACTTGATTTCCTGCAGACACAGGATGTCCGGCCGCTCCGCCTCGAGGAAGGCGGCGACGAGATCGATCCTGAGGCGGACGGAGTTGATGTTCCAAGTGGCGATGGAGAGTGGCATGGGGGCTTCCGACGGCGGGACGGCCAAGCAGTAAGCCCAACGCCGCCCGGTGCCAACCAGTGCGGCGGCCGGAAAAGGAAACGCCCAGCCCCGGGGGGAGGCTGGGCGTTGCGCTTCTCAGCGCCTGCGCCGTCGCGGCTGTAACCTGCGGCGCTCGGGCGGGGCCATCTCGGCGAGACGGGGGGCACTGCCGGGACGATGGCTTGCCGCTCGCCCCATGAGATGGCCATCACGGGCCATGTTTCAAGACCCTCGTCAGGCTGCCTTAGCGTTACCCCTTCACAACCGCGCGAGCGAAACGGGCAGCGCTTCGCTCACTTCGAATTGGGCAGGTAGTAGTCGATCTTGAAGTTCTTGGGGTTGGCAGGCTTGCCCGTCTCGACCTCGTAGATGGCGACAGACGTGTCGAGGCCCTGCGAATCGGTGACGATCCACTGCTTCAGGGCAAGGGTCTGCCGATCGAAGATCAGCTTCAGGCTGCCGTCGCCGAAAGCGGAGCTCTGCGTCAGCAGAAGCGTGACGAGATCGGGTTCGACGCCGAGACCGCGCACGATATTGGCCGAGGTGAGGTCGATCTGGTCGGCGAGCAGATAGCGCAGCGGCGTCTTCGACAGCGGATAGAGATCCTGCGTCATCACCTTCGCGTCGACGATGGCGACCTGGTTGCCGTCGCAGATGACGTCCATCTTGACCGGCGGGCTATAGTGGAAGCGCAGCTTGCCGGGACGGCTGATGAAGAACACGCCTTCCGACTGTTCGCCGTTCGGCCCGTACTGGATGAAGCGCCCCTGCATGGTGCGGATGGCGTTGAAGCTGGCGCTGATCTTCGCGAGGAGGGCCGCCTGCTCGGCCGTGAAGGCGGCAAAGGCCGGCCGCGTCAGCATTCCGGCGGCGAGGGCGGCGGCGCCGCCGAGGAGGAGGCGTCGGGAAAGGCTAGGGGGCCTGGCGAGCATCACGTCGTCATGTCCTTCTTGTGGGGCCGCGCGAGGCGGCCAGCTTCCCGTCCTCACCCGCAGCTAGGGGCCCAGCATGGCGATTTCGCGGCGCGGCGGTCAGAACCGCTCCTCTGCGCCCTCGACGAGGATCTCGCGCTTGCCGGCGTGGTTGGCGGGTCCGACGAGGCCCTCCTTCTCCATGCGCTCGATCAGCGAGGCGGCGCGGTTGTAGCCGATGGCAAGCCGCCGCTGGATATAGGAGGTCGACGCCTTCTTGTCGCGCAACACGACGGCGACGGCCTTGTCGTAGAGATCGTTCGATTCCTCGCCGCCGAAGCCGCCGCCCGTACCGGTCTCGCCTGCCCCCTCGCCGTCCTCGCCGTCGTCCTCGGTGATCGACTCGAGATAGTCCGGCCGCCCCTGCGCCTTCAGATGCGCCACGATCTTCTCCACCTCCTCGTCGCTGACGAAGGGGCCGTGCACGCGCTGGATGCGTCCGCCGCCAGCCATGTAGAGCATGTCGCCCTGCCCGAGCAGCTGCTCGGCGCCCTGTTCGCCGAGAATGGTCCGGCTGTCGATCTTGGACGTGACCTGGAAGGAGATGCGGGTCGGGAAATTGGCCTTGATCGTGCCGGTGATGACATCGACCGACGGGCGCTGCGTCGCCATGATGACATGGATGCCGGCGGCGCGGGCCATCTGGGCGAGACGCTGCACCGCGCCCTCGATGTCCTTGCCGGCGACCATCATCAGATCCGCCATCTCGTCGATGATCACGACGATGGTCGGGATCGGATCGAGAGGCAGCGTCTCCTGTTCGTAGATCGCCTCACCGGTCTGCTTGTCGAAGCCGGTCTGGATGGTGCGCGTGAGAACCTCGCCCTCGGCGCGGGCCTGGCCGACGCGGGCGTTGTAGCCGTCGATGTTGCGCACGCCGAGCTTCGACATCTTACGATAGCGATCCTCCATCTCGCGCACCGTCCATTTGAGCGCGACGACCGCCTTCTTCGGATCGGTGACGACCGGCGTCAGCAGATGCGGGATGCCGTCATAGATGGAGAGTTCCAGCATCTTCGGATCGATCATGATCAGGCGGCATTCCTGCGGCGTCAGCCGGTAGAGCAGCGACAGGATCATGGTGTTGATCGCGACCGACTTGCCCGAGCCGGTGGTGCCGGCGACGAGCAGGTGCGGCATGCGGGCGAGATCGACGATGACCGGCTCGCCGCCGATCGTCTTGCCGAGCCCGATGGGCAGGCGCGCCTTTGAGGACGAGAAATCCTCCGAGGCCAGCATCTCGCGCAGCGAAACGAGTTCGCGCCGCTGGTTGGGCAGCTCGATGCCGATCGCGTTCTTGCCGGGGATCACCGCGACGCGGGCGGCGACGGCACTCATCGAGCGCGCGATGTCGTCGGCGAGACCGATGACGCGCGAGGACTTGATGCCCGGCGCCGGCTCCAGTTCGTAGAGCGTCACGACCGGTCCCGGGCGGACCTGGACGATCTCGCCGCGGATGCCGAAATCGTCGAGCACGCCCTCGAGCACGCGGGCGTTCTGATCGAGCGCCTCCGTGTTGAGCTTCGTGCGCGGATCGGGAAGCCGGGGCTCGCTGAGGAGCGCGAGCGGCGGCAGATCGAAGCCGCCGTCCCGCGCAGCGGCTGCCGGTTCGGCGGCGCGGCGCCCGCTCCGTCCGCGCGGCGAGCGGGGGGCCGGGACCGGCGCGGTGTCGATATTGTCGTCGCCGGCACCGGACTCCAGATCGGCCGGATCGCGCTCGCTATCCGCGGCACCGGCGAGGCGCGGCTCGACGCGGCGGCGACGGGCAGGCGCGGTTGCGGCGGGGCCGGGTTCGGCGGGACCGCGGCCGAGGAGCCGGCCGAGGCTGGCGCGAGCCGAGAAGCCGAGATGCGCCAGCGCACCGAGCGGCACGGCGAAGAAGCCGCCCCCCTCGTCCGCATCGGCGGCGAACGCATCGACTGGAGGCGCGGCCCGGCGGCCGCGCGGCGCCGCTTCCGCCTCGATCTCTTCGGGTCGCCGGCGACGCCGCAGGAAGCCGGCGGCGTGGACGAGAAGGAACCCTGCCAGGATCACATAGGCCGTCTGCGCGATGGTGGCCGCCCGGTCTTTCGGCGGCGCCCCAAGAATCTCGGCCGGCAGCCGCGCGACGATGTCGCCGAGGACACCGCCCATGCCGGACGGCAGCGGCCAATGGGCCGTGACGGGAACGAAGGAAAGCGCGCCGGAGACGGCCAGTGCGCCGAACAGCCAGCTGGCCAGCATGGTCTTGGCGAAGCGGCGTCCGCCGAAGACGAGGCGCCAGCCCCAGAACACGACCGGCAGCAGCAGCGCGATGGCGCCGAGCCCGAAGAACTGCATCAGGAGATCGGCGATGATGGCGCCCGGGAAGCCCAGAATGTTGGCGACCGGCTTGGCCGCGGCATAGGAGAGCGACGGGTCGTCCACCGTCCAGGTTGCGAGGCTCGCCGCAACGGCTGCGACCGCTGCGAGGAGCGCCAGGCCGAGAGCCACGCCGATCTGGCGACCGACGAAGCGGTGCATCGCGCTGCCTTCGGAAGCGGGCATCGGCAGGGTGGCGGTTCGGTTGGCACGCATGCGGATCAGTCTTCCTCGATATCAGCCGAGCACGCGCGCCATGCGGCGCAGCGCTTCGGTGGTGGTCTCGATGTCCTGGACCATGGCGACGCGCAGATAGGGCCGGCCGGGATTGTCGCCGCCGGCCGAGGGCAGGCAGAGATAGGCGCCCGGAATGGTTCGCACGCCAGCCTCGCGCCAAAGCCGCACGGCGGCGTCTTCGCCGTCGCCCACCTTCAGCCAGAGGAAGAAGCCGCCCTCCGGCACATCGGCGCCGAGAAACTCGCGGGCGAGCGCGAACTTCTCGTTGTAGAGGGCCCGGTTCTCGGCGACGTGCGCCTCGTCGCCATAGGCAGCGACCGCGACGGCCTGGATCGGCCCCGGCACCTGCGGCGCCGCCATGTTGCGCAGCCGCGTCCAGGCAGCGATGAAGGCGGGATCGCCGGCGACGAAGCCGGCACGAAGCCCCGGCAGGTTCGAGCGCTTCGACAGCGAATGGAAGGCAAGGACATTGCCGAAGCCGGCCCCGATCGCCGCGGCCGCCTCGAGGACACCGGGCGGCGGGGCTGAGCGATAGATCTCGCTGTAGCACTCGTCGGCAAAGATCATGAAGCCGTGGCGGCGCGCGGCCCGGATGAGCGCCGTCCAGTCGGCGAGCGTCGCGACGCCGCCCTGCGGATTGGTCGGCGAGGCGACATAGAGAGCGACCGTGCGGGCGAGGATGTCCGGCGAGACCGTGCCGAGATCCGGCATGTAGTGCGTGTCCGGACCGGCATCGAGCAGCACGATCTCAAGCCCGGCCGCCTCGGCACCGGCCGCATAGGCCTGGTAGAACGGATTGGGCAGGAGCACGACCGGCCGTTCGACACCGGCGGCGCGCTCGCGCGCGCCAAGCGCCGCGAAGAAGAGACCCTCGCGCGAGCCGTTGAGCGGCAGGACCATGGTCTCGGGATCGATCGGCGATGCCGCGAGGCCGTAGCGGCGGTCGAGCCAGGAGGCGACCGTAGCGCGGAAGGCATCGGTGCCCCGGATGGCCGGATAGCGCCCGAAGAGGTCGAGATTGGCGGCGATGACCGGCCCGACGAAGGGCGGGATCGGATGCTGCGGCTCGCCCAGCCCGAGATTGATCGGCGCCTGACCGGGCGCGATGCCGGCGAGACGGTCGTTCAGCTTCTGAAACGGCGAGATCGCCTTGGCGGCGCTCGTCGGCGCACCCATGAGGCCGCCCTTCCCTCTGATTGATCGATCGGAAGCGAGCCTAGGCCGGGGTTGGTTAAAGGCGTTTTAACCATCCCCCCGTCCAGGCGGTGTCGCGAGGGACCGGGCAAAAAAGAGGGCCCCGAGGGGCCCTGCAGTCTTGGGAGGAAGAAACCCGGCCTTCGCAGGCGGCGGGCGAGCCGGCTCCAGGAGAACCGGTGGGTGGAGGCCGGCGCCCGCGGGCGCCGGCCATCCGGTCAGCTGTGATAGGCGCGCTCGCCATGCTCCACGATGTCGAGACCTTCGCTCTCGATTTCCGGACGCACCCGGAGACCGACGATGATGTCGACAATCTTGTAGAGGATCAGCGAACCAACGCCCGACCAGACCAACGTGGTCAGGACGGCCTGGATCTGCACCCAGACCTGGTGGCCCATCGCATAGTCCGCGACGCCGACGCCGCCGAGGGCCGGCGCGACGAGGATACCGGTGCCGATGGCACCGACGATGCCGCCGACGCCGTGGACGCCGAACACGTCGAGGCTGTCGTCATAGCCGAACGCGCTCTTCACCGTGGTCACGAAGAAGAAGCAGATGATCGCGGCGATGAAGCCGAGGACGATCGCACCGACCGGACCGATCAGGCCGGCGGCCGGCGTCACGGCGACGAGGCCGGCGACGACGCCCGAGATCGCGCCGAGCATCGAGGGCTTGCCGCGGGCGAGCCACTCGACGAGCGACCAGCCGATCGCCGCACCGGCGGTGGCAACGAAGGTGTTCATCATGGCGAGCGCGGCGCCGCCATTGGCCTCGAGCGCCGAACCGGCGTTGAAGCCGAACCAGCCGACCCACAGAAGCGAGGCGCCGATCATGGAATTGGTCAGCGAGTGGGGCGGCATCAGATCCTTGCCGAGGCCCTGGCGCTTGCCGAGCATGATGGCGCCGACGAGGCCCGCCACACCGGCGTTGAT
This sequence comes from Kaistia geumhonensis, assembly GCF_030815145.1. Classification (NCBI taxonomy): domain Bacteria; kingdom Pseudomonadati; phylum Pseudomonadota; class Alphaproteobacteria; order Hyphomicrobiales; family Kaistiaceae; genus Kaistia; species Kaistia geumhonensis. Next base: position 2,872,323 of record NZ_JAUSWJ010000001.1, on the reverse strand, counting down.
GTGCACCACGGTGCCGCCGGCGAAGTCGAGCGCGCCAGCCGCGAACAGCCAGCCGGTCGACTGCCAGACCATGTGGGCGATGGGGAAGTAGACGAACGTGACCCAGAGGATCATGAACAGAAGCACGGCCGAGAACTTCATGCGCTCCGCGAAGGCGCCGACGATCAGCGCCGGCGTGATGGCCGCGAAGGTCATCTGGAAGGCGATGAAGACATATTCCGGGATCTCGTAGCCGGCCGAGAACGTCGCGGCGCGGCTGTCCGGCGTCACGCCGGCGAGGAAGGCCTTGGAAAGGCCGCCGATGATGCCCGAGCCGTCCGTGAAGGCCAGCGAATAGCCGTAGAGCACCCAGATGATCATGACGACCGAAGCCGTCATCAGAACCTGCATCAGGACGGAAAGCATGTTCTTGGCGCGCACGAGGCCGCCATAGAAGAGCGCGAGACCCGGCACGATCATGAGCATGACGAGCACGGTCGAGATCAGCATCCAGGCCGTGTCGCCCTTGTCGACGACGGCGGCGGACGCGGCGGCCGCTGCATCCGCCGCGGGGGCGGCGGCATCCTGGGCGTATGCGAACGCCGTCAGCGAGAACAGCGCGCCGGCTGCCCCTAGAAGAGAGTATTTGGCACTACGCAGATTCATCAGACCTCTCCTGTCGGACCGCCCATCCGGTCGACCCTTCCCGTCGGCGATGGGTCGACCCATCCCGCTGCTCGATGCTGAAAACTGGCTTGCGTTCGTCATCGCTCGCTCCGCCCCGTAATCCTGATCCGCGCGCTCAGAGCGCGTCGGTATCGGTTTCGCCCGTGCGGATACGGACCGCCTGGTCGATCGAATAGACGAAGATCTTGCCGTCGCCGATCTGGCCGGTCTTGGCGGCGCCCGAGATGGCGTCCACGACCTTGTCGACCGTCTCGGACGGCACGGCGACCTCGATCTTGAGCTTCGGCAGGAAGCTCACGGCATATTCGGTGCCGCGATAGATCTCGGTATGGCCCTTCTGCCGGCCGTAGCCCTTGACCTCGGTGACGGTCAGTCCCTGCACGCCGATCGCCGTCAGTGCGTCGCGGACCTCGTCGAGTTTGAATGGCTTGATGATCGCCATCACGATTTTCATGTCTCAGATCCCGTCTCTTGCCGCGGCCGGGGGAGACCGAGGCGAACGATAGGTCGACCGGCAAGCCGCCCGATTGACGCCATTGCGCCGGGCACTAGGAATCAAATGCCGTGCCAACTTTCGCTCAGCACAAGAGCAGGCCAAAAATCGCGCAATCCGCAGCGTTTCGAGTCGCGAAAGGCAAAGCGGTACGCCCCTCACGACGGGTACGTCACGCTGTTTGCCTAATCGTTGTGCATTTGACTGCCCGCGAAGCGTCAGGATGTCACAATCGCGTCACTTTTCTGCCTGTCGCGCGAGCCGCACGAGTCCTTCCTGGGCGACGGAGGCGACGAGCCGGCCTTCGCGGTCGAACAGGCTGCCGCGATTGAAGCCGCGCGCGCCGCCGGCGCTCGGGCTGTCGCAGACATAGAGCAGCCAGTCGTCGAACCGCGTCGGCCGGTGAAACCACATCGCGTGGTCGAGGCTCGTCACCATCAATCCCTTGTCGAAGACCCAGCGAGCGGCGGCGATGAGCGTGGTATCGAGCAGCGTCAGATCGGAGGCATAGGCGAGCACCGCACTCGCGATCACCGGGTCGTCGGGCATTGGCATGCGGAAGCGGATCCAGCTCGCCTGGCTGCGATGCGCGCCGGTGCGGCCGAGAAAGGCCTCGGGATCGACGGGCCTGACCTCGATGGCGCGCGGGCTGCGCCAGAAGCGGAGCGCCGCCGCCGGCGCGCGCTCCTCGATGGCTGCGAGGAGCGCCGCCTCGTCGGGAAGCGCCTCGGGCGGCGCGACATCGGGCATCGGCATCTGGTGCTCGATGCCCGGCTCCTCGGCATGGAACGAGGCGGACATCGCGAAGATCGGCTCGCCACTTTGCCGACCGAGAACACGGCGCGTCGAGAAGCTGCCGCCGTCACGGATCCGCTCGACCTCGTAGAGGATCGACTGCTCGGGATCGCCGGGCCTCAGGAAATAGGCATGCAGCGAATGGACACGCCGCGCGGCCTCGACGGTGCGCGACGCGGCCACGAGCGCCTGCCCGATGACTTGGCCGCCGAACACACGCTGCCAGCCCGGATCGGTGCTGCGACCCCGGAAGCGGTTGATTTCGAGAGCCTCGAGTTCAAGTATCCCGATAAGATCGTCGGTCACGCGTCTGGCTCCCCGCCGCGGCGTGCGGCAGGCCGGAGTTGGGAAGGCGGAGGGACGGCTGTCAAGCCGCCGGCCGCAACGGAGTGAAGACCATGCAGAACCCGCGCCTGAACGACGTTCCCGCCTCCGGCGAGAGCCATGACGTCCTCGTCGCAGGCGGCGGCTATGTGGGCCTCTCGCTGGCGCTGGCGCTGAAGCGCGGCGCGCCGCAACTGTCCGTCGCGGTGGCCGACCCGGCCCCGGCCGGCGCCGCCAGCCGCGACGGCCGCGCCTCGGCTGTTGCGGCGGCGGCGCGCGAGATGCTGGCGGCGCTCGGCGTCTGGGACGAGATCGCACCCTCCGCCGAGCCGATCAGCGAGATGATCGTCACCGACAGCCGCACGCGTGACCCCGTGCGCCCCGTCTTTCTCACCTTCTCCCGCGAGGGCGACGGCCCCTTCGCCCATATGGTTCCGAATGGCGCGCTGGTCGGCGCCCTGTCGCGCGCGGCGGATGCCGCCGGGGTCGAGCGGATCCAGGGCGTCGGCGTCAGCGACTTTTCCGCGGATGCGGCGGGGGTCGACATCACGCTCGGCAACGGATCGCGTCGGACGGCTCGGCTGCTGGTCGCGGCCGATGGCGCCAAGTCCCGCCTTCGCGCGCTGGCCGGCATCCCCACGGTTGGCTGGACCTATGGCCAGTCCGGCATCGTCGTCACGGTGGCGCATGAGCGGCCGCATCACGGGCGGGCCGAAGAGCACTTCCTTCCCGCCGGCCCCTTCGCGATCCTGCCGCTGCCGGGGAACCGGTCCTCGCTCGTCTGGACCGAACGGACGGAAGCGGCGGACCGGCTTGTCGCCGCCGACGCCTTCACCTTTGCCATCGAGCTCGAGCGGCGCTTCGGCCATCATCTCGGCAAGATCGAAGCCGTCGACCGGCCGCGCGCCTTCCCGCTCGGCCTCATGATCGCCCGCCGCTTCGTTGGACCGCGCTTCGCGCTCTGCGGCGACGCCGCCCATGCCATCCATCCGATCGCCGGCCAGGGGCTCAATCTCGGCTTCAAGGATGCGGCGGCGCTGGCGGAAAGCGTCGTCGAGGCGGCACGACTCGGCCTCGATCCCGGCGATGGCGACGCGCTCGACCGCTACGAGCGCTGGCGCCGCTTCGACACGGTGCAGATGGGCATGGTGACCGACGTCCTGAACCGGCTCTTCTCCAACGACAATCCGGGCCTGCGCATCCTGCGCGATGTCGGGCTCGGCATCGTCGACCGGCTGCCGCCGCTGAAGCGCCATTTCATCGGCGCCGCCTCCGACGCCGGGCGCACCGCGCCGCGTCTCCTGCGCGGAGAAGCGATCTAGATCGGTTCGCCGACCCCGCCGAAGCTCTTGCCACGGTAGAACACCAGCGGCTCGCCCTCCCCGGCCGTCGCGGCGAGAACGCGGCCGATCACGATCGCGACCCCGCCGTGCTCGACTACCTGCTCGACGGTGCAGTCGAAGGCGCCGAGCGCCGTTGCCAGTACCGGCGCGCCACTCGCGAGCGTCACCCAGTCGCGGCCCTCGAATCGCGCTGCGCCGCCGACGCCGGCGCGGCCGCCGAAGATGTCGACGAGCGCGCCATCGGTGGCGGCGAGTACATTGACCGCGAAATGCCGGGCGGCGAGCACGGTCGCCAGCGCCGCCGTCTTGCGATCGATCGAAACGAGCATCGTCGGCGGGTCGGCGGAGACATGCGCGGCCGAAAGCGCCACCAGACCGGCCGGGCCGGCCTCGTCGCGCGCGGTGACGATGGTCATTCCCGTCGCCCGCTGGCCGAGCACGCGCCAGAAGGTTTTCGCGTCGATGCCGCGGGTGGGGTCGTTGTCGTTCATGGCGAGGCCTTCCTTCGGGGAGACGAGCCGACGACACGGATGGTGTCCCGCCTGCCAAGGCGCGCGAGCAGGAGGCGCATGGTCGGCGGCGTAACGGCGATGCAGCCTTCGGTGGGACGAAAGCCGGGGCGCGCGAGATGCATGAAGATGGCGCTGCCGCGCCGCTGCAGGCGCCGCCGATAGTTCCAGTCGAGCACCACGACGAGATCGTAGAGCGCATCGGCGCGCGCCATGGTCTCATGGCTGCGCGGGTAGGGAAGCGTGACGGGACGGTTGTAGTTGGCGTCGAAGGCGGCGTCGCACCAACCGTCGCGCGGCCCGATCGGATGGACCGGAAGGCGAGTCGCGGGACGAAGGCCGCGGTCGGGCCGCCACAGCACGGCGACGGGCGCCATCCGCCCCACCGGTGTCGCACCGTCGCCCTCACGCTTCGGGCTCCTGATGCCCGAGCGGCCGATGGCGCAGGGAAGCGCCCGCCCGCTCATGATCAGGACGCCTTGCGAAGCGGTTCCCGGACGCCTATTCAGCGTCAACGTGGTGCCGCTTCCCCCGGCGGCGCCCGTCCGCGTGCGCGGGAGGGCTTGCTTGCGCGCGGTGCCGGTTGCGGTCACAATCCGCGCGATCCGGTTTTGACGCTTTCCTTCAAGATCAGGACGTGAGCGGGCTGGGGTTCCCGCAAAGCGAAAAGGCTGCATTTGATGGCTGTACGACGAATCCTCGTTGTTGACGACGACGATTTGCTGCGCGAGAGCCTCGTGGAACAATTGTCGCTCTACGAGGAGTTCGAGCTTCTCGAAGAGCCGACCGCCGCAAAAGGTATATCGCGCGCCCGCGCCGAGCCTGTCGACCTGATGATCATGGATGTCGGCCTGCCCGACATGGACGGACGCGAGGCGGTGAAGCTTCTGCGCAAGGGCGGCTTCAAGGCGCCGATCATCATGCTGACCGGGCATGATTCGGAATCCGACACCATTCTCGGTCTCGAATCGGGCGCCAATGACTATGTGACGAAGCCCTTCCGCTTCGCCGTGCTGCTGGCGCGCCTCCGGGCGCAGCTGCGGCAGTTCGAGCAGAGCGAGGACGCGACCTTCACGATCGGCCGCTACACCTTCCGCCCCAGCGCCAAGCTGCTCCTCGACGAGCGCGGACAGAAGATCCGGCTGACCGAGAAGGAAACCTCGATCCTCAAGTTCCTCTATCGCGCCGGCGAGAAGGTCGTCGGCCGCGACGTCCTGCTGCACGAGGTCTGGGGCTACAATTCGGGCGTCACGACGCACACGCTCGAGACGCATATCTATCGCCTGAGACAGAAGATCGAGCGCGAGCCCTCCGTGGCCGAGCTGCTGATCACCGAGGCCGGCGGCTACAAGCTGGTCCCGTGACGATGCGGATGGAACGATGACGCTCGCGGAAGACATATCGCTCCTCATCAAGGTGCCGCTGTTCTCCGACCTGTCGAGCGATCATCTCCGCCTGCTCGCCTTTTCGTCCATCCGCCTCGAGCTGCCCGCCGGCCGGGTGCTGTTCCGCAAGGACGCGCCCGCCACCTCGGGCTTCGTCGTCATGTCGGGCGAGATCGTGCTCGGCGAGGGCGGGGACCCCGAGGCTCCGCCGCTCGGTCGCTTCGGCCCCGGCGCTCTGCTCGGCGAGACGGCGCTGTTCATCGCCAGCCGCCGCCCGGCCACGGCCACGGCGGCGGTCGACAGCGAGGTCGTCGAGATCGACCGCACGCTGATGCGTCGCATGCTCGACGAATATCCGGAGGTCGCGGCGCGGCTGCATGCCCGGCTCGTCGACAAGCTGGCAAGCACGGTCGCCGAGGTGAGCCGCGTGAAGACGCGGCTCGACGCCATCAGCTACCCGGTCCGCGCGGACTGAGATCAGCGGCGGAAGCCGCCACCGAACCCACCCCCGAAGCGGCCGCCACCGAAGTCGCCACCTCCGAAGCCACCGCCGAACCTACCACCGCCGAAATCACCGCCGCCGAAGCGGTCACCCCCGAAATCACCGCCGAAGCCGCCTCCGAAACGGTCACCGCCGTCGAAGCCGCCGCGCGAGGCGAAGTCGTCCACCCGCTGCTGGCCGAAATCCTGGAAGCTGCGCTGGTTGTCGAGGTCGCCGATCGTGTCGCGGTCGGTGTCGGCGCTCCACCCGCTCGACGTATGCTGCTGCCAGCCACCGTCGTCGCTGTACTGGTGAACATTGCCGTCGCGGTCGGTGTAGATGTTGCCGTTGTTCCAGGCGACGCCGTTGCCTGTCTTCACATTGCCGGCGACGCCGCGGCTGTCGACATCGACATGGCCGTCATCGACGCTGACGCCCGTCTCGCTGGCATGGCCGCGTCCGGTATAGGGATTGAAGCTCGCCGACTGGCGCCCCGCCGCGCCGTTGCCGGTATAGGGATTGTAGACGGCACCGGACCGGTTGGCGAAATCGGTGCCCCAGCCCGTCGTGCCATAGGCCGAGCGGCCGGCAAAGGCATTGCCCGTCCACGGATTGTAGCCCCAGGCATGGTCGACCGTCGCCCAGCCGCCCCAGCGGCCGTAGATGTTGGTCGCGTTGACGTTGACATGCGTCCACGCCCCGCCCCAGGGGCCGACGCCCCAATAGGGGCCCCACCAGGGCGAGGCGGCCCCGATGGCCCAGCCGGTGGCGAAGCCGAAAGCGAAGCCGGCCGCCGTGTCGAGCGCAAAATCGGCGCCATAGCCATAGGTCACCGGGCAGCCATACCAGATGGTGCCGACATAGCCCGTGCAGCTGTAGCCGGTACCATAGACCACCATCCCGTCGCTGAGCGCGACGCCGAAATAGCCCGGCGTGTAGCCGACGGTGACCGCGTCCGCCGTCGAGGCGTAGACATGGACATAGGTGACGTAGTGGACCGGCGAGGAGACCGGGATCGTGTAGATGACGTCGGGGACGACATCGGCGACGCGCCATGGTCCGAATGGCGAGGCCGCGGTGAACCAGACGCCGTTCGCGACCGCGTAGAAGGCGCCGGCATCGAGCTCGATCACCGGCGTCGCCGTGTTGACCGCGTAGGAAAGCGCCGTGCCCTTGATCGCCTCGAAGCGCGGCGCGCCGTCATAAGCGACATTGAGGGCAGTCGACCGGCTCACCGTGGCGGTCTGCGGGATCGTCGCGGCGATGGCCGCTTCCCTGGCCTGCGGCGTTCCCGGCACCGAGACGAGCACCGAGCCCTTGGGGTCGTTCGGCGAGATCTTCGCGAAGTCGGCCGGCAGGCTCGACGGCGGCACGAAGGCCCAGGGACCCTTGAGATCGCCCGCCTTGAACCAGCGGCCGGAGATCAGGACATAATACTGGTTGCCGTTCGGATCCATGAAGACCGCGTGATCCGCGTTGGTCATGGTGAGCAGGCTCGTGCCCGCCACGGGTTGCAGCTCGGCCGTGCCCTTGGTCTGGATGAGTTCGGTCGGCGTGGTCGCGATCATGATCGCCGGCGGGCTGGCCGGCCGCTTGCCGTCCTCCGGCAGCATCGGATCGGGCGCGTCCTCGCGTCCGGCCACCTTCGCGGCGTCGACTACGGAGGACGGCACGCTGCCGATCTCCGCGAAGCTGCCCCCGAGGCGGTCGGCGCGATACCAGTAGCCGGTCGCCTCCAGGAAGGCGGCGCCGTTGCGATCGACGAGGATCAGCGCGCGGCTGTTCATCACACGCTGGAAGTCCGGCGCGCCGGCGACGGGCTTCAGCACCGGATCGCCCGAGACGAGCACCAGCAGCGTGGGCGTCGAAGTAAAGACGATGGCCGGCGGGGTATTGTCGACCGGCTGGTCGAGCTCGGCGTTGAGTTCCTTGGCCGCCGCATAGCTCGTCTGCAGCTGGTCGAGCGCAACGGTGATGCCGGCGGAGGGAATGCGCGACTGCAGGGCGCTCTTGAGACGCGCGGCCTGCGAGGGATCCGAGGGAACGTCGACGCGGTCGACGCTGATCGGCCCAAGATGCGCCTGCCGCGACGGCTTGTCGACGGCGACGCGGGCCGAGAATCGCGCGGTGCCATAGACCGGCGAACCATCCTTCGGCCCGAGCGCGATCGCGGCGCGGCCGGAAACCTGGTCGCCCGACCAGCTCTCGATCAGCGGCTGGTAGACCTGCAGCGTGTCCGCGCCGACATCATAGCTCTTCGGCCAGGCGGGCACCGGCTGCGCGGCGGGCTGGGTGGCCGCGGGCCGGGCGGCGTCCTGCGCCCATGCTGCGGGCGACATGGGCGAGACCGGCGAAAGGGCGGTCGCCGCAAGGGCGAGAGCCAGAAGACAACGATACGGCGACATTCGAAATTCCCCCGTGTAACGCCGCGCGCTGGCCGGCAGGACGGGGAGGCTAACGCCTGCGCAGCCTCGCGGCCAGCCTCCGGATGCCGTGGCGTGGCAGTCAGCGACCCTCCGCGATCCGCATGGCGGAAGCGTGACGGTCGCCGAGCTGGATGAGGCGCAGGAAGGCAGTGTCGTCATTGTCGAGGCCGACGCGCTGCAGCTCGATATAGTCGAGCGATTCCGCGCGGTTGAGGCCGCGGAAGCTCTCGACGCCGGATGCATCGTAGGAAAAGTCGGCGCGGACGTAGTGGCGGCGCTCCGCCTCGGTGAGCGGCAGCGGCACGACGGCGGCCGGGCGCGAACGTTCGCGCAGTCGGAACAGCGCCGCGGCACGGCCGGCGATGGGCGGCCCGCTCCGGAGCGCCTTGAGGACGGCGCCACCGTCCCGTTCGATCTCGACTTCGCGCTGCATGGCGTCCGCTACTCCACATGGACCGACGGACTCCATTCCTAGCCGGTGAACCTTTACGAATGGCGAATCGGTCAGCCCGTCAGGGTACGTCGCACCGCGTCCCGCCAGCCAGCGATGCGCCGCGTCCGCTCTTCCCGATCCATGCCCGGCTCGAAGCGGTGTTCGCGTCGCCACGAGGCGGCGAAGCCCTCTTCGCCCGGCCACACGCCGGTCTGTCGGCCCGCCAGCCAGGCGGCGCCGAGCGCGGTCGTCTCGAGCACGATCGGCCGGTCGACCGGCGCGTCGAGAATGTCGGCGAGGCGCTGCATGGTCCAGTCGCTGGCGACCATGCCGCCATCGACCCGGAGCACCGTATCCTCCGCACCCTGCCAGTCGCGCTTCATCGCCTCGAGCAGGTCTAGCGTCTGAAAGCAGACCGCCTCGAGCGCCGCCTTGACGATCTCGCGCGGTCCGGTGCCGCGTGTCAGGCCGAACAGCGCGCCGCGGGCATGGGCGTCCCACCAGGGCGCGCCGAGGCCGGTGAAGGCCGGCACGAGATAGACGTCCTGGTGGGGATCAGCCTCGGCCGCCATCGGACCGGAGGCTTCGGCGCGGTCGATCAGATGCAGCCCGTCGCGCAGCCACTGCACGGCCGAACCGGCAACGAAGATCGAGCCTTCGAGCGCATAGGTCGTGCGGCCGTCGAGGCGATAGGCGATCGTGCTCAGCAGCCGGTTCGACGAGGGCGCAAGCTCGGAGCCGGTGTTGAGCAGCGCGAAGCAGCCCGTGCCATAGGTCGATTTCATCATGCCGGGCGAGAAGCAGGCCTGGCCGAGGGTCGCCGCATGCTGGTCGCCCGCGATGCCGGCGATCGGGATCGCCGCCCCGAACAGCGCCGGATCGGTCGTCCCGAAGGCGAAGGCGCAGTCCTCGACGCGCGGCAGCAAGGCGCGCGGCACGCGGAAGAGCCGCAGGAGTTCGTCGTCCCAGTCGCCCGTCCCGATATCGAAGAGCAGCGTGCGCGCGGCATTGGTCGCGTCGGTGGCGTGGACCGCGCCGCCAGTGAGCCGCCAGAGCAGGAAGCTGTCGACGGTGCCGAAGGCGAGTTCGCCGCGCTCGGCCTTTTCGCGGGAGCCGTCCACGTGGTCGAGCAGCCAGGCGATCTTGGTAGCCGAGAAATAGGGATCGAGCAGAAGCCCGGTCTTCGCCGTGACCATCGGCTCGTTGCCTTCGGCCTTGAGGCGGGCGCAGAGATCGGCGGTGCGCCTGTCCTGCCAGACGATGGCCTTGTGGATCGGCTTGCCCGTCGCGCGGTCCCAGATCACCACCGTCTCGCGCTGGTTGGTGATGCCGATGCCAGCGATATCCGTGGCGGAGAGCTTCGCGTGCGAGAGCGCGAAGCGGATCGTGTGCACGACCGACTCCCAGATGTCCTCGCCGTCATGCTCGACCCAGCCCGAACGCGGGAAATGCTGGCGGAACTCCTGCTGCCCGACCCCGAGGATGCGCCCGCCGCCGTCGAAGACGATCGCACGCGTCGAAGTCGTGCCCTGGTCGATCGCCAGAATGAATCCGCTCACCTCATCCTCCCTTGTCGGCGCCGACGCTTTTCAAGCGACGCGCCATCTCACGTTGAATTGAGGCAGCCTGCGCCGCCTTGTCGCCGCGCCAACGGTTGCAGCGTGAAGGGGCAGGGGGCAAGTGCGGAAAGCGAGCGGCGGCATCGGGTCCAGGCGATTGAGCGGGACTTTGCCGCGCGCTTCGTTATTCTCGGATGCCCGCGCCGGGCCGAGGGGAGCGATGACGGAACGAATCGAGCCAAACCGGGCCGAACCGGGTGAAGAGGTCGCCGAGGAGCGGCCGAGCGAGACGGCAGAGCTCATCCGGCAGTTCTCCGACTTCGTGCTGGCGCTCTGGCGCTCGTCGGGGCGCAGCACCTTCATCCTGCTCACCGTCGGCATCGTCACGGTGATTCTCGCTACCAATGCGATGCAGGTCGCGCTGAACGCCTGGAACAAGCCGTTCTATGACGCGATCGAGCAGAAGAACATCCGCTCCTTCATCACCTATCTGATGGTGTTCGGCGGCATCGCCGGCGTTCTGCTCGCCCTCAACGTGGCGCAGACCTGGCTCGACCAGATGATCAAGCTTCAGTCGCGCAAGTGGCTGACGCGCGACCTGATCGAGCAGTGGCTGGCGCCGCGCCGCCTCGTCATGATCAGGAATTCCGGCGAGATCGGCGTCAATCCCGATCAGCGCGTGCACGAGGATGCCCGGCATCTCGCCGAGCTCTCAGCCGGCCTCGGCATCGGCCTCTTTCAGTCCTCGCTGCTGCTCGCCTCGTTCATCGGCGTGCTCTGGGTCCTGTCGAGCGGCATCGCGCTCACCTTCAACGGCACCTCGATCGTCATCCCCGGCTACATGGTCTGGTGCGCGCTGATCTATGCCGCGACGGGCTCCTGGCTGTCCTGGCAGGTCGGCCGCCCGCTGATCGGTATCGGCATCGAGCGATATGCGCGCGAGGCGGACCTCCGCTTCGCCATGGTTCAGGTCTCGGAGAATGCAAACGGCATCGCGCTCAATGCCGGCGAGGCCGACGAGAAGAACCGCCTCGGGGAAGAACTGGAGCGGGTGCTGGGCGTCATGCGGCAGCTGGTGGGTGCCATCGCGCGGCTCACCTGGGTGACCGCCGGCTATGGCTGGGTCGGCATCGTGGCGCCGATCGTGATCGCCGCGCCCGGCTATTTCGGAGGCCAGCTCACCTTCGGCCAGCTCATGATGGTGGTCGGAGCCTTCAACCAGGTGCAGGGCTCGCTGCGCTGGTTCGTCGACAATTTCAGCGCCATCGCCGACTGGCGGGCGACGCTCTCGCGCGTCATGACCTTCCGCGAGGCGCTGACCTCGCTCGAGGTGCGCGGCCGCAGCGGCGAACACATCGCCTATGCGAATGATGGCGACCACCTCGCGCTCGACAATGTCCGCATCACCTGGACCGACAGCGGCGCCGAACTCGAGCCGAGAACCGTGGACGTCAGACCCGGCGACCGGCTGCAGATCATCGACGGAACGGGCCGAGGGCGCGGCGCCTTCTTCTCGGCGCTGGCGGGCCTCTGGCCCTTCGGCTCCGGCAAGATCAGCCTGCCGGCGGGTGCGCGGACCATGTTCCTTCCCGAGCGGCCCTATATGCCGGACGGCACGCTGCGGGCGGCCATCACCTATCCGGCATCTCCGTCGGATTTCACCGACGAGCAGCTCAACGCGGCGCTGGCGCGCGTCGACCTCACCCGCCTCGCAAGCTCGCTCGACCGGCGCTCGCGCTGGTCGCGCGAACTCTCCTATGACGACGAGGCGCGGCTCACCTTCGCACGCCTCCTGCTGCTGAAACCCGACTGGATCTTCACCGAGCAATCGATCGATACGCTCGACGAGCGGCAGCGGCGCATCTTCAGCTCGATCCTCGACGACGAACTGAAGCAGGCGGCCCTCGTTACGGTCGCCGGGCGCGGCTCGACGAGCGACTTCTACAATCGTACGGCCGATCTGGTAGCGCTGCCGGCGGCCGAGACGGACAAGGGGGATCCGGAGTGAACATGCGGCACGGCAGGGCGACGGCGCGGCTCTCCGACGAGGCGCTTCTCGACGATGTCCAGCGGCGGACATTCCGCTATTTCTGGGATTTCGCCGACCCGGCCTCGGGCATGGCGCGCGATCGCTTCGGCGGCAATGACGGCTGGCTGGTCAGCGGCGGCTCCGGCATGGGGGCGATGGCGATCGTCACCGCCGTCACGCGCGGCTGGATCACCCGCGCCGAGGCCGTCGAGCGGCTGCACCGCATGCTGCGCTTTCTCGAGCACGCCGACAGCTTCCACGGCGCCTTCCCGCATTTCCTGACCCCGGAGGGACGCGCCATTCGCTTCGGCCGGAAGGACGACGGCGCCGACATCGTCGAGACCGCGCTGCTGATGCAGGGTCTGATCGCGGCGCGCGCCTTCTTCGACGGTGGCGGCAACAGCGAACCCTGGCTGCGCGGCCGCATCGACGGACTCTTCGACGCCGTCGAGTGGAACTGGTTCACCCGCGAGGGACGCGAGGCCTATTACTGGCACTGGAGCCCCAATCACGGCTTCGCCATGAACCACGAGATCCTCGGCTGGAACGAGTGCCTGATCGCGCTGGTGCTGGCCGCGGGCTCCGCGCGCGATCCGATCTCGCCGGCCGTCTATCACAACGGCTTCACCCAGAGCCGCACCTTCCTGAACGGTCGCGACCATGCGGCGAACGAGCATATCCTGCTGCCGCTCGGGCCGGATGGGGGCGGCCCGCTGTTCTTCGCCCATTATTCGTTCCTCGGCCTCGACCCGCGCGGGCTCCGCGATCCCTATGCCGACTATCTCGCGCAGAACGAGGCGCATGTCCGCATCAACCAGGCCTATTGCGTCCGCAACCCGAAGGGCTATGTCGGCTATGGGCCGGACTGCTGGGGCCTGACCGCCAGCGACAATCACGAGGGCTATTCCGCCCACGCCCCCGACAACGATCTCGGCGTGATCGCGCCGACCGCGGCGATCTCCAGCCTGCCCTATGCGCCCGATCTGGTGATGCCGGCACTCCGCCATTTCCACGACGATCTGGGCGACCGCATCTATGGCGAGCTCGGCTTCGTCGATGCTTTCAACGAGACGGTCGGCTGGGCGGCCAAGACGCATCTCGCGATCGACCAGGGGCCGATCATCGTGATGATCGAGAACCACCGAACCAGCCTTCTGTGGGACCTCGTGATGAGCGACGCGACGGTGCGCCGGGGCCTCGGCCGCCTCGGCTTCACCAGCCCGCACCTCGCGACGGCCTGATCTCAGACCGCGGCGGTCATCGCCTCGGCGAAATAGGCCTCCGGGTCGTCGCAGTCCGCGAGCTTGCCGCGCTGGACGCGCCAGAACCGGTTGCCGACGGTCTCCACGAAACGGCGGTCATGCGAGACGATCAGCGCGCCCGCCTCGCCGCGCGTCAGTTCGGCCTCGAGCATCTCCTGACCTCGATGTCGAGATGGTTCGTCGGCTCATCCAGCACATGAAAGCCCGGCTTCTCGAGGCGGAGGATCAGCATCGCGAGTCGCGCCCGCTGACCGCCCGAGAGAACCGAGACACGGTCGCCGTGGCGTTCGACCGGAAAGCCGGCGCCGGCGAGCAACGCACGCGCGCGCTGGTCGCCGACCGGGAAGCGCGAAACGACCGCTCCCTGCAAGGTTTCGTCCGCGCCGAGATGGCTGAGCTGCTGGTCGACGACGCCGGCGACAAGCGATGGATTGGTTCTCACGCCCCGCACCGCCTCGCCGCGGAGCGCGCGGATGACGCTATCGAGGAAGCGCGACTTGCCGGCCCCGTTCGGGGCGAGCAGCACGATCCTCTCGCCCGGCCGGATCCAGCGCCTGCCAGTCTCGAACAGAAGGCGACCGTCCGGAGTCGCCACGACGAGATCGTCGAAGGCAATCAGCACCTTCGCCTCGCTGCCGCGCTCGTCGAGCCGGATGCGGCCGGCCGACTCCTCGAGATGCGCCGGCTTGGCCGCGCTCTCGATCCGCTCCGCCCGTTCCCTCAGCTGCTTCGTCTTGACCGTAAGCAGGTCGGAGCCGGAATTGACGCCGAGATTGTGCAGCTTGGCCGCCTGCCGGCGCAGCTTGGCCCCCTGCTTGAGGTCCGTCTCGTAGCGCCGCGCCGCCGCCTCGTCGGCGGTATCGAGGCTCGCCCGCGCGGCTCCATAGGGCGCGGCATAGACGGCCGAGCCGGTGGAGCGGAGGAACAGCGTCCGATTGGTGACGCCGTCGAGAAAGGCGCGGTCATGGCTGGCGACGAGGATGGCCGTCTCGCGCGGCAGGTCGACTATGAAGCGCTCCAGCGTGCCGATGCGCGCGAGATCGAGATGGTTGGTCGGCTCGTCCAAGAGCAGGAGGTCGGGCTCGGCGAGCGTCGCGGCCGCGAGCATCGCCATCCGCTGCCAGCCGCCGCTGAGCGCCCCGAGCGGACGATCGCGAAGATCGGCCGGGACGGCGAGCGCATCGAGCGCGACGTCGACGCGCCAGTCCTCCCATTCCCGCGTCTCGGGTGGCAGGGCGCCGGCGAGCATGGCGCGCAGCGGCAGCGCCTGTTGTTCCGGCGTCGGCTCCTGCTGCATCAGCGCGATGCGTGTGCCGCGCGTCGCGGTGATCGCACCGTCGGACGGCGGAAGAAGGCCGGCGATCACCTTGAGCAGGGTTGATTTGCCGCGACCATTGGCGGCGACGAGGCCAATGCGGTCGCCCTTCTGGATAGCGAGATCGAGGCCGGTGAAGAGGGGAGCGCCGAGCGTCAGGCCGAGCGCGCGAAGGGTCACAAGGGACATGGGATCGTCTTCGTCCGGAACGGCCGGTCGCGCAGCAAGGCGCACTGGGCCGAGGCTTTCGGGATGAGCCGACCGGAAGAAGACCGTCCTGGGGTCCGTTCCCTGATCAGCCCTGCAAACGCGTCTGCAGGGCCTGGACAGGGCCATAGGTCAGGTGCGGATTCGGATGGATCACACGAGCCTCCCACTGTCCGGGGTCAACGACAGGCGAAGAATAGCCGAAGCCTCCGCGCTAGACCAGCACCGGTTGCCTGGCCCTTGCATCATGGCCGAAGACACGACGATAGCGTTCCACCTCCTCGGCCGGTCCGGTCGCCTTGTTGGCATTGTCCGAAAGCTTCACCGCCGGCCGTCCATTCGCCTCCACGACCTTGCAGACGAGCGAGATCGACTCGAGGCGGTCGTCCTTGCCGTCCGGTGCACAGTCGCGGAAATCGTTGGTGACGTTGGTGCCCCAGCCGATGGAGAGATTGACCCGGCCACGAAGGGCGCGCGAGGCCTCCTCGATCGTATCGATGTCCATACCGTCCGAGAGCACGATCAGCTTCTCGCGCGGATCGCGGCCACGCGCTGTCCACCAGGCGATCGCCTCCTCGGCGCCTTCGATCGGCGGCTTGGAATCCGGGCGGATGCCCTTCCAGTCGAGAATCCAGTCCGGCGCATCGCGCAGGAAGTTGGTCGTGCCATAGGTGTCTGGAAGAATGACGAGCAGATTGCCGTCATACATCTTGGCCCAATCTTTCAAAACCTTGTATGGCGCGGCATGAAGCTCTTCGTCGTTGTTGGCGAGGGCGGCATAAACCATCGGCAGTTCATGCGCATTGGTCCCGATCGCCTCGAGGCCGGCATCCATGGCCATCTTGACATTGGAGGTGCCGACGAAATTGTCGCCGAGCCCCTCCTGCAGCGCCTCGACGCACCACTTCTGCCACAGGAAACCATGCCGGCGGCGGGTGCCGAAATCGGCGACCTTCAGCGGTCCTTCGCGGCCGAGCACACGCAGCCGCTCGATCTTGCCCCAGAGCTTGGCCTTGGCCTTGGCATAGAGCACGTCGAGTTCAAAACGGCTCATGCCCTTCATGGCGGCGCGGGCACGCAGCTCGCAAACGATAGCCAGCGCAGGCACTTCCCAGAGCGTCGTATGGGTCCACGGCCCTTCGAAGAGAAGTTCGTACTGCCCGTCCGCGGTGCGGTGAAGGTCGTATTCGGGCAGCTGGAAATCCTCCAGCCATTCGAGGAAGTCAGGCTTGAAGATCTGCTTCACGCCGTAGAACGTGTTGCCGGCCAGCCAGATCAGCTCGTTTTTCTGGAAGCGCAGCGTGCGGGCATGGTCGAGCTGGTCGCGCAGCTCGCGCTCGTCGATGACGTCGGCGAGCCGCACCGATTTCGTCCGGTTGATCAGCCCGAAAGTCGCATGCACGTCGGGCGAAGTGTGCCGGATCATCTGCAACATCAGGAACTTGTAGAAATCGGTATCGAGCAGCGTCCGCACGATCGGATCGATGCGGAAGCCGTGATTGTAGACGCGGGTCGCGATATCGAGCGTCATCTGAATTCCATGGGCCGGCGATGGGGCAGGATCGGAGGCGGGCCTGGGGACGGGCGGGCGCCAGTTGGCCGGCTCCCCTCCGGCCGCCGCGAAGCGGCGTGTTGTAACGGTTCACGAGAGAAAAGCAGGCTCTGCCCCGCCCCGCAAGCGGCAGGCGCCGCGAGCGGCCGCACCATGTTCCGGGCCTCGCATTTCTCGACCTTTTTCGCCATATAAGAACATCTTTCAACAACGCGGCGGCACAAGACTGCCGAGCCCGGACCCGACATGCCCGCGATCGCCACCAGCCCCGTGCCCTTCGCCAAGATGAACGGCATCGGCAACGAGATCACCGTCGTCGATTTCCGCGCCGCCCCCTGGCGGCTCGACGCGGAGAAGGCGCGCGCCGTCGCGGCCGACGGGGCGACCGCCTTCGACCAGCTGATGGCGCTCGAGCCGCCGAGGACGCCGGGCACGGATGCCTTCATGCGCATCTTCAACACCGACGGCTCGCTCTCCGGTGCCTGCGGCAACGGTACGCGCTGCGTCGCCCTGGTGCTGGCGCGCGAAACGGGCCGGCAGAGCTTCCTGCTCGAGACATCGGCGGGTCTGCTCACGGCCGAGGTCGAGGACGCGGACCGCATCACGGTCGACATGGGCACGCCGCGCTTCGGCTGGCGCGAGATTCCGCTCGCCGAGGCGTTCGCCGACACACGCGCCATCGAGCTGCAGATCGGCCCGATCGATGCGCCGATCCTGCATTCGCCCTCGGTGGTCAATGTCGGCAATCCGCATGCGATCTTCTGGGTGAAGGACGTCGCGGCGTTCGATCTCGGCCGTATCGGGCCGATGCTCGAGAACCACCCGATCTTTCCCGAGCGCGCCAACATCTCTCTCGCCGCCGTCACCTCGCCCTCCTCGCTGACGCTCGCCGTCTGGGAGCGCGGCGCCGGGCTGACGCGGGCCTGCGGATCGGCGGCCTGCGCCGCCGCGGTCGCGGCCGCGCGCACCGGCCGGACCGGTCGGACGGTCGACGTCACGCTGCCGGGCGGCACGCTCCGCATCGACTGGCGCGCCGACGACCATATCCTGATGACGGGCGCCGCCGCCTTCGAACACGAAGGGCGGCTCGGGTTCGACGGGGCCGGGGCGCTGGCGCTGGAGCGGATCGGCGCGGCCGCATGAGGGTGGCCTTTGGCGGCACCTTCCGGCATAGAGGGCGGACCGTCACCCCCGTCCGCGACGCCTCCTGACGCATGAGCCTCGACACCATCTCCTTCGGCTGCCGGCTGAACCTCCTCGAGAGCGAGGTGATGCGCGCCAACGCCCGCGCGGCCGGCTTCGAGGATGCGGTGCTCGTCAACACCTGCGCGGTGACCGGCGAAGCAGTGCGGCAGGCACGGCAGGCGATCCGCAAGGCGCGGCGCGAGCGGCCTGGTGCCCGGATCGTCGTTTCCGGTTGCGCGGCGCAGACCGACCCCGAAGCCTTCGCCGCGATGGCTGAGGTCGACCTTGTTCTCGGCAATGCCGAGAAGCTCGCACCGGACGCGTGGCGGGGGAGCGAGCGCGTCCGCGTCGCCGATGCCGGCACGGCGGCGCTCGCCGCCGGCGAAGCGGTGACGGGCATCGAGGGGCATACGCGCGCTTTCGTCGCCGTTCAGAACGGATGCGACCATCGCTGCACCTTCTGCATCATTCCTTATGGCCGCGGTCCGTCGCGCTCGGTGCCGATGGGCGGCGTCGTCGAGACGGTGCGCAGCCTCGTCGCGCGCGGCTTTGGCGAAGTGGTGCTGACCGGCGTCGATCTCACCGCCTATGGCGCCGACCTGCCGGGACGGCCGACGCTCGGCCGGCTGGTCGCGACGATCCTGAAGCTGGTGCCGGACCTGCCGCGCCTCCGCCTCTCCTCGCTCGATACGATCGAGGTCGACCCGGCGCTGATGGCGGCGATCGCCGGCGAGCCGCGCCTGATGCCGCATTTCCACCTGTCGCTACAGGCCGGCGACGACATGATCCTGAAGCGCATGAAGCGGCGGCACCTGCGCGACGACGCGATCCGCTTCTGCGCCGAGGTCAGGGCGCTGCGCCCCGATGCCGTGTTCGGCGCCGATCTCATCGCCGGCTTCCCGACCGAGACGGATGCGATGTTCGACAACAGCCTCGCACTCGTCGAGGCGTGCGGGCTGACGCATCTCCATGTCTTTCCGTTCTCGGCACGACCCGGCACGCCGGCGGCGCGCATGCCGCAGCTGCCGCACGAAACGGTCAAGGCGCGAGCGGCCGCGCTGCGCACCCTCGGCCGGAGGCGGCTCGACGCCTTCCTCGACGGCGAGATCGGTCATCGCCGGCGCGTGCTCGTCGAGCGCGGCGGGCGGGGCCGGACGGAGCATTTCACCGATGTCGCGATCGAGGGCCCGCCGCCGGGCGCGATCGTCGATGTCCGCATCACCGGGCGCGCCGAAAGCCGGCTGCTCGCCACGCCGATCGCAGGAGCCGCCTGAACCATGACCGAGGAGAAGAAGGGCTTCTTCCAGCGCATCTTCGGCCGCGGCGGCGCGCCCGCCGAGCCGCAGCCGAGCCCCGAGGAGCCGCAGCAGCCGAGGCCGTCGCTCTTCGAGGCCGAGCTCGCGCCGATGACGCCGGAGCCGCCGGTGGCACCGCCACCGCCCGCCCCCGAGCCCGAGCCGGTCGCGGCGCCCGAGCCGCCGCGCGTCTCCTGGTTCCAGCGCCTTAAGGCCGGCCTGTCGCGTTCCTCGAACGCGATCTCGCAGGGCATCGCCTCGGTCTTCACCAAGCGCAAGCTCGACGCCGAGACGCTGGAGGAATTCGAGGACGTGCTGATCCAGGCCGATCTCGGCCTGCCGGCGGCGACCGCCATCACCGCCGCGATCGCCAAGGGCCGCTTCGACAAGGAGATCGAGGGCGACGAGGTCAAGACGATCCTCGCCGAGGAAGTCGCCAAGATCCTCACCCCGGTGGCGAAGCCGCTGGTGCTCGATCCGGCGCTGAAGCCGCATGTCATTCTCGTCGTCGGCGTCAACGGCACCGGCAAGACGACGACGATCGGCAAGCTCTCGGCGAAGCTGCGCGCCGAGGGACGCACGGTGATGCTGGCGGCCGGGGACACCTTCCGCGCCGCCGCGGTGGAGCAGCTCAAGATCTGGGGCGAGCGCACCGGCGCCGCCGTCGTCTCGCGCGCCATCGGCGCCGACGCGGCCGGCCTCGCCTTCGACGCGCTGAAGGAGGCGCAGGCCGCCGGCACCGAGGTGCTCATCATCGACACCGCCGGGCGCCTTCAGAACCGCGCCGAGCTGATGGCCGAGCTCGAGAAGATCATCCGCGTCATCAAGAAGCAGGACCCCGCCGCGCCGCACACCGTGCTGATGACGCTCGACGCGACGACGGGCCAGAACGCGCTGAGCCAGGTCGAGATCTTCGGCCGCACGGCCGGCGTGACCGGCCTCGTCATGACCAAGCTGGACGGCACGGCCCGCGGCGGTATCCTCGTCGCCATCGCCGAAAAATACCGCCTGCCCATCCATTTCATCGGCGTCGGCGAGGGCGTCGACGATCTCGAGCCCTTCGAGGCCGAGGATTTCGCCCGTGCCATCGCCGGCCTCGCCGGCTGAGCACCGCCTCCAGCGTCCGGAAAGAACCATCGATGCCGAGTCTCTTTGAACGCGCGCCCAACGACCCGAAGCACAAGGACCTCAACCCGGTGCTGAAGCTCGCGCTCGAGCTCGGCCCGCTCGGCGTGTTCTTCGTGATGAACGGGCGCAGCGGCATCTACATGGCGACCGGCGCCTTCATGGTCGCGACGCTGCTGGCGCTGGCCGTCTCCTATGCGCTGACCCGCCGGCTGCCGATCATGCCGGTCGTGACCGGCGTCATCGTGCTCGTCTTCGGCAGCCTGACGCTCTGGCTGCACGACGACACCTTCATCAAGATGAAGCCGACCATCGTGAACGCGCTGTTCGGGGTGACGCTGCTCGGCGGCCTCGCCTTCGGCAAGCCGCTGCTCGGCTATGTGTTCGATTCGGTGTTCCACCTCACCGACGAGGGCTGGCGGACGCTCACCTTCCGCTGGGGCCTGTTCTTCCTCGCGCTGGCGATCCTCAACGAGGTGATCTGGCGCGGCGCCGGCCACTTCATCGCCGATCCGACCGCCGCCACCGATCTCTGGGTGAAGTTCAAGGTGTTCGGCATCATGCCGCTCACCTTCCTCTTCACGCTCTCGCAGCTGCCGCTGATCCAGCGGACGACGGTTCCGGACGGGGCCAAGGACGGCGTGAAGGGACGCGACTGAGGCATCGTCACGCTCTCTGACGGCAGCCGGGGGGCGCCATGCAGGAAGTGCTTCTCATCGTCGCCTGCCTCGTGATCGGCATCGTGCTGCGCCGGTCGGGGCGGCTGCCCGAGAACGCGACCAAGGTGCTCGGCGGCTGGGTGATCAATGTCGCGCTGCCGGCCGCGGCGCTGAAGAGCCTCGAACATCTCGCGGTCGACGCCGGCTGGTGGTTCGCCGCCGCGACGCCCTGGCTCGGCGCGCTGGCGGCCATCGCGATCCTCGTTCCCGTCTGCAGGGCGCTCGGCTGGTCGCGCCAGCGCACCGGCGCGCTGCTGCTGGGCGCCGGCTGGGGCAACACCTCCTTCGTCGGCCTGCCGATGATCACCGCCTTCGCCGGGCAACAATGGCTCGGCCTCGGCATCGTCATCGATCTGTTCGGCTCCTATCTGGCGCTCTCGACCCTCGGCCTCGCCATCGCCGCCGTCGCAAGTTCCGGCAAGCTCGACTGGCGCGAGGTCGCACGGCGGATCGTGACCTTTCCGCCCTTCATCGCCATCGTGGTGGCGCTGCTCGTCAACGATGTCGAGCGTCCCCTCTGGCTGACCTCGCTGCTCGACGCGCTGGCCGGCACGCTGACGCCGATCGCGCTGGCCGCCGTCGGCTGCGCGCTGCGCTTCGACCGGCTGAGGGGGCATGCGGCGCCGATCGCCCTCGGGCTCACGCACCGGCTCCTGCTGGCACCGCTGCTGCTGGTCGGGCTCTACGTGGCGATGGGGCAAGCCGGCGATCCGGTCGCCAAGGTCGCGATGCTGGAAATGGCCATGCCGCCGATGCTCGGGGCCAGCATCATCGCCCTCGACCACGACCTCGAGCCCGATCTCGGCGCGCTGCTGATCGGCATCGGCGTGCCGCTGTCCATGGTGACGGCCTGGGCCTGGTGGACGATCATCGCCGCGCTCTGAGCGCAACGAGACGTCAGCCGCCCTCTCAGCCGCCTTTGGCGATCTTCTCGAGCTCGGGGACGAGCTGCGCCGCGACGGCTTCTTCGGTGAGCGGGCCGATGAACTTGAAGCGGATCATGCCCTTGCCATCGACGAGGAAGCTCTCCGGAACGCCATAGACGCCCCAGTCGATCGCGGTGCGGCCGTTCTGGTCGGCGCCGATGCGGGCATAGGGATTTCCGAACTGGCCGAGAAAGGCCCGGGCGTTGTCCGCCTTGTCCTTGTAGTTGATGCCGACGACGGTGAGGCGCGGATCGGTCGCGAGCTTTTCGAGAACCGGATGCTCCTCGCGGCAGGGCGCGCACCACGAGGCCCAGATATTGACCAGCATCGGCTTGCCCGTCGCGAGGTCGGCGCTGGCGAGGCCGGGCACGTCCAGCCCCTCCACCGGCGGCAGCGCGGTCGCCGGCGCTTCCTTGCCGATCAGCACCGAGGGCACCAGCGAGGGATCGCCCCCCTGCTCGAGGCGGACGAGGAACAGCACCGCAAGCGCGGCGAACACCACGAGCGGCGCAACGATGGCGATGCGGCGGCCGAGCCGGCGCTGCGGCTTCGGATCGGCGTCGGTGCCGCTCATGCCCGGCCCTCCCCCGCTCCGCTCTCCGCCTCGCTCCCGGCGCGGCGCGAGCGGCGGCGGATGCCGCGCGCCTCGAGATCGGCGAGGCGGCGGCGCTGCGTGCGGCCGTCCACGACCACCCAGACGACCAGCGCCAGCACGATCAGCGCCGAGAGGCCGTAGGCGGCGAGGATGAACCCGGCATGATCGCCCAGCATGCTCAGGCGGCTCCGACCGGCTGGCTGGCGGCGACGAGGCGGAGCGCGCGGATGCGGCGGCGCAGGATCTCGTTCTTCATCGCCATGAGCACGAGGGCGATGAAGACGAGCGTCGCGCCGAACGCCGAGATCAGCAGTGGATAGAGCATGCTGGCGTCGATGGTCGAGCCGCCCATGCGGAAGACACTGGCGCCCTGATGCAGCGTGTTCCACCAGTCGACCGAGAACTTGATGATCGGGATGTTCACCGAGCCGACGAGGATCAGCACGGCGGCGACGCGGCCGGCGCGGTTCGGATCGTCGATGGCGTTCCAGAGCGCAATGAGGCCGAGATACATGAGGAAGAGCACCAGAACCGAGGTGAGCCGCGCATCCCATTCCCACCAGGTGCCCCACATCGGCTTGCCCCAGAGCGAGCCGGTGACGAGGGCGATCAGCGTGAAGGCGGCGCCGATCGGCGCGATCGAGCGCGCGGCGACATCGGCGAGCGGATGGCGCCAGACCAGCGTTCCGAGCGCCGAGGCCGCCATCAGCCCATAGCCGAACATCGACAGCCAGGCGGCGGGCACATGGATGAACATGATCCGCACCGTCTCGCCCTGCTGGTAATCCGGCGGCGCGACGAAGAGGCCGAGATAAAGGCCGATGCCCAGCACCAGCACCGCCACGACCCAGAGGATCGGCAGCACCCGGTCGGCGAGCGCGATGAAGCGGGTCGGATTGGCGAGGTCGACGAGCGGCATGCCCTTGTCATAGGGGCGCCGCCGCGGAGCCGCAACGGCGCCGATCCGCGCGCCGATCAAAAAACCGCGCCCCGCCGCGCGGCGGAAGCGCGATTTCAGGTCGGCGACGCGGCGCGCCTCAGTTGGGCTGCGCCGCCCTGGTCACGATGACGTTGAACGACGCCGGCTTCAGCTTGACCCGCACGGTCTCGCCGTCGATCGCGACATCGGCATTGGTCTTCGGCGCCACGGTGTTCGGCGCGTCCTTGGTGTTGACCGCCTTGAGGTTCGCATGATGGATCTCGGTCGCGGCGACGAGGCTGCGCTCGGCGCCGAGGCCGCGCAGCTCGATATCGACCTCGAGATTGTCGGAGAGGCTGCGGTTGAGCGCGATCACCGTCGTGGTGCCGTCGGCCGGATTGTCGATCACCGTCGCGTAGAGATAGGGGATCTCCGGGAAGGTCTTGGCGGAATAGCTCGGCGAATCCGACACCGTCCGCATCACGCGGCCATGGCCGTATTTCGAAGCCAGCGCGAAGGGATGGAAGATCGTCTGCCGCCAGGCGGCGCCGCCGGTCTCTGTCATGATCGGGCCGATGACGTTGACGAGCTGCGCGAGGCAGGCGGTCTTCACGCGGTCGGCATTGTTCAGGATGGCGATGAGGGCGCCGCCGACGATCAGCGCGTCCTCGGCGTTGTAGACTTCCTCGATCAGCGGCGGCGCCTCGGGCCAGCCGGGCTTCCTCATATGCTCGATCTTGTGCGTCTTGTACCAGACGTTCCACTCGTCGAGCGACAGCATGATCTTCTTGTAGGAGCGGCGCTTGGCGCCGACCGCGTCGCAGATCGCCGCGACTTCCTTGATGAAGGCGTCGAGCAGCTCGATGACGCCGAAATACTCCGACGCCGAGTCGGCGTTGTTGTTGAAATAGGTGTGCAGCGAGATGAAGTCGACCTCGTCATAGCAATGATCGAGGACCTGGTATTCCCAGGAACCGTAGGTCGGCATGTTGCGATGCGAGGAACCGCAGGCCGCGAGCTGGATCGTCGGATCGACCCAGCGCATCACCTTGGCCGTTTCGAGCGCCACGCGGCCATATTCCTCGGCCGTCTTGTGGCAGATCTGCCAGGGACCGTCCATCTCGTTGCCGAGGCACCAGAACTTGATGTCGTGCGGCTTCTCGTAGCCATGGCTGCGGCGCAGGTCGGAGAGTTCCGAGCCGCCGGAATGGTTGCAGTATTCGAGGAAGCGGCGCGCCTCGTCGGGGCCCTTGGTGCCGAGATTGACGCCGAACATCGGCTCGATGCCGGCCTTCTTCGACCAGTCCATGAACTCGTTGGTGCCGAACTGGTTGGTCTCGGTCGAGAACCAGGCGAGGTCACGGCGCACCGGCCGGTCCTCGCGCGGGCCGACGCCGTCCTCCCAGTTGTAGCCGGAGAGGAAGTTGCCGCCCGGATAGCGGATGATGGTCGCGCCGAGTTCGCGCGTCAGCTCCAGCACGTCGCCGCGGAAGCCCTGCTCGTCGGCGGTCGGATGGCCCGGCTCGAAGATGCCGCCATAGACGCAGCGGCCCATATGCTCGACGAAGGCGCCGAAGACGCGGCGGTCGATGTCGGAGAGTACGAAGTCGCGGTCGACGACGAGGCGGGCTTTCAGCATGGCGGACCTTTGGCGGGTGATGCGGGCGGACCCGGCGGGGCCGGGTCCAGAATGATGGACTTTATCCCTTGATGCCGGCCGACAGCATGATCGCCTGCGTCACGCGACGCTGGAAGATGAGATAGGCGAGCGCGACCGGCAGCGCGGCGAGCACCGCGCCCGAGAGATTGCGGGCATAGGCGAGGCCGAAGGCATCGTCGACTTGGGTGATGCCGACCGTCACGTTCATCTTGGCCTGCTGCGTCACCGCGATGAACGGCCACATGAAGTTGTTCCAGGCGCCGATGAAGGTGATGATCGCCAGCGCGGTGGTGATGCCCCAGTTCATCCGGATGAAGATATGCCAGAAGATCTGGTATTCCTTGGCGCCGTCGATGAGCGCCGCCTCGCGGTAGTCCTTCGGGATCGAATCGAAGAACTGCTTGTAGACGATGATCGTGACCGGAACGATGAGCTGCGGCAGCACGACGCCGGCCAGCGTGTTGATGAGGCCGAAATCGTTCATCAGCACGAAATGCGTGACGATCAGCGTCTGCGTCGGCACCATGAAGCTGGCCAGGATCGCCAGCCACAGCAAGGTGCGGCCGGTGAATTTCAGCTGCGAGATCGCATAGCCGCAGGTCGCGCTGAGGATCAGCACCAGAACCGTCACCGAGACGGAGGTGATGATCGAGTTCATGTACCAGCGGGCGATGTTCGTGTTGAGCAGGACGAACGCATAGCCCCCGATGGTCCAGATCTTCGGGAGCAGCCCGAAGCCGGACTGCACCACCTCGTCCTCCGGCTTCAGCGTCGTGACGGCCGCCCAGTAGAGCGGGAAGGCCCAGACGACGGCGCAGAGCACGGTGAAGACGGAGATCAGTCCGCCGGCGATGTTGAGACGCCTGATCATTTCTGGCCTCGCGAGCGGAGCACCTGGTATTGCATCACTGAGAGGATGACGATCAGCGCAAACAGCGCCAGCGACACCGTCGCGGCATAGCCACCCTTGTTGAGCTGGAAGGCCTGCTTGTAGATGTACTGCACCATGACATAGGTGGCGTTGGCCGGGCCGCCCTGGGTCAGGAGATAGACCTGATCGAAGATCTTCAGCTGCAGGATGAGCTGGATGGTCAGCACCAGCGCCGTGACCGGCCAGATCAGCGGCAGCGTGATGTAGACGAACTGCTTGAAGCGGCCGGCGCCGTCGAGCGCCGCGGCGTCGTAGTAGTCCTGCGAGATGTTGCGAAGACCGGCGATGAAGAGCAGCAGGTTGAAGCCGTTGGTCCACCAGATGGTGATGAAGGCGACCATGGGCATCGCCCAGTAGCGGTCGCGGAACACGGCCACCGGCTTGCCGGTGAAATAGCTGATGATCGGCTGCGCGATGCCGAACTGGGTGTCGAGCACCCACTGCCAGATGAGGATGACCACCGAGACCGGCAGGATATAGGGCAGGAAGAAGCAGGCGAGGACGATGCTCTGGAACCAGCCGCTGAGGCGGTTGACCATGAGCGCCAGCGCCAGCCCGATGATCGTCGTCGGAATGACCGTCAAAAGGACGAAATAGAAGGTGTTGAACACCGACTTCCACATCTGGCCGTCGTTCCACAGCCGGATGTAGTTCTTGAAGCCGATCCAGGCGCCCGCGCCGATCAGGGGTGCGTCCGTGAAGGAGAGATGCACCAGCTGGATCGTCGGATAGATGAAGATCACCAGATAGGCGACGAGAAACGGCCCGGTGAAGAGAAGGGCCGTCAGATTCTGTTTACGGTCCATGCGATCGTCCCGCTCGTTCAGCGCGAAACCGGCCGGATCCTCGTTGGGAGCCGGCCGGCAGCGAGGTCGGGAAAGACTACTCGATCAGGCCCTGGAGCTCGTCCTTGAGGCTCTTGACCGCCTCTTCGGGATCGAGCTGGCCGTTCACGGCCGGCACGAAGTAGTTCTGCATGCCCTCATAGATCGGCGAGGCGACGCCGGCGATCGTCGAGGACGGGTCGAAGACAGCCGTATCGGCCAGCACCGCATAGGTGGCGTTCGGCTGCATGGTCTTGAACTCCTCGCTGTCGCGAGCCGGCAGATAGGCCGGCAGGTGACCGGCAGTCGCCCAGAACAGCGAGTTCTTGTTCATCCAGTCGACAACGGTGAGGACGGCCTTCAGCTTCTCCGGGCTGATTTCCTTGCCCTTGTTGTTCGGGACGGCGAAGGAATGGCTGTCCGCCCAGGTGGCCGGATGGTTGTAGAGGACCGGGATGCGCACCGCGCCCCACTCGAAGCCGAGCTTGCCGTTCTTGGCGAGGTCGGTGAAGGTCGGGACTTCCCAGACGCCGTTGATGTGCATCGCCGCCTTGCCCGAGGTGAACAGGGCGATCGAGGCAGGATACTCGACATTGGCCGGCGTGTAGCCGTCGGCGACCCAGCTCGCCATCTCCTTCAGCGTGTCGACGGCCTTCTGCTCGTCGCCGCCGTCGAGGACCTTGCCGTCCTTCAGGAAGGGAACGTCCTGCTGGCCGAGCAGCGAATAGAAGATGCGCCACTGCGAGTCGCCGGCCGCGGTATGGGTCGAGAGCGGAACCTCGACGCCGTCGGCCTTCAGCTTCTTCAGCGCGGCATTGAAGTTCTCGACGCCGTCGAGACCCTTCGGCAGGCCATCGTCACCGAGCAGGCCCGACTTCTTCAGGAGGTCCTTGTTGTAGTAGAGGACGACCGAATGGATGTCGAAGGGAACGGCATACTGCTTGCCATCGACCTGGGCGGCTTCCCAGTTGGCCGGGGTGAAGTTCTTGGCGTCGATGCCAGCGGCCTTCAGCTCGTCCGGCGTGATCTCGCGCAGCGTTCCGGTCGAGACGCCGAGCGGCAGGCGCGACAGGTGATAGGTCATGATGTCCGGACCCTCGCCGACGGCGGCCGAGGTCTGGACCTTGGTGTAGAAGGGAACGCCCCATTCGAGGGTCGTCGCCTGGATCTCGATGTCGGGATTTTCCTTGTTGAACTTCTCGAGCAGCGCCTTCATGCGCACGCCGTCGCCGCCGCCAAGGAAGTCCCACCAGACCACGGTCTCCTTGGCCTGGGCGCCCATCGTGAGCGCCAGCAGCGCGGCCGTCGCCAGCGCCTTCGTCATCAATCCACGCATTCTTCGTCTCCTCCGTCCTTTGTCGCACTTCCAGGCCTGAACCAGACCCGTCCTCCGGCGACATGCCTCTGTCGGCGCCGTCGGAACCCTCGGTCCTCCGACACCGTCGTTCTGGCGCGCAGCGGCCGCCGGCCATGCACGCTATCCTCCCCCCGGCGGAGCGCGCCGGCGGATATCCATCAAAGCCGAGGTTCAGGTGCTTGTCGCGGGCAAGAATGAAATTCCTTGCCGGCCCCTCCCCATCGCCTCCCCAATGGTATTATCATATGCGGCGATCATCCTGATGATCCGCAGCTTTGTCAACCGGATCGTTTGGCCGCCGAGGGAGGGTGGCCGGCATCGGTTTGGTGTGGCCGGCTCAAGAAAAACCGCGTAGGGGAAGAGACGGTGTCGGGAGAGCGCGGGATGCTGGAGCGCGAGCTTCTATCGGTCGGAACGATGAGCGCGCAGGTTGCCAATCACATCGGCAGCCGCATCGTCTCGGGCGAATTCCTGCCCGGCGCCGCGCTGCCGATCGAGAGCGAGTTGTGCGAATATTACGGCGTCAGCCGCACGACGGTGCGCGAGGCCGTGAAGAGCCTCGCCGGCAAGCGCCTCGTCGAGGTCTCGCCCAAGGTCGGCACGCGCGT
The DNA here is from genome assembly GCF_030815145.1 of Kaistia geumhonensis. Taxonomy (NCBI): domain Bacteria; kingdom Pseudomonadati; phylum Pseudomonadota; class Alphaproteobacteria; order Hyphomicrobiales; family Kaistiaceae; genus Kaistia; species Kaistia geumhonensis. The sequence continues at coordinate 2,843,400 of NZ_JAUSWJ010000001.1, read as the reverse complement.
CCTGCCCTTCAACGAATGGAACCTGCTCGACCGCGACGTGCTCGCGTGGCGGCTTCAGACCCAGTTCGACGCCAAGATCGTCGAGGACATCTTCGAGATGCGCTTCTGCTTCGAACCGCGCGCCTCGTTCCTCGCCGCCCGCGACGGCACCGACGAGGACCTCGCGCAGATCGAGCATTTCTTCCGCGAGCTCGCGGCGGCGCAGCTCGAGGGGCTGCCGGTCAAGACGATCTCCGAGGCGGCGCTGGAATTTCACCTCGCGATCATCAACGCCTCGCACAACGGCCTGTTCGTGACGATCGGCAGCGCCGTCAAATCGGCGCTGCGCGTCTCGTCGGAAATGCTGCAGCGGCACACCAAGCGGCCGAGCGAGGATGTCGCGCTGCATGACGCGGTGCGCTCGGCGATCGTCGGCCGCCGCCCCGCCGAAGCCGCCAAGGCGATGGAACATCTCCTCGCCGCCTCGCGCGAGCGGCTGCTGCCGCTCACCGTCGACGCCGCCTGACGATCAGCGGACGAGCGGTCGTCCGTCGGCGACCCAGGCCTTGATGCCTCCGGCGAGATGACGGCCGCCATCGACGCCGGCAGCGACGGCCGCCTCGGCGGCGCGCGCCGAACGGGCGCCGGCCGCGCACTGGAAGACGATCGTCCGTCCTTCGGGATCGGGCAGCGCGGCCGGGTCGAAGGTCGAGAGCGGGAACGACACCGCGCCTTCGATATGGCCGGCATCGAACTCGGCCGGCTCGCGCACATCGACGAGCAGGATACGGTCTTCGGCGAGGCCGGCGGCGATCGCCGCCGGATCGAGGTCTTCGAGCATTCCGGCAGTCATCCTTGTTCCCTCCTGGGCAGCGCCGCGCGGCGCCCTCCCGCCAGAGCTAGCGAGCCGGCGCCCGCCTTTCAATCCGTCACGGCTTGACGCCGGCGCGGATCCGCTGATACTTAATGACATGCTTAAGTATCAGGATCGCCTCGACCGGACCTATCAGGCGCTCGCCGACCCGACGCGGCGCGCGATCGTCGAACGGCTGTCGCGAGGCAGCGCCAGCGTGAGCGAACTCGCCGAACCCTTCGCCATCTCGCTGCCGGCGATCGTCCAGCATCTGAAGCTGCTCGAGGAGAGCGGGCTCGTCCGCTCGCAGAAGACCGGCCGCGTGCGCACCTGCACGCTCGACACCGCCGCGCTCAGCGCCGCGGAGACATGGATCGCCGAGCGGCGCGCGCTCTGGGAGCGGAGGCTCGACCGCCTCGATGCACTCCTCGCCGCCACGCGGCCCGCATCGGACCAGGAGGACGACTGATGCCCGGCGCAACCCGGACGGATACCCCGCCCATTTCCGGCACCGCAGGGCGGACTGCCCGCTCCGTGGTGCATGCCAGTTTCACCATCACCCGCTTGTTCGACGCCAGTCCGGCCCGCGTCTTTGCCGCTTTCGCCGATCCTGCGATGAAAGATCTCTGGTTCTTCGGACCGCCGGAATGGGGACCGCCGGAGCGGACGTCCGACTTCCGGATCGGCGGCATCGAGACCAGCCGCACCGGCCCCAGGGGCGGCCCGGCGCATGCCTTCCGTGCCGTCTATCAGGACATCGTCCCGGACGAGCGCATCGTCTACAGCTACGAGATGCATCTCGGCGACCGGCGGATCTCGGTCTCGCTGGCGACCATCGAGCTCTTCGCCGAGGGACGTGGCACCCGACTGAAACTCACCGAACAGGGCGCCTTCCTCGATGGCCACGACGATGTCGTGAGCCGCGAGCACGGCACGCGCGCCCTCATGGAGCAGCTCGCCGCCTCGCTCGAAGGGAAGGAACAGACGCCATGACCGCTCTCGACACCGCCGCCACGGCGCGGCGCTATTTCGCGGCTTTCCAGTCCGCCGACCGGGACGCGATGGAGGCTCTGCTCGCGCCGGGCTTTGCCTTCACCAGCCCGTTCGACGACCATATCGACCGCGCCGCCTGGTTCGAGCGCTGCTGGCCCTTCGCCGGCAGCTTCCGCTTCGCCGCCGCCATGCGGGTCCATGGGGGCGAGGACGAGGTGGTCGTGCTCTACGAGACCGAGGACAAGCCGGGCGGTACCTTCCGCAACGCCGAGTGCTTCCGCTTCGATGCCGACGGGCGCATCCGCTCGATCGACGTCTATTTCGGCTTCCTGCCGCCGGCCATGATCGCGGCGATGCGCGCCGCCGCCGGATAACGGCGCAGCTTTACTCACGCGCGCGCTGCCTGTATCGGAACCCCCGCGCGGGCCTGTCGCCCGCGCGCAAGCGAAGGGCCGAGGCGCTCGATGGATGAACGGCCGGTGGACGGTGGCGGCGGCGCGCCCGAGCTCACGGTCGTGGTGCCCACCTTCAACGAACGCGGCAATGTCGCGGTTCTGGCCGGCCGGCTGGCCGTGGCGCTCGAAGGCCGGCGCTGGGAAGCGATCTTCGTCGACGACGATTCCCCAGACGGAACGGCCGAGGCGGTGCGCGCCCTCTCCTCCGGCGATCCGCGCATCCGCTGCATCCGCCGCATCGGCCGCCGAGGCCTTGCCGGCGCCTGCATCGAGGGCATGCTCGCTGCGCAGGCGCCCGTCGTCGCGGTGATCGACGCCGATCTCCAGCATGACGAGACTGTGCTACCGACCATGCTCGCGCGGATCGAGGCCGGCGCCGACATCGTGGTCGCCACGCGCTATGCCGGCGGCGGCGACGCCTCGTCCTTCGATGCCGCGCGCGGCGCGATGAGCCGGGCCGCCACCACGGCCGCCCGGTTGCTGCTGAAGGTGCCGTCGAGCGACCCGATGAGCGGCTTCTTCATGCTGCGGCGCTCCGTCGTGGAGGCGGCGGCGCCGAAGCTCTCGACGCAGGGCTTCAAGATCCTGCTCGACATCCTCGCCAGCGTGCCGCCCGGGCTCACCGTCGCCGAGGTGCCCTATTCCTTCGGCGTCCGGACGAGCGGTGCCAGCAAGCTCGACAATCGCGTGATGGTCGATTTCCTCGGCCTGCTGCTCTCCAAGGCGACCGGCGGCGCGATCTCGATGCGGTTCGTCTCCTTCGCGGCGGTCGGCGGGCTCGGCCTCGTCGTCCATCTCGCGGCGCTGCGCCTCGCGCTGGTCGGAGGGGCGCCGTTCACCACGGCTCAGACGCTCGCGACCGTCGTGGCGATGACCTTCAACTTCTTCATGAACAACGCGCTGACCTATCGCGACCGCCGCCTGTCCGGCTGGCGGCTCATCCCCGGCCTGCTCCTCTTCTATGCCGTCTGCGGCTTCGGCGCCTTCGCCAATATCGGCGTCGGCAGCTGGGTGTTCATCGAGACCGACCGCTGGTGGGTGGCGGGCCTCGCGGGATCGGTGGTCGGCGCGGTCTGGAACTATCTCTCCAGCACCGCGCTCGTCTGGAGGACCCGTCCGTGACGGACGGCGCGCCGCAAGCTCCGGTCCTTCGCCCGGCGCTGGCGCCGCTGGAGCGGCTGCCGCTCGCGCTCGGCCTCGTGGCACTAACCGTCCTCGCGCGGCTCCTCCTCGCCGCGCTGGTGCCGCTCGTTCCCGACGAAGCCTATTACGCGCTGTGGTCGACGCGGCTCTCGGCCGGCTATTTCGATCATCCGCCGATGATCGCCTGGTTCATCCGGCCCGGCACGATGCTGCTCGGCGAGACGCCGCTGGGCGTCCGCCTCGTTCCGGTGCTCTCCGCCCTGCCGGCGACCTTCTTCATCTGGCGGGCGGCGCGGCACCTCGTCGCCGATCCCCGCGCGGGCGCGATCGCGGCGCTCGTCTTCAACCTGACGCTGCTCGGCTTTTTCGGCCTCGCCGTGGCGACGCCGGATGCGCCGCTGATCCTGTTCTCGGCGGCGATGCTCTATGCCGCCGCGCGGCTGCTCGACGACGAGCGCCCTTTCTGGTGGCTCGCGGTCGGCGTCGCGACGGGGCTGGCGCTGCTCTCGAAATATTCCGCGGCGCTCGCGGCGGCCGGTTTCGGCATCGCGGTGCTGCTGGTCCCCGCCTGGCGGCGACGGCTGCTGTCGCCCTGGCCCTGGGCTGCGCTTCTCGCGGCGCTCGTCGTCTTCTCGCCCAACCTGATCTGGAATGCGCTCAACGGCTGGGCGACGATCATGAAGCAGGGCGGGCGCACGACCGAGGCCTGGCAGTTCCAGCCGCAATATCTCCTCGAATTCCTCGCGGCGCAGATCGGCCTCGCGACGCCGCTCGTCTTCCTCTTCGCCGTCCTCGGCCTGCTGCCCGGCTATCGGAAAGGCTGGCGCGCCAATGGCGCGATGCGGCTGGTGCTGGCGCTCGTCCTCGTGCCGACGGCCTATTTCCTGTTCCACGCGCTCAGAAGCCGCGTCGAGGGCAACTGGCCGGGCTTCCTCTATCCCGCGCTCGCGGTCGCCACGGCGGCGGCGCTCACCCTCGTTCCCGCCGATGCCGGCAATCGCCTTTCGCGGCTCCGGCGCGCGACGATCCCGGTCGCACTCGGCTTCCTCGCCTTCGCCTTCATCTATGCGCTGGTCGTGCCGGTGACGCTGCTCGGCTCCCGCGACCCGATCCTCCGCCTGACATGCGGCTGGCACGGGCTCGGCGAGGCGATCGACACGATCCGGCGCGAGACCGGGGCGCGCTACATCCTCACCTACGACTACCAGCTCAACGCCGAACTGGCCTGGCTGCTGCCGGACGTCCCGGTCGTGCAGGCCAACGAGAGCCAGCGCTACGACTTCCTCGGCCATGACGCCGATGCGCTGGTCGGCCCCGGCATCGTCGTCACGCGCGACCCGATCGAGCAGGAACTCGCCGGCCTCTTCGGCAGCGCCGAGCGGATCGCGGTCGTGCCGCGGCGCTTCCGCGGCGTCACCATCGCCGACTACTACATCGTCCGCATCGACCGCCCGACCGCGACGCCCCTGCCGCAGTGACGTCATCATTGCGTCAATTTCGATCAGAAAGCTGATTGACTGCGATCATCCGCTATGGATTGATTGAGCGGTTCCGGCGCTTTGCCGGGACAACTCCTCAACAAGCGCGGCGTGACGAATGGCGCATGGCGGCGGCATGAAGGTGGGGCGGCTCGACGCGATCCGCAGCCATCTCTACGCGAACGGGCCCTCGACGATCCAGGCGATCGCCGACGCGGTCGGCGCCTCGCTCGCCACCATCCGCCGCGATCTCCAGGTGCTCGAGGACGAAGGCGCGATCGACCGCGTCCATGGCGGCGCCCGGATCGCCGAAGGCTCCAGCGTGGAGGTCGCCTTCCAGCAGCGGGCCAAGCAGAATCTCGGCGCCAAGCGCGCGCTCGCGGCCGCCTGCTACGCGGCGCTGAAGCCGCATGGCAGCGTGTTCCTCGATGCCGGCACGACGGTGCTGCAGCTGGCGCGGCTGCTCAAGGTCAACCCGCTGCCGCTGCGCGTCTTCACCAACGGGCTCGCCGTCGCGCAGGAACTCATCGACGTTCCGAAGCTGCAGGTCGTGATGCTCGGCGGCCAGCTCCGCAGCGAGAACGCCTCGCTGGTCGGCCCGCTCGCCGAAGCGATGCTGGACGGCATCTGGCTCGACCAGCTCTTCCTCGGCGCCAGCGCCATCGGCCCGGACGCCGCGATCTACAGCATCGACGCCGCCGAGGCCTCGCTCAACGCCCATATGCTGACCCGCGCCGCCGAGCGCTATGTCGTGGCCGATTCCACGAAATACGGCACGCTCTCGACCTGGAAGGTGGCGCCGCTGGCGAGCGCCGGCCGCGTCGTCACCGACAGCGGCCTCCCCGAGGAGTGGCAGCGGCGTCTCTCCGAACTCGGCGTCGAGGCGATCATCGCCGAGCCGGCGGGGGACGCGGCATGAGCGGTTCCCATCAACGCGGCCCGCTGGTCCTCGGCATCGATGGCGGCGGTTCCAAGACGCTGATCGCGCTGGCCGATCGCGAGGGTACCATCGTCGCCACCAGCGGCGGCTCCGGCATCAACCCGATGGACCGACCCGACTGGCGCGCCGCGCTCGACGGCATGCTGGCGCCCTATGCCGCCCGCCTCTCCGATATCGGCGCCGTCGTCGCGGGCCTTCCGGCCTATGGCGAACTGCCGCCGCTCTCCGCCGAGCAGGAGGCGGCCATCGCCGCCTTCTTCGGCCGGAAGCCGCAGCGCGTCGTCAACGATGTCGAGGCCGCGCATATCGGCGCCTTCGCGGGGGGACCGGGCGTGCTGATCCTCTCCGGCACCGGCTCCATGGCCTGGGCGCGCGACGCCGCCGGCCATTCGCTGCGCGTCGGCGGCTTCGGCGAGGCGATCGGCGACGAGGGCAGCGCGCACTGGATCGGAATCGAGGCGATCGCCCGCGCCAGCCGCGCCATGGACGGCCGCATCGACGCGCCCGACTTCCTTGCCGCCTTCCTTGCCCATCTCGGCCTCGACCCGGCCTCGCCGCAGGACGGGCTCATCGCCTGGCGCGCCTCGGTCGAGCATGCCCGCTCCGAGATCGCCGCCCTCGCCCGCCTCGTCGACACGCTCGCCGCGAGCGGCGAGCCGACGGCGCTCTCCATCATCGACGCCGCCGCCGAGCATCTCGCCGCCCATGTCGCGGCGGCGCGGCGGCGGATCGGCGATCCCGCCCTTCCCTGGAGCACGGCCGGCGGCACCTTCGCCAGCCGCCTGCTCCGCGAGCGGACCGCGGCCCGCATCGGCTCGGAGCCGGTGCCGCCAAGGCTCCCTCCCATCGGCGGCGCCCTCTACGGCGCCGCTCGAGACCTCGACTGGCCCGTGGACGAAGCATGGATCGGACGGCTGGCCGCCTCGATCGAAAACAATGCGATCCACGCGAGGAACGGCCGCACACCTTCACCAAGACGGGATGATCAGTGATGAACAAGCTGCTTCGAACGACCGTCGCCCTTGCGGCGCTCGCCCTCGCCATGCCTTCCCTTGCCGTGCCTGCCCTCGCCGATGACGCCAAGCCCCTCGCCGGGCAGAGCATCACCGTGCTGCTGCCCTCCGGCCAGTCGCCCAACATCGCCTCGGACTTCGAGAAGGAGACCGGCATCAAGGTCGATCTCCAGATGCTCTCGTGGGACGACATCCGTCCCAAGCTCATCACCGGCCTGATCGCCGGCACGCCGCCGGCCGACGTCACGGAATTCGACTGGTCGTGGACCGGCCAGTTCGGCGCCGCCGGCTGGTACGAGGACCTGACGCCCCTCGTCGACGCCGAGACGATCAAGGACATGCCGACCGCCTCGATCTTCACGGTCGACGGTAAGCTGCTCGGCGTTCCCTATGCCAACGACTTCCGCATCCTGATCGCCAACAAGGACCACCTCGCCAAGGCCGGCATCACCAAGATGCCGACGACGATCGACGAGCTCGTCGCCGACGCCAAGCTGATCAAGGAGAAGGGCATCGCCGAATATCCGCTCGGCGTGCCGCTCTCGCCGACGGAAGGCACCTCGACGCTCTGGTACCTGATGACCTTCGCCTTCGGCGGCGATCTGTTCGACAAGGACTGGAAGCCGCTGTTCACGAGCCCCGATTCCGGCGGCTACAAGGCGTTGCAGTTCTATGTCGACATGCTGAAGGCCGGCCTGATCGACCCCGCCTCGACGGGTCTCAAGGACTCCGACGTCCACCAGATGTTCATGGACGGCAAGGTCACCTTCGACCTCGGCGTCGGTCCGGGCTGGGTCGGCGCCTTCGAGGACAAGACCAAGTCCAAGATCGCCGGCAACACGACGCTCGGCCTCGTGCCGACTGCGAGCGGCAAGACCGTCAGCTACGGCCTGCCCGAGGCGCTCGGCATTCCGGCCGCTTCGGAGAAGAAGGAAGCTGCGCTCGCCTTCGTGAAGTGGATGACCAGCAAGGACGAGCAGATCAAGCTCGCCGCCGAGCAGGGCCTCCTCGCCACGCGCACCTCGGCCTTCGAGGAGCTGAACAAGCAGGGCAAGATCCTCGACGGCGACGTCGTGATCGAGCAGGCCGGCACCGTCGGCCCGCTGTTCAAGCAGGGCACGCCCACCTGGTATCCGCAGTTCTCCAGCGCGGTGAACAACGCGATCAACCAGGCCGCCAAGGGCGAGATCAGCGTCGCCGACGCGGTGAAGTCCATCGCCGACGAAACCGCCAAGGCGCAGCAGCAGTGAGCCTCGGCGCCGTCCTTCCGGCGCGACGCTCCCGGCGCAAGGGCATCGACGGCACCGCCGATGCCTTTCTCGGGCTGCTCCTCGCCGCCCCCATCGTCATCGCGATGGTCGCGCTGGTGCTGTTCCCCGTCGCCTCGACGCTGTGGGACAGCCTGCACCGGGTCAATCCGATGCAGGCCGGCACGCCCTTCATCGGGCTGCAGCACTACCAGGACCTCCTGAAGGACCCGATCGTCAACGAAGCGTGGCGCAACACCTTCATCTATGTGGTGATCTGCGTGACGCTCGAGACCGCCGGAGGAATCGGCGCAGCCCTGCTCATCAACCAGGCCGGCCGCTGGCGCCGTTTCGTGCTGGCGGCCGTCATCCTTCCCTGGGCCTTGCCCGGCGTCGTCAACGCCGTCGTCTGGCAGTGGATCTACAACCCGGCCTTTGGCCTGCTCAACGGGCTGCTCGTCGCCGCCGGGCTCGATTTCGAAAAATATGTCTGGTTCAACGACCGCACCGTGGCGCTGTTCGCCGTGTCGCTGGTGCATGTCTGGCGCATGCTGCCGCTGACGGCGGTGATCGTCCTCGCCGCGCTGCAGTCGATCCCGGCCGATCTCTACGAGGCGGCGCGCATCGACGGCGCCAGCCGGGGGAAGATGTTCACCAACATCACGCTGCCGCTCATCCGTGGCGGCGTGGCGATCGCCATGACGCAGTCGACGGTGGCGGCGTTCAACTTCTTCGACGAGGCCTGGATCCTCACCGGCTCCTCGCGGGGAACACGGCCGATCCTCGTGCAGGTCTATCTCGAGGCGTTCCAGAACCTGCATTTCTCCTATGGCATGGCGCTCAGCGTGCTGGTCATGTTCGCCTCGCTCGCCGTCTCGCTCGTCTATGTCCTGCGCGTCCAGCGCGTCACGAGGATGGACTGATGGAGCTGCGTCTTTCCCAGCGCATCCTGCTCGGCATCGGCTTCGCCGTCCTGATCCTGTGGTCGATCGGCCCGATCTACTGGGCCATCGCCACCAGCCTGACGCCGACCCCCGATCTCATGTCGCAGCCGATCCACTTCTTCCCGCAGCGGCTGACGACCTATCACTACGAGCGCCTCGCCGGCTTCGGCTACATCGCCTCCAACGACGTGACCGTCGCGCTGCAGTTCCGCAAGGCGCTGGTGAACTCGATCATTACATCCTTCGCCGCGACGCTCATCTCCGTGTTCCTGGCGACGCTGGGCGGCTACGCCTTCGCCCGGCTGACTTTCCCCGGCCGCACGGTGATCTTCTTCATCGTCATCGCCACCATCGCCATCCCCGGCTACACGGTGCTGATCCCGCTCTACCGGATTATGATCGGCGCCAAGCTGCTCGACACCTATACCGGCGTCACGCTCATCTATCTCTCCGCCTTCCTGCCGCTGGCGCTGTGGCTGATGCGCAGCGTCTTCCAGCAATTGCCGCTCTCGATCGAGGAAGCGGCCCGCATCGACGGCGCAGGCCGGCTGACGATCCTCTTCCGCATCGTGATGCCGCTTGCCGCGCCCGGCCTCGTCGCCGCCTCGATCATCACCTTCCTCGGCGCCTGGGGCCAGTACATGGTCCCGCTCATCTTTTCGCCGAACAAGACCAAGCCGCTCACGGTGCTGATCCCGGAGTTCTCGACCAAGAACTTCATCGACTACGGGCTCATCAACGCCGGCGGCACCATCGCGATGATCGTACCGATCCTGATCGTGATCTTCCTCAACCGCTATCTCGTGAGCGGGCTGACGGCCGGTTCCGTCAAGTAATCCCGCTTACCAACGACAAGAGACCATCATGGGCATCACCGAACAGACGATCGTCGAGCAGTTCCCCTTCTGGCGCGCCGCGCTGGTTCCGAGGGGCCGGCTGCCGGCGGCGCCGGTCACCGTCTTCGTCGGCTGCGGCACCTCCTACAATCTGGCCCTCTCGCTCGCCGCCGCGGCCAACGGCGCCGGCATCGCCGCCATCGCCGTGCCGGCCCGCGAATGGCTCGACCGGCCGACCGCCTACTGGCCGCGCTGGCAGGAGGCGTCCGTGGTGGCGCTGTCGCGCAGCGGCGAGACGACCGAGACCGTCGCCGCCGCGGCCGCCAGCCGCGCCGCCGGCATCCATGTCACGGGCATCACCTGCGCCGAGGGGTCGAGCCTCGCGGCGGAGTCCGACCGCGTCGTCCATGCCGAGACCCATCCGCTCGAGGGCATCGTCATGACCTCGTCGGCGAGCCTCATGCTGCTGATGGGCCTGCAGATCATCGGCGTCACGGTCGGCGAGGACGTGGTCGCGGCGGCCGAGGCGGCGCTGGCGGCGACGAACACCGCTGCCGACGCGCTCATCGCCGGCCGCTCGCATTTCGTCTATCTCGGCGGCGGCGCGCTCTATGGCGTGGCGCTCGAAGGCGCGCTGAAGCTGCTCGAGATGAGCCAGACCTATGCGCAGGCCTTTCATCCGCTCGAATATCGCCACGGCCCGATCAGCCTGCTCGACGAGCGCACGGTCGCGATCATGCTCTATGGCGACGCGCGGCCCGACGACGAGGCGGTGCTGGTCGGCGAGATGCAGGCGAAGGGCGCCCTCGTGCTCGGCTTCGGCGGACCGGGCGACGTCTCGGTTCCGCTCGGCGTCGCGCCGGCGCTGGCCGGCCTCGCCGCCCTGCCGGCACTGCAGCTGCTGGGCGAGCGGGTCGCCGGGGCCAAGGGGCTCGACACGGTGCAGCCGCGCCACCTCACCAAGGTTGTGATGCTCGCCTCCGCCTGAACGGTGCGTCTCCAATCGCGGCGGTGTCCTGTGACGGCCGTTTGGGATAGGACGGTGCGCTGACGCGCCGCCGCGATTCGCTTGTCGCCCGCGCGAGCGAAGGAGCGATCCGATGTCCGAAGCGCCGATGATCGCGATCGAAGGCCTTTCCAAGACCTACGCATCCGGCTTCACAGCACTCAAGAATGTCTCTCTGACCATCGAGCGCGGCGAGATCTTCGCCCTGCTCGGCCCGAACGGCGCCGGCAAGACGACGCTGATCAGCATCGTCTGCGGCCTCGCGCGGGCGACCGCCGGCCGCGTGACGGTCGGCGGCCACGACGTCGTCACCGACTATCGCGCCGCGCGCAGCCTGATCGGCCTCGTGCCGCAGGAGCTGACCACCGACGCCTTCGAGACGGTATTCGACACAACGAGCCTTTCGCGCGGCCTGTTCGGCAAGCCGCCGAACCCCGCCTTCATCGAGAAGGTGCTCACCGAGCTCTCGCTGATCGACAAGCGCGACAGCCGCATCATGACGCTCTCGGGCGGCATGAAGCGGCGCGTGCTGATCGCCAAGGCGCTGTCGCACGAGCCGGCGGTGCTCTTCCTCGACGAGCCGACGGCAGGCGTCGATGTCGAGCTCCGGCGCGACATGTGGCGCGTCGTGAGGCAGCTTCGCGACGCCGGAACCACCATCATCCTGACGACGCATTATCTCGAGGAAGCCGAGGAGATGGCCGACCGGATCGGCGTCATCAACCGCGGCGAACTGATGCTCGTCGAGGAGAAGACGACGCTGATGCGCCGGCTCGGCGGCAAGCGGCTCACCATCGAACTCGCCGAGCCCGTCGCGGCGGTGCCGGACATGCTGGCGCCTCACGGCTTCGATCTCTCCCCGGATGGCCGCAAGCTGGTGCACAGCTACGACGCGTCGGGCGAGGGCAGCGCGATCGCGCCCATCCTCGCCGCGCTCGCCGGAACGGGACTCGCGGTCAAGGATCTCGGCACCGAGGAATCGACGCTCGAGGAGATCTTCGTCGGCCTCGTCGGAGGAAAGTCAGGAGCGCGACCATGAGCGCATTGTCGCTGAACATCCACGCCATCCGCGCGATCTACGGCTTCGAGATGGCGCGCACGCGGCGCACGCTGCTGCAGAGCATCGTCTCGCCCGTCCTTTCGACCTCGCTCTATTTCGTCGTCTTCGGATCGGCGATCGGCCCGCATATGAACGAGATCGCCGGCGTCAGTTACGGCGCCTTTCTCGTGCCGGGGCTCATCATGCTCGGCCTCTTGACGCAGAGCATCTCGAACGCCTCGTTCGGCATCTATTTCCCGCGCTTCGTCGGCACGATCTACGAGCTGCTCTCCGCGCCGGTCTCGCCGCTCGAAACGGTCATCGCCTATGTCGGCGCGGCGGCGACGAAATCGACGCTGCTCGCCCTCATCACGCTCGGCACCGCGGCGCTGTTCGTCGATCTCAGGATCGACCATCCATTCTGGATGATCGCCTTCCTGCTGCTGACGGCCGTCACATTCAGCCTGACCGGATTCATCATCGGCATCTGGGCCGACAATTTCGAGAAGCTGCAGCTCGTGCCGCTGCTGATCGTCACGCCGCTGACCTTTCTCGGCGGCAGCTTCTATTCGATCGACATGCTGCCGCCCTTCTGGCGCACGGTGACGCTGTTCAACCCCGTCGTCTATCTCGTCTCGGGCTTCCGCTGGAGCTTCTACGGCCATTCCGACGTTCCGGTCGGCATCAGCCTCGGCATGACCTTCGTCTTCATGCTGATCTGCCTCGCCGTCATCTCCTGGATCTTCCGCACCGGATACCGGCTGAAGCGCTGAGCCGCTTGCGCAGCGGGCCGGCCAGCGTCTAGCTAGAGGCGCTCGACCGGGAGAGGAACGATCGCAGCCTTTCGCTTCATCCATGCGGCGGACATCCATCTCGATTCGCCTCTGCGCTCGCTGGCGCTGCGCGACGCCGATCTCGCGGCGCTGATCGGCGACGCCACCCGCCGGGCGCTCACCGCCATCGTCGACCTCGCGCTGGCGGAGCATGTCGACGCGCTGCTCGTCGCCGGCGATCTCTATGACGGCGACCAGACCTCAATGAAGACGGCGCGCTTCCTCGCCACCGAGATGAAGCGGCTCGACGAGGCCGGAATCCGCGTATTCGTCATCCGCGGCAACCACGACGCGCTGTCGAAGATCACCGCCGAGCTGGTGCTGCCCGAGGGCGTCAAGCTGTTCCGTGGCCGCGCCGAGGCGATCGAGATCGAGCGTGGACGGGGCGAGCGCCCGGTCGTCGTGCACGGGCTCAGCTTCCAGAAGCCGCTGGCGCCGGAAAGCCTCCTCCCTTCCTTCCGCCCGCCGGTCGAGGGCGCCGTCAATATCGGCCTCATGCATACGAGCCTCGACGGCGCCCCCGGCCACGACGTCTATGCGCCCTGCCGGCTCGCCGACCTCGATGCCTCAGGCTTCCGCTACTGGGCGCTCGGCCATATCCACCAGCGCGCCGTGCACGAAGGCGCGGCGACCGTGGTCATGGCCGGCATTCCGCAGGGCCGCGACATCAACGAGGCCGGCGCGAAATCGGTGAGCCTCGTCACGGTCCGCGACGACGGCGCGATCACCGTCGAGGAACGGATGACCGGCATCGCCGAATTCCGCCGCGTGCCGCTCGACGCAACCGGGATCGCCTCGTGGACGGATCTGGTCGCGGCGCTTTCGCGGCGGCTCCGCGAGGCGCGGGAGGCGACGGGCACGCCGCATCTCGTCGCGCGGGTCGCGATCACCGGCGCGACGCCGCTCGCCTGGCGCATCCGGCGCGACGCCGACCTGCTCAAGACCGAAGCCGACCAGGCGGCCGCGGCTCTCGGCCAGGCACATGTCGAGAAGCTGGAACTCAGCATCGCCCCGCCGGCGGCCGTCACGCCCATCGCCGGCGACGCGCTCGGCGAACTGGCGCGGCTGATGGCCGGGGACGTGCTGCCGTCCGAAGGATTCCGCACCGGCCTCGGCGGCGTGGCGGCGCAGTTGCGCGGCCTCCTCCCGGCCGAACTGCGCGATCTCCTCGGCGCCGACGAGGCAGGCTCCGACGCGCTGCTCGCCCGCATCGCGGCGGAGGGCAGCGAGGATGTGCTGGCCCGCATCGCGGCGGATGCCGAGGACGGGGAGGGCGGCTGACATGCGCATCGAGCGGCTCGGCCTCACCCGCTATGGGCGCTTCACAGACCACAGCCTCGATTTCGGCCCGAAGCCGGGGGGTGCCGATTTCCATCTCGTCTACGGCCCCAACGAGGCCGGCAAGTCGACGACGCTGGCCGCCTGGCTCGACCTTCTCTACGGCATCGGCGCGCAGAGCCCGTACAGCTTCCTGCATCCCTATGCGACCATGCGCATCGACGCGGTTCTCGAGCTTGGCGGCGCCGAGCGGCGGTTTTCCCGCATCAAGCGGCCGCAGGCGAGCCTTCTCGACGGCGCCGACCAGCCACTGCCCGATGCGGCGATCCTCGCCGAACTCGGCGGCATCGGCCGCGACGCCTACAAGGCGATGTTCTCGCTCGACGAGGAAACGCTGGTCGCGGGCGGCGAGAGCATCCTCGCCAGCCGCGGCGATCTCGGCCAGCTGCTGTTCTCGGCAAGTGCCGGCCTCGCTGCCCTCACCCGCCGCCTCGATGCGCTCAAGGCGAGCGCCGAGGCGTTCCACAAGCCGCGCGCCCACAAGACCGGGCTCGCCGAACTGAAGGCGCGGCTCGCAGCGCTCCGCGATGAGCGGGCCGAGATCGACACGCTCGCCGCCGACCATCACCGGCTGGTCGCGGAGGAAGCCGCCGCCGACACGGCCTATCGCGAGGCGGTGGCGAAGCGCGGCACGGTCAAGGCGCGACTGGAGCGGACCCAGCGCATCCTCTCGGCGCTGCCGCGGCTCGACGCCTTGACCGAGCTTCTCGCGCGGCGGGCGGACCTGCCCGAACTCGTGGCACTGCCGCCCGGCCTCGCCGAGGACCTCCCGCGCCTGCAGACGCTGGAGGTGGAGCTGGCGACCCGCAGCGCGTCGCTCGCCGAGGAAGCCGAAACGCTGGCCTCCGAGGATGCCGCCATCGAGGAAGATCCTGCGGCGCTGGCGCTCGCCGATCGCTTCGCGGCGCTGCAGGAGACGCTCGGATCGCGCGAGCGCTCCGCGGCGCCCGATCTGCCAGACCGCCGACAGCGGCTTGCCGATGCCAGGCAGGCGGTCGCGACGCTGCTCCGCCGGCTCGGCCGGCCGGACGAGGAGCGGCCCGAAGCCCTCCTCATCGATACGGCGCGCACGGCCCGTCTCGACGAGCTGATCGACGCCCGCTCCGGCATCGAGGCGCAGCTCGAGGCAGCGCGGTCGGAGCGCGAGACGTCAGCGGCGCGGCTCGCCGAGGCCGAGGCGGCGATCGCGGCGGGTGCCGGCAATGCATCGCCGCTCGATGCGGCCGTGGCGGCCGAGCTTCGGGCGATCCTCGCGCTCATCCGTGGCGATGACCCGGAAGGGGGACTGGCGCGCGCCACGGCCGAGGCCCGGCGATCCGAGGCGCGGCTCGGCGAAGCGATGGCATTGCTCGTTCCCTTCGCCGGCGACGCCGCCGCGCTCGCCACCATGATCGCGCCGGGGCCGGCGACCATCGCCGACTGGCGCGCGCGCCGCCAGCGCGCCGAGGCGGCGCTTGTCCAGTACTCGGCCGACACCGCCCGTCTCGCCAACGAGATCGCGCGGCTGACGGCGGAGACGGAGGCGCTGGCCGCGCGCAGCAGCGCCCGCGTCGAGAGCGAAGCCGAGGCGGCCCGGACCGCGCGCGACGCGGCCTGGGCGGCACATCGGCAGCGGCTCGATGCCGCGAGCGCCGAGAGATTCGAACTCGCCATGCGCCGCGACGATGCCGCCGCGCTGGCCCGGCTCGCCCATGTCGGCGACGCGGCCCGCCGGGCCGAGATCGCCACCTCGCTCGCGGTGACCCGCGCCGAGGCCGGGCGGGCGGCCACGCTCCGCGGCGAGGCGGAGGCAGAGCTTGGCCGCATAGACGAGACGATCTGCGCCGCGGCAGACGCCATCGCGCCGGGACTGGCCGCGACGGCCGGGCTCGACGGGCTCGAGGAATGGCTGCGGCGGCGCGACAAGGCGCTGGAGGCCTTCGCGGCCGCCAGGGAAGCGCGGGACGAGGTCACGGCGGGCGAAGCCGCCGTCGGCTCGGCGACGGCCCGGCTGGCCGATGCGCTCGCGCGGGCGGGCGACAGCTCCGAGGGATTGACGCTCGCCGCGCTCGTCGCCCATGCCGAGGACCGTCTCGCCCGCTGGTCGGAGCAGAATGCCGATCGTCAGCGGCTCGACGAGCGACGGCGGGAACACCAGCAGCGACTCGCTGCGCTGAAGGACGCCGAAGCCCGCGACGCGGCCTGGCAGGCTGACTGGCAGGCGGCGCTGGCCGCGACATGGCTGGGCAGCGCTCCCGTTCCCCCGACGCCGCGGATCGTCCGCGACAGCCTCACGGTTCTCGGTGAGCTTGCCAAGGCGGCCGAGAATGCCGCGAGCCTCGCCGACCGCATCCGCAAGATGGAGGACGACCGCAGCGCCTATGCCGCTGCGATCCGGGCCCTCGCGGCCGAACTCGGCCTCTCCGGCGACGTCGATGTCGGCGCCCTCGCGGCGAGGATCACGGCGCGCATCGCAGCCGCCGGCATGGCGGCGCGAAAGCGCGCCGAACTCGACGCGCGCCTCGCCCGCCACCGCGAGGCTGGCGCACGGCTGGCCGCACAGCAGGAGGTCCGTAGCCGGCAAATTTCCGCGGTGACAGGCGTCCTCGGCGTCGCGACGCTCGGCCAGGCGGCGGCGCTCCTCGCCCGACTCGCCGACCGGCAGCGCCTCGAAGCCGATATCGAGGCCGCCCGGCGCGACATCCGCGCCCTCCTCGACGCCCCGTCCTTCGAGGAGGCCGAGGCGGTGCTCGCCGCGATCGATCGCGAAGCGCTCGCCGCCGAACGGCCGGCGCTCGAACAGGAGAGCGAGGGCCTCGACCAGCGTTGCAGGGAACTCTTCGCCGCGAAGTCGAAGGCCGAGGACCGGCTGGCGGCGATCGGCGGCGACGGCCGCGTGGCGGCGATCGAGGCCGCGCGGCGCACCGTTCTGGTCGAGATCGAGGAGGGCGCCCTCGCCTTCCTGCGCCTCACCGCCGGCATCGCCGCGGCCGAGACGGCGATCCGCCTCTATCGCGAGCGCCACCGCAGCGCGATGATGACCCGCGCCTCCGACGCCTTCCGCACCATCAGCCGCGGCGCCTATTCCGGCCTCGCCGCCGAGCCGGCCAAGGACGGCGAGCGGCTGATCGCGCTCATCGCCGGCGGCGGCTCGCGCGAGGCGAGCGAGCTTTCCAAGGGCACCCGCTTCCAGCTCTATCTGGCGCTGCGCGTCGCCGGCTATCACGAATTCGCCGCCGGCGGCCGCTCGGTGCCGTTCATCGCCGACGACATCATGGAGAGCTTCGACGACTTCCGCGCCGAGGAGGCCTTCCGCCTCTTTGCCGGCATGGCCGCCGTCGGGCAGGTCATCTATCTGACGCACCACCGCCATCTGATCCCGATCGCGCAAGCCGTCTGCCCCGAGGTCCGCATCCACCGGCTGGAGCAGGCGGCAACCGGCGAGGTTGTTGACGCACTGGCCTCGTGATAGGTTTCCGTTCGTCTTTCGTTCACGGAGCGGGCCGATGACCCGACGCGCGGGAAGTGCCGACCTGCCGCTGCATGGCGGCCGGGTGCCGGCCTGGCTCGGCCAGCGCATGGCCCGGCTCGGGGCCGTCATCACCGAGGCGATCGTGCTGCATTACGGGCGGGAGGAATTCCTGCGCCGCCTCGCCCATCCCTTCTGGTTCCAGTCCTTCGGCGCCGTCATGGGCATGGACTGGCACTCCTCCGGCATCACCACCAGCGTGATCGGCGCGCTGAAGCGCGGGCTCGGCCCCCTTTCCGGCGAACTCGGCATCACCGTCTGCGGCGGCCGCGGCGCGCAGTCGCGGAAGACGCCCGATGAGCTGGTCGCGGCCGGCATGCGCGCCGGCTTCGACGGATCGGCCCTCGCGGCGGCCAGCCGCCTGGTGGCCAAGGTCGACAGCGCCGCGGTCCAGGACGGGTTCGACCTCTATCTGCACGGCTTCATCGTCGCCGATGACGGGCAATGGGTCGTCGTGCAGCAGGGCATGAACGAGGGGACGCGTACCGCCCGCCGCTATCACTGGCAATCGGAGGGGCTGACGAGTTTCGTCGATGCGCCGCATGCCGCGATCGACGGGCGCAATCGCGGCGAGATCGTCAACCTGACCGACCACCGCGCCGAAGCATCGCGGCGCGGGCAGCTCTCGCTGCTCGCCGAATTCGGCCCCGACGGCATCGTGCGCGAGCTCGCCGCCGCGACCGGCCGCTCGGCGGCGCCAAAGCCGCCCGAGGCGCCGCTGCTGCCGCATCTGGTGATGCCCGCGCATCACGACGTCCGGCCGAAGGACGTCATGCTGCGCCGCCTGCATGGCGCGCTCGCCGCCGCCAGCGAGAGCGGGCCGCGCGATTTCGCCGATCTCCTGATGGTTCCCGGCGTCGGGGCCCGCACGGTCGAGGCGCTGGCGCTCGTCGCCGAGGTGGTGCATGGCGCGCCCTGCCGCTTCGCCGATCCGGCGCGGTTCTCGCTCGCCCATGGCGGCAAGGACCGCCACCCCTATCCGGTGCCACTCAAGGTCTATGACGAGACGATCGGCGTCATGAAATCGGCCGTCGCCAGGGCGAAGCTCGGCAATGACGAGCGGCTCGACGCCATCCGCCGGCTCGACGAGGCGTCGCGGCGGCTGGAGCGCAGCGCGAGCGGCCCGTCCTTCGAGGCCTTCGTCGCCCGCGAGCGCGTGCGCTCGCATGGCTATGGCGGCATGAGCGTCTTCGGACCGGAACCGGCGCCCGAAGGCGATCTCTTTGCCGGCTTTGCATCGTCCGATCCGAGACCGCGCGGGAGCGGGTCCCCATGACCGGCGCGGGCGCATCCGACCCGTTCCATCTGCAACGCTTTCGCGACGCACAGGTCCCGGTGATCGACCGCGTCGAGGCGGAACTCGCGGCCGGCCGCAAGCGGAGCCACTGGATGTGGTTCGTCTTTCCGCAGCTGCGCGCGCTCGGCCGCTCGGAGACGGCGCTTTTCTACGGCATCGCTTCGCTGGCCGAGGCGCGGGCCTATCTCGCCGATCCGCTGCTCGGCGATCGGATCCGCCGCCTGACGGAACTGGCGATCGCGGCGGATGCGCCGTCGTTGACGGCGCTGTTCGGCACGCCGGACGATCTGAAATTCCGCTCCTCGATGACGCTGTTCGCGGTCGCCGGCGGGGCGGCGGGAAACGTCTTCGAGCGGGCGCTCACGCGCTGGTGCGGCGGCGATCGGGACGCCGCGACGCTCGATCTCCTCGCCGCGGATTGAGGATCAGGCCGCCGTCGCCCTTGCCCGCAGCGCGCGGTGCTCGGCCATGAAGGCATCGATCGCGGCGATCTCCTCGGCCGAGAGATGCAGCCCGAGCTTGGTGCGGCGCCAGACGACATCGACCGCCTCATGCGCGAATTCATGCGTCATGAGCCAGCGAAGCTCGGCCTCGGTGAGCGTCGCGCCGAAGGAACGGCCGAGATCGGCTTCCGTCTTCGCCTCGCCCAGGATCTCGCGCGCCTCCGTGCCGTAGCCGCGCACGAGGCGGACCGCCCAGCGCTCCGTGAGGAAGGGATAGTCGCGCAGCAGGCCGGCAACGAGATCGGCGACGCCGTCATGCGGGAAGTTGCCGCCCGGCAGCGGCACGCGGGCCGTCCAGCCCGGGCGCGACATGCCAAGCTCACGGCAGAGCTCGTCCACCGCATGTTCCGAAAGCCGGCGATAGGTGGTGATCTTGCCGCCGAAGATGTTGAGCAGCGGCGCGCCGTCGCGGTCGAAGCGCAGCACATAGTCGCGCGTCGCCGCCGTCGCCGAGCTGGCGCCGTCGTCATAGAGCGGACGCACGCCGGAATAGGTCCAGACGACTTCGGCCGCCGTCACCGGCCGCTTGAAATAGCGGCTGGCGAAGTCGCAGAGATAGTCGCGCTCCTCGTCGGTGCAGCGCGCCTCGGAGGGCGAGCCGTGGTGATCCTTGTCGGTCGTGCCGATGAGGGTGAAGTCCTGCTCGTAGGGGATGGCGAAGATGATCCGCCCGTCCGTCCCCTGAAAGAAATAGCAGCGGTCGTGGTCGTAGAGCCGGCGCGTCACGATATGGCTGCCGCGCACGAGGCGGACGCCCTCGCGGGTCGCGATCTTTGTCACGTCATGGATGACCTCGCCGACCCAGGGACCGCCAGCATTGACCAGCGCGCGGGCGGAGAAGGTCTCCTCGCCGGCCGGTCCAGACACGTCGATCCGCCAGAGGTCGCCCTCGCGCCGCGCCGCGACGACCCGCGTCTGCGTCAGGATATGGGCGCCGCGCTCCCTGGCGTCGCGCGCGTTGAGCGCCACCAGCCGTGAGTCCTGCACCCAGCAGTCCGAATATTCGAAGGCGTGGCGGAAGCTCTCCTGGAGCGGCGCGCCGGCGGGATCGCGCGCAAGGTCGAGCGTCCGCGTCGCCGGCAGGATCTTGCGGCCACCCAGCGTGTCGTAGAGGAAGAGACCGAGCCGGATCAGCCAGGCCGGGCGCCGCCCCTTCATCCAGGGCATCACCCGCGCGAGAAGCTTGGATGTCGGCGTTTCCGCCTCGAAACGCATGTCGGAGCGCCAGGGCAGCACGAAGCGCATCGGCCAGGAGATGTGCGGCATGGCGACGAGCAGCGTCTCGCGCTCCTCCAGCGATTCGCGCACCAGGCGGAACTCGAAATATTCGAGATAGCGCAACCCGCCATGGAAGAGCTTGGTCGACGCCGAGGAGGTCCCCTGCGCGAGATCGCCCTGCTCGGCGAGCGCCACCGAAAGGCCGCGCCCGACCGCGTCGCGCGCGATGCCGCAGCCGTTCACGCCGCCGCCGATGATGAAGAGATCGAAAACCGCCACGTTCGGTCATCCCCGGCCAGCCGGGCTCGCGGGTTCGGGACCCTCGCCCGGCGATCGAACCCTGCGGCCATTGCACGATCCTGTCAACGCGGATTTTCGCTTTTCTTCGTTTTGGGCGCATGCGAACATCCCCGCATCAAGGTCGATCACCGAACGACGAGGCCCCCGTGGCGCTCAGCATCCGCCAGGCCGACATTCTCGATCTCGCCCGCAGCGAGGGCCGCGTCGCGGTCGAGGATCTGTCGCGGCGCTTCGACGTGACGGTGCAGACGATCCGCCGCGATCTGGCCGAGCTCTCCGATGCCGGGCTGCTCGACCGGGTCCATGGCGGCGCGGTGCTGCGCACGGGCGTCGCCAATATCGGCTACGACCAGCGCCGGCGCATGAACGAGGCCGGCAAGGCGGCGATCGCCGGCGCCTGTGCCGCGGCGATCCCCGACAACTCGTCGCTGATCCTCAATATCGGCACCACGACCGAGGCCGTCGCCCGCGCGCTCCTCGGCCATCGCAACCTGACCGTCGTCACCAACAACATGAATGTCGCCAACATCCTGGCCGCGAACCCGTCCTGCGAGGTTGTGGTGGCCGGCGGCGTGCTCCGCCGCAGCGATGGCGGCCTCGTCGGCGAACTGACGACGCATGTCTTCGAGCAGTTCAAGGTCGACATCGCGGTGATCGGCTGTTCGGCGCTGGACGAGGAGGGCGACCTGCTCGATTTCGACCTCGCCGAAGTGCGCGTGTCGAAGGCGATCATCCGCCAGGCCCGCCGCGCCTTCCTGGTCGCCGATGCATCCAAGCTCGGGCGAACGGCCCCGGCAAGGCTCGCCTCGCTGGCCGAGATCGACGCCTTCTTCACCGATGCGCTTTTGCCGGAAGACCTCGCGGAGCGCTGCCGGACATGGAGCACGGATGTCGTCGTGGCGGGCGCCGCGCTATAACGGGCGGCCGGCGACGAGGGAGGATGGCATGGTTTCGGGAGAGGTGGCTTCGGGAGCCGCGACATCGGAGGCGAGCGGCTCACCGGCACCAGCCGTCATCGATCTCGACGGTCTGGTGCGACTGCTGGCCTCTCGGCCGCGGGAGACGCGCACCATCCTCGCCATCGCCGGTCCGCCCGGAGGCGGCAAGTCGACCGTCGCCGAGGCGCTGGTCGATCGCCTCAACGCCGCCGAGCCGGGCGTCGCGGCGCTGCTGCCGATGGACGGCTATCACTATGACGACCTCCATCTCGTGCCGGCCGGCCTCAGGCCGCGCAAGGGCTCGCCGGAGACCTTCGATGTCGGCGGGCTGCGCGCCATGCTGGAGCGGCTGGCCCGCGACGACGAGGAGTTCGTGGCGGTGCCGGTCTTCGATCGCGCCATCGAGATCGCGCGCGCCGGGGCGCGGCTCATCCCCCGGACGGCGCGCATCATCGTCGCCGAAGGCAACTACCTGCTGCTGGCCGATACACCCTGGGACGGGCTGGCGCCGTTCTTCGACTTCACGGTGATGATCGAGGTCCCCGAAGAGGAGCTTCGCCGCCGCCTGACCGAACGCTGGCAGCACTATCGCCTGACGCCGGACGAGATCGCCTTCAAGCTCGACGTCAACGACCTGCCCAACGGCCGCTTCGTGGCCGCGGCGAGTCGCGCCGCCGACTACCGCCTTTTGAACGACCGGGCAGGGGCCTGATGGGTCCCGTCGACACGACCCCGAAACGCAAAAGGCCGCGGTGAACCGCGGCCTTTTCGCAATCCGGTGGGTGCCGGAAAATTGGAGCGGGCGAAGGGATTCGAACCCTCGACCCTAACCTTGGCAAGGTTATGCTCTACCCCTGAGCTACACCCGCATCCGTGCCCGGCATCGCCGGACGGCCGCGTTATGGCGCAAGGTTCGGAGGATTGCAACAGGCAATTTGCCGTCGATCCACAGGCTGCCGCGACGGATGCCGGCGCGCCTGCTTCCGCGGGCGCGGACGCCTTGCCTCAAGCTCGCGGATGGCGCATTCGCTTGGCCTCTCGCCTCGACAGGGACCGCGGCGCCATGCCGATGACACGTCACGACCTCCTCGCTTTTCTCGAAACGCTCGGCATCCGCACCGAGACGGTGGAGCATCCGCCGCTCTTCACCGTCGCCGAGGGCAAGGAACTGCGCGGCGCGCTTCGCGGACTGCACAGCAAGAACCTGTTCGTGAAGGACAAGAAGGGCCGCCTGTTCCTCGTCGTCGCCGTCGAGGACAGCGTCATCGACCTGAAGCGTCTGCACGAACTAATCGGCGCCTCGGGCCGGCTCTCCTTCGGCTCGGCCGAGCTTCTCCTCGAAGTGCTCGGCGTCACGCCGGGCTCGGTCACACCCTTCGCGCTCGTCAATGACGCGCCGCCGCGGGTGACGCTGGTGCTCGACCGGCGCATCGCGGAAGGCGAGGAGGCGAATTTCCATCCGCTCGTCAACACGGCGACGACGCGGATCGCCGTCGCCGATCTCCTCGCCTTCGCGAAGGCGACCGGCCATCCGCCGCTCGTTGTCGCCTTCGGCGCGCCCGAGGGCGATGCGGATTTGTAAATCCGCGCCGGAC
Source organism: Kaistia geumhonensis (assembly GCF_030815145.1). Lineage (NCBI taxonomy): Bacteria > Pseudomonadati > Pseudomonadota > Alphaproteobacteria > Hyphomicrobiales > Kaistiaceae > Kaistia > Kaistia geumhonensis. The sequence goes on along the minus strand of NZ_JAUSWJ010000001.1, from coordinate 2,819,944 downwards.
GATCCATCTTCAGCAGCGAAACGGCGCCGGCCCGACCGGCGCGACAGCCATCAGAGGCGGACGCTCATGAACCAGCCCAGCTACAGCTTCGGATCCTCCTATCAGCCGGCGGCGGAGCCGGCCGGCGGCGGCACCGACGACCTCATCCGCGACACGACCACCCAGGCCTTCGCCCGCGACGTCATCGAGGCCTCGCAGAAGCAGCCCGTGCTGGTCGACTTCTGGGCGCCCTGGTGCGGCCCGTGCAAGCAGCTGACCCCGGTGCTGGAGAAGGTCGTCAAGGCGGCCAAGGGCGCCGTGAAGCTGGTGAAGATGAATATCGACGATCACCCGTCGATCGCCGGGCAGCTCGGCATCCAGTCGATCCCGGCCGTGATCGCCTTCGTCGGTGGCCGTCCCGTGGACGGCTTCATGGGCGCGCTGCCGGAGGGCCAGGTGAAGCAGTTCATCGAGCGGCTCGGCGGCGCGGGCGGTGCCGACGAGATCGAGGCGGCGCTGGCCGAAGCGGAGCAGCTGGTGGCGGGCGGCGCGGTCGCCGAGGCCGCGCAGCTCTATGCCGCGATCCTCGCCGCAGAGCCGGAGAACCTGAAGGCGCTGGCCGGACTGGCGTCCTGCCATCTCTCGGCCGGGCAGATCGACGAGGCCAAGGCGCTGCTCGCCGGCGTTCCCGAGGCCAAGGCGGCCGACCCGGCGCTGGCCGCGGTGCGCGCCCAGCTGGCGCTGATCGAGCAGACCGCCGCGCTCGGCGAAGAGGGCGAACTCAGGGCCCGCATCGCCGCCAACCGCAAGGATTTCGCCGCGCTCTTCGATCTTGCCCTGCTGAGGAACGGCAAGGGCGATCGCGAGGAAGCGACCGACCTCCTCCTTGAAATCGTCCGCGCCGACCGCAATTGGGAGGAGGACAAGGCCCGCAAGCAGCTGGTGCAGCTCTTCGAGGCCTGGGGACCGACCGACGAGGCCACGCTCAGCGGCCGCCGCCGCCTGTCCTCGATCCTGTTCTCCTGAGGCGTCGTCGCCGACGAAAGCGTTCATGAAGGCTGGCAAGGCCAACTATCAGGGTCCGCGCGATCTCCCGGACAGCATCCCGGTCTTTCCGCTGACCGGGGCGCTGCTGCTGCCGCGCGGGCAGCTGCCGCTCAACATCTTCGAGCCCCGCTATCTCGCCATGGTCGACGCGGCCATGGCCGGCGACCGGCTGATCGGCATGATCCAGCCGGCCGGCCCCTCGGGCGAGGAAGGGGAGCCTGCCCTCTCGGCGATCGGCTGCGTCGGACGCATCACGTCCTATGCCGAGACCGAGGACGGCCGCACCATGATCGTCCTCACCGGCATCGCGCGCTTCCGCGTGGTCGAGGAGATCGAGGGCCGCAGCGGCTTCCGCATCTGCCGCATCGCGGCGGACGACTTCATCGACGACTTCGCCGAGAATGCCGGCGCCGAGGCCGTGGACCGGGCGCGACTGCTCGACGTGTTCCGCGCCTATCTCGACGCCAACCGGCTGGAAGCCGACTGGGACAATATCGGCCGCACCTCCAACGAGACGCTGGTCAATGCGCTCTCGATGATGAGCCCCTACGGACCGGCCGAGAAGCAGGCTTTGCTCGAGGCCGCGGACCTCAGGACGCGCGCGGAAACGCTGATCGCCCTCACCGAGATGACACTGGCGCGCGGCGGCGACGGCGCTGCCTCGCCCCTGCTGCAATAGGTTCGTCATGGCGCCGCTCGACCGTCCCGCCGCGCGCATCGACGTGAAGCTTCTCGAGATGCTGGTCTGTCCCGTGACCAAGACGGCGCTCGCCTATGACGAGGCGCGGCAGGAACTCGTGAGCCGCGCCGCACGCCTCGCCTATCCGATCCGCGACGGCATTCCGATCATGCTGCCCGACGAGGCACGGCCGCTCGCCGAAGACTGACCTCCCGATCCGACTCTGTTGCAGCGCAGCATGGCAGGCGCCATAGTCGTCGCAGCGCCGATGACGCGGCGCGCCGCGCTTCGGAGTTCTCATGCGCCTCAAAGTCTATCTCGCCGGTCCGGAGGTGTTCCTCCCCGACGCCCGCGCCCAGCAGGACCGCAAGATCGCGCTGACGCGCGCGGCGGGCCTCGTGCCGCTGGCGCCCGGCGATCTCGCCATTCCCCCGCAGCCGAGCAAGCGGGCGCTCGGCCATGCCATCAGCGCCATCGACGAGAAGCTGATGGACGAGGCCGATGCCATCATCGCCAACCTGACGCCCTATCACGGCGTCTCGGCCGATACCGGCACCTGCTTCGAGCTCGGCTACATGTGCGCTCGCGGCAAGCTCGTCTATGGCTATACCAATGTGGCGGCCGACATGCGCAGCCGCTCCGTGGCGCATTATGGCGGCGACGTGCATGTCGACACGGCCGGCCGGCTGCGCGGCGCCGACGGGCTGATGATCGAGGATGTCGACATGGCCGACAATCTCATGATGCAAGGCGGCATCGAGCGGCGCGGCGGCAAGCTCGTCGTGCACCAGGCAGCGCCCGATGCGCTCTATACCGACACGACGGCCTTCGAAATCTGCCTCGCGCTGCTCGCCGAGCGCGCGGGGCTCAGGCCGCGCTCTCTCGCGGCGGGGTGAGGGGCGGCCGGCCGCCGAAGATCGCGGAGCCGACGCGGACATGCGTCGCGCCGAAGGCGATGGCCGTCTCGAAGTCGCCGCTCATGCCCATCGACAGCGCGCCAACGCCGATCTCGCGCGCGAGCTTCGCCAGCAGCGCGAAATGCGGACCGGGCGATTCCTCGGCCGGCGGGATGCACATGAGCCCTTCGATGGCGAGCCCGTGCACGCTGCGGCAGCGGTCCACAAAGGCCGCCGCCTCGCGCGGCGCGATGCCGGCCTTCTGCGGCTCCAGCCCGGTATTCACCTGGACGAAGAGGCGAGGGCGCCTGCCCTGCCGGTTCATCTCGGCGGCGAGCGCGGCGGCGATCTTCTCGCGGTCGACCGTGTGGATCACGTCGAACAGCGCCACGGCCTCGCGCGCCTTGTTGGATTGCAGCGGCCCGATGAGATGGAGTTCGATATCGGGATGCGCGGCGACGAGCGCCGGCCACTTCCCTTCGGCTTCCTGCACGCGGTTCTCGCCGAACAGGCGCTGACCGGCGGCGAGCGCCGGCAGCATGTCCTCGGCCGGGAAGGTCTTCGACACCGCGACCAGCGCGGCCGATCCCTCTGGCCGGCCGGCCTCGCGCTCCGCGGCGGCGATGCGGGCGCAGATGGCCGCGAGACGTTCGGCGACGGTGTCGGTCATCGGCGGATCCTCGACTTTCTCAGATGGCTGCGCCTAGCACGGCCGCCGCGCCCGCTCAACGCATCCGCCAACCGAGAAGGTTGACCGCGAACCACCTTTCTGGTGATGGTCGCAACCTCTCACAGCGCCGCAATTCGGCGCCGTTTCTCCCGCATATCAAAGACGATCATGGCGACAGAACGTTACAACCCGCGCGAGGCCGAACCCCGCTGGCAGCGCGAGTGGGCCGAGCGCGGCATCTTCGAGGCGAAGAACGGCGACCCGCGGCCGAAATACTATGTCCTCGAGATGTTCCCCTATCCTTCGGGGCGCATCCATATCGGCCATGGCCGCAACTATGTGATGGGCGACGTCGTCGCGCGCTTCAAGCGGATGAAGGGCTTCAACGTCCTGCATCCGATGGGCTGGGACGCCTTCGGCCTGCCGGCAGAGAACGCCGCCATCGAGCGCAACAGCCATCCGAAGATCTGGACCTACGAGAATATCGAGACGATGAAGGCGCAGCTCAAGCTGCTCGGCCTCTCGCTCGACTGGAGCCGCGAGATCGCCACCTGCGATCCCTCCTATTACGCCGAACAGCAGCGCATCTTCGTCGACCTGCACGAGCGGGGCCTCGCCTATCGCAAGGAGAGCGAGGTCAACTGGGATCCCGTCGACAACACCGTGCTCGCCAACGAGCAGGTGATCGAGGGGCGCGGCTGGCGCTCGGGCGCGCTGGTCGAGCGGCGCAAGCTCTCGCAGTGGTTCTTCCGCATCACCGAATTCGCCGACGAACTCCTCTCCGCGCTGGACGAGCTGGAGCGCTGGCCGGACAAGGTCCGCCTGATGCAGCGCAACTGGATCGGCCGCTCGGAAGGCCTGTCGCTGCGCTTCGCGCTCGATCCGGCGACGGCGCCGGCCGGCACCAGCGAGGTCGAGGTCTATACGACCCGTCCCGACACGCTTTATGGCGCGTCCTTCCTCGCCATTGCCGCCAACCACCCGCTCGCCGAGGCGCTTGGCGCGGCGAACCCGGCGCTCGCCGAATTCCTGCTCGAATGCCGCCGCGGCGGTACCTCGGCCGAGGCGATCGAGACGCAGGAGAAGAAGGGCTTCGACACCGGCCTCCGCGCCGAGCACCCGCTGGTGCCCGGCTGGATGCTGCCCGTCTATGTCGCCAACTTCATCCTGATGGACTACGGCACCGGCGCCATCTTCGGCTGTCCGGCCCATGACCAGCGCGATCTCGACTTCGCCCGCAAATATGGCCTGCCGGTCAAGGCGGTCGTGCTGCCCGAAGGCGAGGATCCCGCCACGTTCGACGTCGGCGACGTCGCCTTCGACGGCGTCGGCCACCTGTTCCATTCGGATTTCCTGGACGGGCTCTCGATCCCCGCTGCCAAGGAGGCGGTGACGCGCCGCCTCGAGACTCAGGCTCTCGCCGGCAAGCCGCAGGGGCGCCGCCAGGTCAATTTCCGCCTGCGCGACTGGGGCATCTCGCGCCAGCGCTATTGGGGCTGCCCGATCCCGATCATCCACTGCCCGTCCTGCGGGCCGGTCGCGGTGCCGAAGGCCGATCTGCCGGTGCTGCTGCCGGACGACGTCACGTTCGACAAGCCGGGCAACCCGCTCGATCGCCATCCGACGTGGAAGCATGTCGCCTGCCCGCGCTGCGGCACGGCCGCGACGCGCGAGACGGACACGATGGACACCTTCGTGGACTCGTCGTGGTATTTCGCCCGCTTCACCGCGGCGCCCGGCGAGCCGCCGCTGACCCGCGAGGCCGCCGATCACTGGCTGCCCGTCGACCAGTATATCGGCGGCATCGAGCACGCGATCCTGCATCTCCTCTATGCGCGGTTCTTCACGCGCGCACTCAGGAGCGCGGGCCGCATCTCGGTCGCCGAGCCCTTCGCCGGCCTCTTCACCCAGGGCATGATCGTCCACGAGACCTACAAAGACTCAGCCGGCAAGTGGCTGTTCCCGGAGGAAGTGGAGCATCGCGACGGCGGCGCCTTCCGCGTCGGCACCGGCGAGCCGGTGACCGTCGGACCGCCCGAGAAAATGTCCAAGTCGAAGCGTAATGTCGTGCCGCCGGAGATCGTGGCCGACACCTATGGCGTCGACTGCGCGCGCTGGTTCATGCTCTCGGACACGCCGCCCGAGCGCGACAGCGAATGGACCGCTGCCGGCATCGAGGGCGCCTGGCGCTTCACGCAGCGGCTCTGGCGCCTCGTGGGCGAGGCTGCGGAACTCGCAGGCAAGCCGGATCATCCGGTTGCTTTCGGAGCCGAATCGACCGCGCTCCGCCGCGCCGCGCATCGCCTGATCGCGCAGGTCGAGGAGGATTTCGACCGCCTGCGCTTCAACGTCGCCGTGGCGCGCGTGCACGCCTTCGCCAATGTCTTCGGCGAGGCCGTCGCGTCCGCGCGGTCGTCCGGCACCGTTGCGCCCGACATGGCCTTCGCGCTCGACGAGGCGGCCGCCTTCCTTGTCGCCGCGGTGGGCCCGATGGTGCCGCATCTCGCCGAGGAGTGCTGGACCGTGCTCGGTCGTTCGGGCATCGCCGCCGAGGCGGCCTGGCCGCATGTCGACCCCGCCCTCCTCGTCGACGACGAGATCACGCTGCCGATCCAGATCAACGGCAAGAAGCGCGCCGAGATCACGGTCTCGGCAAGCGCCGACCAAGCTGCTATCGAGAAGGCCGTGCTGGAGCTCGACGGCGTCGTCCGCGCGCTCGAGGGCCGCGCGCCGAAGAAGATCGTCGTGGTGCCGAAGAGGATCGTCAATGTCGTCGTCTGACCCGAAGGGCCGCATGCGCCCGCTGCTCGGCGCGGCCGCCGCCGTGATGATCGGCCTCACGCTCGGCGCCTGCACGGTGCGGCCCGTCTATATGGCAACGACGCCCGGCCAGGCGCCGGCGGCAGATCTTTCGGCCATCTCGGTCGGCGATGTCGGCGACCGCGTGGCCCAGCAGGTGCGCAACAATCTCGTCTTCGCCTTCAACGGCGGCAAGCAGGCCCCGCCGGCGCGCTACGACCTCTCGATCAACGTCTCGACCTCCGAGGTCCGGCTCGGCTTCGAGAAGGACGAAACGGCGCCGGCCTACCAGGTGACGGTCGCGGTGAAGTTCCAGCTGACGGAGCGCGGCTCCGGCCGCGTCATCCTGCGGTCGTCGTCGAGCGGCATCGCGAGCTACGACCGCTCGAACCAGAACTTCGCCAATGTGCGCGCGCGCATCGACGCCGAGAACCGGGCCGCGCAGGCGGTCGCCGACCAGATGCAACTCCGCCTCGCCATCGCGCTGGCGAAGGAAGCGAAGGTCACCGTCGCCCCGGTCTATGCGCCGCCGAAGGTCGACGCGCCCGCCATCATCGGGTCCGGCATCTAGCCGGGCCGCCGGGCCCGCTCCGGTCCGCAGCGGCGCCCGATCGGGAGGCGAAGACCCATGGTCCAGATCAGGCCGCAGGAGGCCGAGCGCTTTCTCGCCAGGCCCGATCCCGCTGTGCGGGTCGTGCTCATCTATGGCAGCGACACCGGCCTCGTCTCCGAACGCGCCGCCGCTTTCGCCCAGCGCATCATCGAGGGAAGCAGCGATCCCTTCGCGCTTGTGCGGCTCGATTCAGCCGACATCGCCGCGGATCCCGGCCGTCTCGCCGACGAGGCGCGCACCATCGGCCTGTTCGGCGGCAACAGGGCGATCCGCGTCCGCATTGCCGGAAACCGGACTATCCAGCCCTCGGTCGAGGCCGTGCTGGCCGACCCGCCGAGCGACGCCTGGATCATTCTCGAGGGCGGCGACATCAAGAAGGGCACCGGCCTGCGCAAGCTCTGCGAGGGCGCACGGGGCGCCGCGGCGATCGCCTGCTACGCCGACAGCGCGGCAATGCTCGACGGGCTGATCCAGAGCGAGATCGTCGGCGCCGGCCTGGGGCTCGACGCCGAGGCGCGCGACATCCTGAAGGCCTCGCTCGGCGCCGATCGCCTCGCCAGCCGTTCGGAACTGCAGAAGCTCGCCCTCTACGCCGAGGGCATGGGCACCGTGACCGCCGAGGCCGTCCGCGCCATCGTCGGCGATGCCGGGGCCTCCGCGGTGGACGATGCGGTCGACGCCGTCGCCGGCGGCGATCCCGGCGCGTTCGACCGCAGTTTCCGCCGCCTCGTCGCAAGCGGAACGCCGGCCTTCGTCATCGCCGCCAGCGCGCTGCGCCATCTCCAGCTGATGCACCGCGTCGCCACCGAGATGGGCGAGGGGAGGCCGGCCGAGGCGGCCATCGATGCCGTCGGCGGCCCGATGTTCCCGCAGCGCAAGGCGAAGCTCGCCGCCCAGCTGCGCCTGTGGGGCGCCGACCGGCTGTTCGAGATGTGCGGAAGGCTGGAGCGCGCGATCTTCGAAAGCCGGACCAAGCCGGCGCTCGGCGACGCGGCGATCGAGAAGACGCTGACCGGAATCGCACTCGCGGCCCGCCAGCGCCGCCGGTGACCGGCAGCCGGCTCGGAAGGGCTATTCGCGCTTCAGGAGGCGGCAGAGCTCGTCGAGCTGCTCGAGGCTCGTATAGCGGATCGAGAGCTGGCCGGCCCCGTCGCCCTTGTGATCGATCCTGATCGCCAAGCCGAGGCTGTCGCCGAGCAGCTTTTCCAGGGCGCGCGTATCGGCGTCCTTCTCGCGGCGCGGCTTCGCGGAGGGACGCTCCGCCTTCTCCGTCTGCGTGATGGCCTCGGCCTCGCGGACGGTCAGCCCGCCCTCGACGATCCGCTGCGCCACAGCTTCGGGATCGTCGACCGTGACCAGCGCGCGCGCATGGCCCGCCGTCAGCTTGCCCTCGCGGACATAGGCCTGGACCTTCTCCGGCAGCTTCAGGAGCCGCAGCGTATTGGCGACGTGCGGCCGGCTCTTGCCGATCACATCCGCCAGCGCCGTCTGGCTATAGGCGAACTCGTCGATGAGCTGCTGATAGCCGAGCGCTTCTTCGAGCGCGTTGAGATCGCTGCGCTGGACATTCTCGATGATGGCGAGTTCCAGCGCCTCCTGGTCGGAGACGTTGTTGATCAGGACCGGGACGTCATGGAGCCCGGCGCGCTGCGCCGCCCGCCAGCGGCGCTCGCCGGCGATGATCTCATAGGCCTCGCCCCCGCCCACGACGGAACGGACGAGGATCGGCTGCACGATGCCCTTCTCGCGGATGGACGCCGTCAGATCGGCGAGGTCGGACTCCTCGAAGGCCTTGCGCGGATTGCGCGGATTGGGGCGGAGGAACGCGATCGGCACGCGCCGCGACAGGCGCGAGCGCTCGTTGACGACCGACTCGGTATCGACGTCACCGATCAGCGCCGCAAGGCCGCGGCCGAGCCGACGACGGTTGCCATCCTCCATGGGATCGTTCCTCTTCTCGTTTCGTCGTCAGGCGGCGCGCAGCCGCTTCTCGCGCTGGATGATCTCCGAGGCGAGCCGCAGATAGGCCTGGCTGCCGGTGCTCTTGAAATCGTAGAGCAGCACCGGCTTGCCATGCGACGGCGCCTCCGAGATGCGCACATTGCGCGGAATGACCGTATCGTAGACGGCGTCGCCCATATGCGCTCGGACATCCGACACCACCTGGCCGGCGAGGTTGTTGCGGCTGTCGAACATGGTCAGCACGATGCCGTGCACCGTCAGCTCCGGATTGAGCGCATGCTTCACCTGCTCGACCGTCTGCAGCAGCTGCGACAGGCCCTCGAGCGCGAAGAACTCGCATTGCAGCGGAACCAGGATCGAGTGCGACGCCGACAGGGCATTGATGGTCAGGAGATTGAGCGAGGGCGGGCAGTCGACGAGAACATAGGAGTAGTTTCGCCCGCGAATCGATTCCGCGCGCTGGACATGCGCGGCGATGGAGCGACGGAGCCGGAACGCGCGATCCGAACGGCTGGCGATCTCCAGTTCGACGCCGAGCAGATCCATGGTCGATGGCGCCACCGACAGACGCGGCACCGCGGTCTCCATCGCCACCTCGGACAGGATCGACTCACCGACCATCAGGTCATAGGTCGAACGAAGACGAAGCTTGCGGTCGATGCCGAGGCCCGTCGACGCGTTGCCCTGCGGATCGAGATCGACGATCAGCACCTCTTCGCCGATCGCCGCAAGCGCGGTGCCGAGATTGATCGCCGTCGTCGTCTTGCCGACGCCACCCTTCTGGTTCGCGAGCGCGATCACGCGCGGCGCGGCCGCCAGCAGCGAGGGGGGAGAGAAGGAGTGCGCATCGGACATGGCGTGCCCTCGGAGCCTCAGAGCCTGCGCTCTGCGCGTCGGATTTCCACGATCGAACTCGCCGGATCGATCAAGCTCTTGTGTCTTACCAGATCGAGCGACCAAGATTGAGAGGCTTCCGCCAGCTCCTGATCAAAATCCTCGCCTTTATGGAACGCAGCCGGAACACCGCGGGCGAGAAGCGGCGCCGAGAGATCGAGCAGCTTGTCGAGCGGCGCCAGCGCCCGGGCGCTGATGCGGTCAACAGGGCCGTCCAATTGTTTCAGAACCGATTCGATACGCCCGTCCCGCACTGTCACGGGGGCGCCGGTTTCGCGCGCGACCGTCCGCAGGAAGGCGCATTTCTTCTGGTTGGACTCGACGCAGATGACCGAGGCACCAGGCTGTTCCGCCAGAAGGATTCCGGTGACCAGCCCTGGAAGTCCGCCACCGCTGCCGATATCGACCCAGTGCCGGTCCTCCGGGAACAGCGCGACGAGCTGCGCGGAATCTGCGATATGCCGGGTCCAGAGCTCCGTCATCGTTCGCGGCGAGACGAGGTTCTGCGCCGGCTGCCATTTGCGCAGGAGCTCGACATAGATGTTGAGCCGCTGCTCCGTTTCACGTGAAACAGCAATGATGTCGCGCAGCGCCGCGATGCTCTCCGGCCGCACTGTCATGCCGTCGCCCGCTCCTGGGCTCGTCGCGCCCGATTGACGGCGCCGAGCAGGATGGCGAGGGCCGCGGGCGTCATGCCCTCGACGCGGCCGGCCTGGCCGAGAGTCGCCGGCCGTACCTGCGCAAGCCGCTGCTTGAGTTCGTTGGAGAGACCGGTGACCGACGCATAGTCCAGCTCGCCATCGAGCATGACGCTCTCCTCACGGGCGACTTCGGCGATGTCGGCCTTCTGACGCTCAAGATAGACAGCATATTTCGCGTCCGATTCGATCTGCGCCAGAGCGCCGGGCGAGTAGCGCGCGAGGTTCGGCCAGATGGCTGTGAGCCTGGCCGCGTCGATATCCGGATAGGCGAGCAGGTCGAAGGCGGAGCGCCGAACGCCATCGGCATTGATCGCCAGCCCATGTCGCCCGGCCTCGGTGGGCGTCAACGAGGCCTCCGCAAACGCGCAGCGGGCTGCCTCGATCTCGCCGAGCTTGGCGCCAAAGGCGCGCGCGCGATCGGCGCCGACGACACCGATCTCGATGCCGAGCGGCGTCAGCCGCTGATCCGCATTGTCCGCACGCAGTGAGAGCCGGTACTCGGCTCGCGAGGTGAACATGCGGTAGGGCTCGGTGACGCCGCGCGTCACCAGGTCGTCGATCATGACACCAATATAGGAATCGGCGCGGCTGAAAGTGATTCCATCGTTCCCGGCTGCGCGGCGCGCGGCATTAACGCCCGCGACCACGCCCTGCGCCGCCGCTTCTTCGTAGCCCGTGGTGCCGTTGATCTGGCCGGCGAGGAAGAGGCCGCGGGCGCGCTTGGTCTCGAGCGTGGCCATCAGCTCGCGCGGATCGACATGATCATACTCGATGGCATAGCCGGAGCGCAGGATGACCGCCCGCTCCAGGCCGGGGATCGACGCCACGAGCGCCGCCTGGACGTCCTCGGGCAGCGAGGTCGAGATGCCGTTCGGATAGACCGTCGGGTCATCGAGCCCCTCCGGCTCGAGGAAGATCTGGTGACCCTCACGCTCGCCGAAGCGAACGATCTTGTCCTCGATGCTCGGGCAATAGCGCGGACCGCGGCTCTCGATCTGGCCGGAATAGATCGGCGAGCGCGCCAGATTGGCGCGGATGATCGCATGCGTTTCGGATGTCGTTCGCGTGATGGCGCAATCGACCTGGGTATTGGTGATCGCGCCGGTCAGGGTCGAGAACGGTTCCGGCTCGGCATCGCCCGGTTGGCGCTCCAGCCGCGCCCAATCGATCGTGCGGCCATCAAGACGTGGCGGCGTTCCCGTCTTCAGGCGCCCAAGCGTGAAGCCGATCTTCTCGAAGGATGCGGAGAGCCCCATGGCCGGCTGCTCGCCGACACGGCCGGCCGGGGTGCGCCTTTCGCCGATATGGATCAGGCCACGCAGAAAGGTCCCGGTCGATACGACCACGGCTCTGCAGGAGATCTGCCGGCCGTCCGCGAGAGTCAAGCCTTCGATGGCGCCCGAAGGCGCGATCAGCTCATGCGCGTCGCCCTCGACAACCGTTAAGCCGACCGTATCCTCGACCGCCGCCAGCATGGCCTGGCGGTAGAGCTTGCGATCGGCCTGCGCGCGCGGTCCGCGAACGGCGGGACCCTTGCGGCGGTTGAGCAGGCGGAACTGGATACCGGCGGCGTCAGCAACGCGGCCCATGAGTCCATCCAACGCGTCGACCTCGCGAACGAGATGACCCTTGCCGAGTCCGCCGATCGCCGGGTTGCAGGACATGACGCCAATCGTGTCGCGGCGGTGCGTCAGCAGGGCCGTTCGCGCGCCGAGCCGGGCGGCAGCAGCTGCGGCCTCGACACCGGCATGGCCGCCGCCGATCACCACGACATCAAAGTCCAGACGATTCATTCGCTCACCTCGATCCTTGGGCAGCGCTTAGCGGAACCGGCCACGCCGGTAAAGCACGACGGCTGTTTCACGTGAAACAGGGCCTATTTGCCGATACAGAACGCGCTGAAAATCTCGCCGAGCAGGTCCTCGACACCATAGCGCCCGGCGACACGGCCGAGCGCATCGGCTGCCCGACGCAGCTCCTCGGCGATCAGCTCGGGCGGCTGCGTGTCCTGGATGCCGGCCAGCGCGAGGCACGCCGTCGATATGCCTTGCCGCTGACGCTCACGGACAATCAAGGCATCCGGCCGCCGGTCCGCCAATCCAAGTGCCGTCCCGATCGCCCGCCGGAGATCATCGAGGCCCGCTCCGGTGACGGACGACACCGCAAGCCCCTCGGGCAACGACTCGCGCCGATCGCTCTTGGTGCACACCCGTAAGATCGGAACACCGGAGGGCGGCTCGACCAACGGCTCGTCTCCATCGTCGAGCAACAGAATGAGGTCGGCGTCGGCGCTCCGCCTCTTTGCCCGCTCGATGCCTTCCCGCTCGACGAGGCCCGCCGCCTCGCGAAGACCGGCGGTGTCGACGAGGGTTACGGCATAGCCGTCGATGTCCAGCGCAACTTCTATGAGGTCGCGTGTGGTTCCGGGCTCTGCGGTGACGATCGCTGCCTCGCGACGGGCAAGCGCGTTGAGCAAGCTGGACTTGCCGACATTGGGCGCGCCGAGCAGCACGACGTCGAAACCGGAACGAACCCGCTCGCCGAAGGAACTCGCTTCGATGAGAGCGCCCATTTCCAGCGCCAACCGACTTGCCTCCCGAACGGCGGCATCGATCACCGACGCCGGGACGTCTTCTTCATCGACGAAATCGAGACCGGCTTCGATCATCGCCCGCGCCCGCAGCAGATCCTCCGACCATGCGCGGAGTCGCCTCGCGAGGCCGCCTTCCGCCAGCAGCAGGGCCTGTCGCCGCTGCGCTTCCGTTTCCGCCACGATCAAGTCCGAAAGGCCCTCGACCTCAGTCAAGTCAGCACGGCCGTTCTCGAAAGCGCGGCGCGTGAATTCGCCGGCTTCGGCGGCGCGGTAGCCGGGGAGGTCAGCCAGCGCTGCCAGCACCGCCGCGACCACGGCGCGGCCGCCATGCACATGCAACTCGGCCACATCCTCGCCGGTGAAGCTGCCCGGTGCCGGGAAGAACAGCACCAGCCCGCGGTCGAGCAGGAGACCATTTCGATCACGAATCGGTCGGAGCGACGCGACGCGCGGCCGAGGCGGAGTGCCGACCATTGTTTCGAGTCCGAATCGGACGCCCGGGCCTGATAGCCTGACAACCGCAAGGCCAGCCGGAACAGGGCCGCTCGAAACGGCATAGATGGTGTCGCGCGCCATTCGCCCTATCCTAGTTCACCAGCCGATCGACGGATCCCACCGATGCCCAACCTGCTTCGCTTCGAGACCAGCGCCTATCTCCTCCAGCACAAGGACAATCCGGTGCATTGGCGGCCATGGGGAGCGGCGGCCCTCGCCGAAGCCGCTGCGACGGACCGCCCGATCCTGCTTTCGGTCGGCTATGCCGCCTGCCACTGGTGCCATGTGATGGCGCACGAGTCGTTCGAGGACCCCGAGACAGCGGCGGTCATGAACGCTCTCTTCGTCAACATCAAGGTCGATCGCCAGGAGCGACCCGATATCGACCAGCTCTACATGTCGGCGCTGCATGCCTTCGGCGAGCAGGGCGGCTGGCCGCTTACGATGTTCCTGACGCCCGACGGCAAGCCGATCTGGGGTGGCACCTATTTTCCGCCCGAAGCGCGTTACGGACGCCCCGGCTTCCGCGATATCCTGCGCAAGGTCGCGGGGATCTATCGCGACGACCCTTCCGCCCTCGTCGACCAGGGCGAGCGGGTGGTCGCGCATCTCGCCCGCTCCCGGCCGGCCGGCGCGACGCTCGGCCCCGAGCTCATCGACCGCGCCGCCGAGACGCTCGCGAGCCTCATGGACCCGCAGCGCGGCGGCACCAGGGGCGCGCCGAAATTCCCCAATGCCTCCGTTCAGGACTTCCTCGCGCGGTCGGCCGAGCGCATGACGCGGCCCGATCTCCGAGCGCTCGTCGATGCCACGCATCGCGGGCTCGTCGATGGCGGGATCTACGATCATGTCGGCGGCGGGCTCGCGCGCTACAGTACGGACGCCGACTGGCTGGTGCCGCATTTCGAGAAGATGCTCTACGACAACGCGCAGCTGGTCGAGCAGCTTGCGCTCGACCTCACGCAGGCCGCCGACCCGGCGCTCTACCGTGACCGCATCTCCGGCACGATCGCCTTCATGGAACGCGAGCTGCTCAGACCCGAAGGCGGTTTCGCCTCGGGTCTCGACGCGGACGCTGCCGGCGTCGAAGGCAGCTTCACCGTCTGGGATCACGCGGAGCTGCTCACGCTGCTCGGTGTCGAGGACGGTGCCTTCATGGCCGCACTCTACGACATTGCACCCGGCGGCAACTGGGAGGGCAAGTCCATCCCGAACCGCCTCCACCACCCGGATACGCTTCCCGCCGCCGACGAAGAGCGGCGGCTGAGGCTCCTCGATGAGATGCGGCGCCACCGCGAGACGCGTCCACGCCCGGCCCTGGACGACCAGATCCTCACCGACTGGAACGCGCTGGCCATCGTCGGCCTCGCCACGGCCGGCTTCCTTCTCGAGCGCTCCGACTGGATCGACCGCGCCGAAAGCGTCTATCGCTTCCTCGGCGAGGCGGTCTCGGTCGAGGGACGCCCGGTGCATGTGTTCGCGAAGGGCCGTCGCGGCCGGCTCGGTCTCGCGACGGATCTCGCCGGCCTCGCCCGCGCCGCGCTGGGGCTACATCAGGTCACCGGCAAAGCCGCCTACCAGGCCGACGCGGCCCGCTTTCTCGCGCTGCTCTGGAAGCATCACGGCGACGGGGCCGATGGCTTCTGCCTGGCGCCCGACGATGGCGACAGGCTGATCCTGCGGCGTGCCGAGCGGCTCGACGAGGCGACGCCCAACGCCCATGGCATGGCGGCCGAAGCCCACCTGCGCCTCTGGGCGCTGACCGGCGCCGACGAGCACCGCACGGCGGCCGACGCGATCCTCGCCGCGGCGGCCGGCGACATGATCGCCAATGTCTTCGGCACGGCCAGCCTGTTCTCGTCGCTCGATCTCCGTCTCCGGATCACGACGCTGGTGATCATCCTTCCTGCCGGCACGAGCGCCGACGGCCTGCTGCCCGCGATCCGCCGAAGCTGGTCGCGCAGCTTCGTGCTCGATATCCGGTTCGAAGAGACCGAATTGCCGCCCGCCCATCCCGCGCATGACAAAAAGGCCGTCGGCGGGAAGCCGACGGCCTATGTCTGCCACGAGGGGCGATGCTCGCTGCCTGTCACCGACGCCGCCGCGCTGGCGGCGTTGCTCCCGGCCGGCGCGTGAGCCGCGTCAGGTGTTCATCTGGTCGAAGAAGTCGGCGTTGCTCTTGGTCTGGCGCATCTTGTCGAGTAGGAACTCGATCGCATCGACCGTGCCCATCGGCATCAGGATGCGGCGCAGGACATACATCTTCTTGAGGATGTCGGACGGAACGAGGAGTTCTTCCTTGCGCGTGCCGGAGCGGGTGATGTCGATCGCCGGGAAGACGCGCTTGTCGGCCACCTTGCGGTCGAGAATGATCTCGGAATTGCCGGTGCCCTTGAACTCCTCGAAGATCACCTCGTCCATGCGGCTGCCGGTATCGATAAGCGCCGTGGCGATGATGGTCAGCGAGCCACCTTCCTCGATGTTGCGCGCGGCGCCGAAGAAGCGCTTCGGCCGCTGCAGCGCGTTGGCGTCGACACCGCCGGTCAGCACCTTGCCGGAGGACGGCACGACCGTGTTGTAGGCGCGGCCGAGGCGGGTGATCGAATCGAGCAGGATGACGACGTCGCGGCCATGCTCGACGAGGCGCTTGGCCTTCTCGATGACCATCTCGGCGACGGCGACGTGGCGGGTGGCGGGCTCGTCGAAGGTCGAGGAGATGACCTCGCCCTTCACCGAGCGCTGCATGTCAGTGACTTCCTCGGGCCGCTCGTCGATGAGCAGGACGATGAGGTAGCACTCGGGATGGTTATGGGCGATGGAGGAGGCGATGTTCTGCAGGAACACCGTCTTGCCGGTACGCGGCGGCGCGGTGACCAGCGCGCGCTGACCCTTGCCGAGTGGCGCCACCAGATCCACGATCCGCGGCGTCATGTCCTTGCCCGTCGGAACATCGAGCTCCATGCGGAAGCGTTCGTTCGGGTAGAGCGGCGTCAGATTGTCGAAATGGACCTTGTGACGGGCCTTTTCGGGGTCTTCGAAATTGATCGTGTTGACCTTGAGAAGGGCGAAATAGCGCTCGCCGTCCTTGGGGCTCCGGATATTGCCCTCGACCGTGTCGCCGGTTCGCAGCGAGAAGCGGCGGATCTGGGAGGGTGAGACGTAGATGTCGTCCGGGCCGGCGAGATAGTTGGCGTCGGGAGAGCGGAGGAAGCCGAAGCCGTCCTGCAACACCTCGACGACACCCTGGCCGATGATCTCGACATCGCTCGCGGCCAGCTGCTTGAGGATCGCGAACATCAGTTCCTGCTTGCGCAGCGTGCTCGCATTCTCGACCTCGAGTTCCTCCGCGAAGGCGAGCAGCTCCGTCGGGGATTTGGACTTGAGGTCCTGAAGTTTCATTTCACGCATGAGTTTTGCGAATCTCGCTTGGATTCAGTCGAACGCGTTCATTGAGGGGATTGGCAGAACTTGAGCCTGGATGCGCAGGGGATTGGCATCGGCATGGTGCGTGAGCTGGCCCTTGGGCTCGGCCGACCCGCACCGGTCTGCTTCGATAAGATGGCGCACCTTAATCGCTCGGGCGCCGCGGAGCAAGCCGTCTGCTGAAATGTGACGAAGCCGTTCAGAAGGGCTTCACCACGACCAGGACGACGATCACGATCATCAGCAGCGTCGGGATCTCGTTGGCGATCCGGTAGGTCCTGCCTGTGAGGTCGTTGCGATCCTCGGCGAAGGCCCTGCGGCGCGCTGCAAGCCACATGTGGAACGCCGTCATGACGATCACTAGGGCGAACTTGGCCATGAACCACGGCTCGCGATCGACGCGCAGGATCCCGACCAGCGCCAGCCCGGTCAGCCAGACGACGATCATCGCCGGATTCATGATGATGCGCAGCAGCTTGCGCTCCATCACCTTGAACGTCTCCGACTGCTCGGAGCCGGCCGGCGCGGCCGTGTGATAGATGAAGAGGCGCGGCAGGTAGAAGATGCCCGCCATCCAGCTGATCACCGCTATGATGTGCAGCGCCTTGATCCAAAGATAGTAGTCCGCCATCGGAATCTCCGGCTCAGCCCCGCACGCGGCGGATCAGCTGCTCGACATGGGCGATCGGCGTCTCCGGCACGATGCCGTGGCCGAGATTGAAGATGAAGCGGGCGCCGGCCATCGCTTCCAGGATGTCGTCGATCGCCGCCTCGAGCGCGGGACCGCCCGCGACGAGCAGCATCGGATCGAGATTGCCCTGCAGCGCGCAGCGCCCGCCGAGTTCGTCCCGGACGGCGCGAAGCGGGACCGTCCAGTCGACGCCGACCGCGTTCACGCCCGTCGCCGCGGCGAAGGGCGCCACCGCTCGGTCGATACCCTTCGGAAAGCCGATGATCCGCGCCCCCGGCTTCCGCGCACGGACGCCGGCGACGATGCGCGCGATCGGCTCCTCGCTCCAGCGCCGGAAGGACGGCGGCGCCAGCACGCCGGCCCAGCTGTCGAAGATCTGCACGGCATCGGCGCCCGCGTCGAGCTGGGCGACGAGATAATCGATCGAGGCTTCGACCAGCCGGTCGATCAGCATCGCGAACCGCTCGGGCTGCCGCGCGGCCAGCAGGCGGGCCGGCGCCTGGTCGGGTGTCCCGCGCCCGGCGATCATATAGGTCGCAACCGTGAAGGGAGCGCCGCAGAAGCCGATCAGCGCCGTCGAAGCGGGCAGGCTGCCCCGCACCCGCTCGACGGTCTCCAGCACGCTCGCAAGCCGCGCGACGACGCCCTCGACCTCCAGAGCCTCGATGCCTTCGGCGTCGATCGGTTCGAGACGCGGTCCCTCGCCCTCGGCGAAGCGGACGCTGCGACCCATCGCATGCGGTATGACGAGGATGTCCGAGAAGAGGATCGCCGCATCGAAGCCGAACCGCTCGATGGGCTGAAGGGTGACGCGGGCCGCGCGGGCGGGATCGAAGCAGAGGTCGAGGAAGCCGCCGGCCTCGGCGCGCACGGCGCGATATTCGGGAAGGTAGCGGCCTGCCTGGCGCATCAGCCAGATCGGCGGGGGCGAGACGGCTGCACCGTCGAGAACGGCGAGGAACCGGGAGGCCTCGCGCTGCGTCGTACCGGCGTCCGTCACCACACCTCCTTCATCTCTAAAAAGAGAGCCTTGAATCTTTTGTTTCTTCTTCTTGAGGGGGGAATTAGCGTCATTCGCGGGCATCCACAATCGACCCGCGCTGCGGCATAGGCGCTGGCCAACGGCCGATCCCGGCTGGGGGATTCGGGGACAAGATCCGGAGCGCGCCCATCAGGCCCTTGAATCGACGCAGGTCTTTCAAGGTCGTTAAAATTCGAACCATCCCGGCCATCTTGTTAACCTTTCGTTAAGAAGTGGGGCAACGGACCGCGGATTCACGATTCACTTGTTCGGGGCTCCATTCTTTCCCCAGGCCGAGCCGCTGTTGATCGTCGGCCCCGCATCGGGGAGAAGGGACGGGGGTGACGGGCTTTGGCCCGACTTGTGCGCCCCCATGCACAGGGCTGGGGACAAGGACGTGAAGAACGAGCTTCGGCATCTCCATCTCCACCTCGTCTCCGACGCGACGGGCGAGACCCTCCTGACCGTCGCGCGGGCTGCGACGGCGCAGTATCCCGGCGTTTCGGTCGTCGAGCACATCCACGCCATGACGCGCTCGCCCAAGCAGGTCGAGCGCATTCTGCTCGATATCGAGCGGGAGCCGGGCATCGTTCTGTTCACGCTGGTCGATCGCAGCATCGCCGATCCGCTGGAAGCCGGCTGCCGGCTGATCGCCGTGCCCTGCTTCTCGGTGCTCGATCCGGTGCTGCAGGTGTTCCAGTCCTATCTCGGCGCCTCGTCGGAGGGCCGCGCCGGCGCGCAGCATGCGCTCGACGGCGATTATTTCCGCCGCATCGAGGCGCTGACCTTCGCCATGATGCATGACGACGGGCAGATGCTGGAGGATCTCGACCTCGCCGAGATCGTCATCATTGGCGTCAGCCGCACGTCGAAGACGCCGACCAGCATCTATCTCGCCAATCGCGGCGTCCGCACCGCCAATATCCCGATCGTGCCCGGCGTGTCGCTGCCGGCCGAGCTGGAGCGCGTGACGGGGCCGCTGATCGTCGGGCTCGTCGCGACGCCGGACCGGATCGTGCAGATGCGCGAGAACCGCGTCCTCGCTTTTTCCGGCCTCGGCAGCGACGATCCTTATGTCGACCGCGCGGCGGTCGCCGCGGAGATCGCATCGACGCGGCGCATCTGCGCGCGCAAGGGCTGGCCGGTGATCGACGTGACGCGGCGCTCGATCGAGGAGACCGCGGCGGCGATCCTGTCGTTGCGCAAGGGCGCGGCGCTCGGAGCGAGCGAATGACGGCGCTGATCCTCGCCTCGACCAGCGCGGCGCGCAAAAGCCTGCTCGCCAATGCCGGCCTCGTCTTCGCCAGACTCGCCGCGCCGGTCGACGAACGCGCCCTGGAGGCGCCGCTCATCGCCGCCGGCGAGCCATCGGAGGCGATCGCCCTGGCGCTCGCCCGGGCCAAGGCCGAGGCGGTGCTGGCGCTTCGGCCCGGAGCCGTCGTCATCGGTGCCGACCAGGTGCTGGACCTCGGCGGCCGGCGCCTGGTGAAGCCGGGCGACCGCGACGGCGCCCGCCGGCAGATAGAAGAGTTGCAAGGCAGGACGCATCGGCTCGTCTCGGCCGTGGTCGTCGCCGAGGGGCCGGGCAGCGCCTGGCAGCATGTGTCGGACGCGCGGCTCACGATGCGGCGGCTCTCGCCGGCGGCCATCGAGCGCTATCTGGACGAGGCGGCCGAGGGCATCTTCGGCTCCGTCGGCGCCTACCATCTGGAAGGCGTCGGCGTCCGGCTGTTCGAAGCCATCGAGGGCGATTACTTCACCATTCTCGGATTGCCGCTGCTGCCGCTGCTCGGCTGGCTGAGATCGCGCGGCCTCATCGACCAGGAGAAGAACCCATGAGCGTTTCGACGGCCAGCGGGCCGGTCGCGGCCGTGATCGGCTGGCCGGTCAAACATTCGCGCTCGCCGCTGATCCATCGCCACTGGCTCGCGCGCTACGGCATCGCGGGCGACTATGTCCGCCATGCCGTCGCGCCCGAAGAGATCGACGCTTTCCTCGCGGGCTTTGCGAGCGGACCCTTCATCGGCGCCAATGTCACGGTGCCGCACAAGGAGGCCGCCTTCGCCGCCGTCGCGCGGGCGGATGGCGTCGCCTCGGCGCTCGGCGCCGTGAACACGCTATGGCTCGAAAACGGCCAGCTCGTCGGCGGCAACACCGATGCGCTCGGCTTCCTCGCCAATCTCGACCAGCGCGCGCCGGCTTTCGCTCGCATGGCGGGGCCGGCGCTTGTGCTCGGGGCCGGCGGCGCGGCGCGTGCCGTGCTCTTCGCGCTGAAATCGCGCGGCTTCGGCCCGATCCATGTCGTGAACCGCAGCCGCGACCGCGCCGAGGCGCTGGTCGAACGCTTCGGCGCGCCGCTCGCTGTGGCGGGCTGGGAGGATGTGCCGCGCCTCCTCACCGAGGCCGCGATCATCGTCAACACCACCTCGCTCGGCATGGAGGGCCAGCCGCCGCTTGCGATCGATCTCGGGCCGGCGCGCGACGACTGCCTCGTGACCGACATCGTCTATGTGCCGCTGGAGACGCCGCTGCTCAAGGCGGCGCGGGCGCGGGGCCTTTCGACCGTCGACGGCCTCGGCATGCTGTTGCATCAGGCGGCGCCGGGCTTCGAGCGCTGGTTCGGTGTCCGGCCCGAGGTCACCGAGGAGCTTCGCGCCGTCATTCTCGCCGATATGGGCCACGCCGCGTGATCACGCTCGGCCTCACCGGCTCGATCGGCATGGGCAAGTCGACGACGGCGGCGATGTTTGCCCGCCGCGGCGTCGCGGTCCACGACGCCGACGCGGCGGTGCATCGGCTCTATGGCCGGGGCGGCGCGGCCGTCGCGCCGGTCGGTGCGCTCCATCCGGAAGCCGTTGCGGAGGGCGCGGTCGACCGCGCGGTGCTGGCGTCGATCGTCCAGCGCGACCGCTCTCGGCTCGCGGCGCTGGAGGCGATCGTCCACCCGCTGGTGCGCGAGGAAGAGACCCGCTTCCTCGCCGGGGCCCGCGCCGCCGGCCGCCGCATCGCGCTCGTGGACGTCCCGCTGTTGCTCGAGACGGGCGCCGAACGCCGCGTCGATGCAGTGATCGTCGTCTCGGCGGCGCCGGAAATCCAGCATGCGCGTGTCCTCGGGCGGCCGGACATGACGGAAGAGCGGTTCGAGGCGATCCTGGCGCGACAGATGCCGGATGCCGAAAAGCGTCGGCGCGCGCATTTCATCATCGACACCGGCCGCGGCCTCGCCGCCGCCGAGCGCGCCGTGGCCGATATCCTCACCGCGCTCGCGGCGACGGCCGCCGGCCGGGCGGGATAACGACGCCCAAGCCCTTGCGGCCGGACGATGCAGCCGCCACCATAACTGGCATTTCCGCCAGACCGAACAGGAACCGAGCCGCGTGCGCGAGATCGTCTTCGACACCGAGACCACTGGCCTCGAGCCCTTGAAGGGCGACCGCCTGGTCGAGATCGGCTGCGTCGAGCTCTACAACCATCTGCCGACCGGCCGGCACTTCCATGTCTATATCAATCCCGAGCGGACGATGCCGGTGGAGGCGTTCCGCGTGCACGGCCTCTCCGACGAGTTCCTCGCCGACAAGCCCGTCTTCGCTTCCGTGGCGGGGGAATTCGCGGAATTCATCGGCGACGCGAAGCTGATCGCCCACAATGCCAGCTTCGATATCGGCTTCATCAATGCCGAGTTCGCGCGCCTCGGCATGGCGCCGGTCGGTGCGGAGCGGGTGGTCGATACGCTGATGCTCGCCCGCCGGAAGCATCCGAACGCCCAGAATTCGCTCGATGCGCTCTGCGCGCGCTACGGCGTCGATACCTCGAAGCGCACGCTGCATGGCGGTCTTCTCGACGCGCAGCTTCTGGCCGAGGTGTATCTGGAGCTGATCGGCGGGCGGCAGCCGGATCTCATCCTGGTGCCCGACGAGACGGCGGCCCAGCTGGCGGACGGCACCATGCCCGCCGCGGCGCGTGCCATCCATGTCCGTCCCGTTCCGCTGCCCTCGCGGTTGACGGAAGACGATCGCGCCGCCCATGCCGCCCTGGTGGGCAAGCTCAGCGGCGCGATCTGGCTCGGTTATGCGGAGAAGCCCACAGAGGCGGGCTGAGCGTCAGCTCGGCCGCGTCTGCTGGGTCTGGGCGAATTCCATCAGGCGCTGGCGATAGAGCGCGGTGAAATCGACCGGATCGATCAGGAGGGGCGGGAAGCCGCCATTGCGGGTCATTTCGGCGAGGATCTGCCGCGCGAAGGGGAAGAGCAGGCGCGGGCACTCGATCATGAGCAGCGGCGCGAGGTTTTCCTTCGGCACATTGGCGATGCGGAAGATGCCGGCATAGAGCAGTTCGGCGACGAAGAGGACCTGCTCGCCATCGGTGGCGCGGCCTTCAAGGCGCAGTTCGACCTCGAAATCCTCGGCGTCGAGCGGATTGGCCGAGACATTGATGCCGATATTGATCGCGGGCGCGGTGCGGCGCGGGCCGAGCGAGCGCGGCGCATCCGGGTTCTCGAAGGACTGGTCCTTCACATACTGGGTCAGGACGGAGAGGTTCGGCTGGCCCTGGTTCGGGGCGCCGTCGGCGGGAGTATCGGCCATGATCGCGGGTGTTTCCTCGAACGCGGAACGGCCGCTCCGGCCGGTTCCTTCCAGCGGCTCGCTAACACTTCCGACCCCGTGATACAAGCGATTGAGGGCTGCTAGCGCCCCCGTCCGGACGGGGGGCCTTGACAGCTCGGCCGCGTCCCTGTCTTGAACGGTCGGGGCATCCGGACGCGGTTGCCCTTGGATCGGCGAAGGTCGATACCAGATAAACCGTAAGGTGCGTGCTGCCGTTCGAGGCCGGCTGCGCAGCGCGGGGTAGGACGCCTTCGGCAAGAGCGGTTTTCGTGGACATCTATACGCTGATCTTTCTCGTTCTCGCTGTGGTGATCTTCTGGAAGCTCAGGAGCGTCCTGGGCCAGAGGACCGGCAGCGAGCGGCCGCCATTCGATCCGTTCAGCCGGCGCGGCAAGGATGCCGCGAATGCCGGCGGCAAGACGATCGACGCGCAGCCGACCGAAGTGCGGCCGGGCGACAAGGTCGTGCCGCTGCCGCGACGCGCCGAGGACGGGACCGTGACCGTCGCCCCCGATCCGGCCGCCGAGCGCATCGCAGCCTATGCCCCCGCCGGCTCGCCGCTCGCAGCAGGGCTGGCGGCCGTTGCCGCCGCCGACCGCAGCTTCGATCCCGCGCAGTTCCTCGACGGCGCCCGCACAGCCTACGAGATGATCGTCACCGCCTTCGCGCAGGGCGACCGCAAAGCCCTGAAGCCGCTGCTCGGCCGCGAGGTCTTCGACGGCTTCTCCGGCGCCATCGCCGATCGCGAGCAGAAGGGCGAGACCGTCGAGTTCAGCTTCGTCGGCATCGACAAGGCGGAGATCACCGACGCGGCCGTGCGCGGCCGCTCCGCGCAGATTACCGTGCGCTTCGTGTCGAAGCTCATTTCGGCGACCCGCAACAAGGCCGGCGAGGTCGTTGACGGCGACCCGGTGGTGGTTGCCGACGTCACCGATGTCTGGACCTTCGCGCGCGACACCGGCTCGCGCGATCCCAACTGGCTGCTCGTCGCCACCGAAACCGTCGAATAGCGGAGCCGGTCGTGCCGTCGGGGGAACCGCGTCCGCTGTCGCCGGTCGGCTTCGCCGCGCTCCCCGGATGGGACGAGGACGACCACGCCGCCGCCTGGCGCGCGTTCCGCCTGTCAGCCGCGAGAGCCGTCGAGGCGCCGCCGAAGACCCGGGCGCTCGGCGTCGACGGAGCCAGCCTGGCGCTGGTCGCGGCACGGGCGCTCGAGCTTCCCGAGACGCTCGACGCCACATCGGCCCGCGCCTTCTTCGAAACCCATTTCGAACCGCATGAAGACGAGGCCGGCGACGGCTTCTTCACCGGCTATTACGAGCCGGAGGCCGATGCCGCGCTCGTCCCGGCCGGCCCCTACCGGACGGCGCTCCTGCGGCCGCCGGAGGAACTGGTCGAGATCGACGAGGCCGATCCGCCGCCCGGCCTCGAGCCAGGCATGCGCTTCGCCCGCCGGACGGCGACCGGTTTCGAGCCGTTCTTCGACCGCGGCGCCATCATGGACGGCGCGCTCGACGGCCGCGGCCTGGAGATCGCCTTTCTCGCCGATCCCGTCGATGCCTATTTCATCCATGTCCAGGGCGCTGCCCGCCTCCGCCTCGGGGACGGCCGGCTGATGCGCGTCACCTATGCCGCGAAGTCGGGTCACGCCTATACGCCGGTCGGCCGCGTGCTGATCGAGCGCGGCGCGCTGGAGCGGGGCAAGGTGACGATGCAGTCGATCCGCGCCTGGCTGGCCGCCCATCCGGACGAAATCCGCGACGTCCTCGGCGCCAACCGCTCCTACATCTTCTTCCGCGAGGCCCCGGTCGACGATCCCGCTCTCGGACCGATCGCCGCCGCCAAGGTGCCGCTCACGCCCGGCCGCAGCCTCGCGGTCGATCGCACGCTCCACACCTTCCACGTCCCGGTCTGGATCGACACCGCCATTCCCGGTCCGGCGGGCGGCGGCGAGCCGTTCCGCCGTCTGCTGGTGGCGCAGGATACCGGCTCGGCGATCCTCGGCCCGGCGCGCGGCGACATCTTCTTCGGTTCGGGCGGCTCCGCGGGCGAGATCGCCGGCCGGATGCAGGCGCGCGGCCGCTTCGTGACGCTGGTGCCGCGGGCATGACCCGCCGGCGGCGCGGTCTCTCCGAGGAGGAGCGGACGCTCTGGGCCACGGTGGCGCGGACGGCCGTGCCGCTCAGGCCCGACGACGCCGTCGAGCCGGAAGCGCCGCCCGCCCCTCCGGAGATCGACGCCGCGATGCTCGCGTCGGTGCCGCCGGCCGAGACGACGGGCGCGCCGGCTGCGCGGGCCAAGCCCTCGGTTCCGCCGCTCTCGCCGATCGAGCGCCGCGTCTTGTCGCGTGTCGCGCGCGGAACGCTCGGCATCGACGGGCGGATCGATCTGCACGGCATGACGCAGCATGACGCGCATCTGGCGCTCCGCGCCTTCCTCGTCTCGGCGCAGCTGCGCGGCGCCAAGACCGTCCTCGTCATTACCGGCAAGGGTTTTCGCGAGAGCCGCGGCGAGCCGCATCTTGCTCATGCCAATCTGCATGCGGCGCATTTCGGTGAACAGGAGCGCGGCGTGCTGCGCCGGCGCGTGCCGCAATGGCTGGCGGAGCCGGGCCTTCGCGACATCGTGCTCGGCTTCGACGAGGCGCATCGCAGCCATGGCGGCGGCGGCGCGCTCTATGTCAGGCTGCGGCGGCGGCGGGAGCCGGTGCGGTGACCCCGCTCGGCGCACGGCTCAGGGCGATGCGCGAGCAGCGCGGCCTGTCGCTGAAGGAGATGGCCGAGGGGCTCGGCGTCTCCAGCGCCTATCTCTCCGCGCTCGAGCATGGCCGCCGCGGACGGCCGACCTGGCTGATGATCCAGCGCATCATCGCCTATTTCAACGTCATCTGGGACGAGGCGGAAGAGCTCCAGCAGCTCGCTGCCCGTTCGCATCCGAAGGTGATCATCGACACCGCCGGCCTGCACCCCGCCGCCGGCGAGCTGGCGCACCGCCTGGCGGGCGAGATCGGCCGGCTGAGCCCGGAGGCGCTCGGACGCCTTTCAGCGCTGCTCGACGAGGTGGCGGCCCGCGATCCGCGCGGCAGTTCCGGCTGAGTGATCGGCAAGCGGAAGGGTGCGGCGAGGCTCAGAGCAGGCCGCGCAGTTCCTCGATGCGGTCGTTCACCAGCCAGCCGTAATAGTTCTCTTCCGGCCAGGCCGTTTTCCTCTTGCGCCGTTCGGCGGCGAGGGCGCGCGCGCGGGCCTTCACGTCGCCGACATTGTAGAGGGTCGCCGTGATGCCGGGATTGTCGGAAATGTCGACGCCGGCCGTATCGCGATAGACGTCGATCGACATGCGGATGATCGCCGCCATGTAGTCGAGCGAGGAATCGGGGTCCATGATCGCCTCATAGACCTTAGGCGCCTGTTCCGGATCGAGCAGCGGCAGGCCGCTGGTGCGATGCACGCGGTCGGTGACCATCAGCGCCGTCAGCGGGTTGATCTGGCCGAGGCCGAAGGTTTGACCGGCGAAGAGCGGCTGGAAGAACACCCTGGAGAAGCGGTCGCGCGGATAGGAGACACCATCCACCGTCTTGCCGCGGAACGACTTGTTCCAGACATATTCGCGGCAGGTCCACAGGTCGTAGCTGTCGGAAAGCTTGGCGCATTCCTCGAATTGCGGTCGGGAGACGAAGCTGTCGACGCTCTCGCCCTTGTAGCCGAAGACGAGGTCCTTGGTGCCGAGATAGGCGAGCGCCTTCACGTAATAGGCCTGGGCGTTGTCGACGACGCCGACATTGTAGGTGTGCTCGCCGACGATCGCCCCGATCATGTGGATCGGATCGATGCCGTAGCGGCGGGCCGAAGACTTGATCTGGCGGATGAGGCCCGGGTCGCGGCGAAGCACGCGCAGGATGCGCTTGTACTTCTCCTCGAAGCTCTCCTTCGTCTCGCCGGTGCGCTTGATCGAGCTCATGTCGATCGCGGGCTGCTGCTTGAAGCGGTTGCCCGGCGGCACGTCGACGGCGGCGAAGGCGGGCGCGAGGCCCGACATCAGGAGGCTGAAGGCGATGAGGGCTGCGAGCGCCCCTCTTGTGCGCGACATCGTGACGATCCGCGTTCCCTGTCATCGCCGGCCCTCGGAGCGGCTCGGCAAGCGGGCTGTATAGCATCCGCTCGCCGAGCGGCAACAGTTCGCGCGCCGCCAAGGCGGCGGAGGCGAACGCGGGCCGCCGCCTGTCGCCCGCGGGCAACAGGCGGCGCACCGTCAGAGGATGTAGCGCGACAGGTCCATGTTGCGGGCGAGGTCGCCGATATGCCGCTCGATATAGGCGGCGTCGATCGTCACCGTCTCGCCGCTGCGGTCGGGCGCCGAGAAGCTGATCTCGTCGAGAATCCGCTCCATGACCGTCTGCAGCCGTCGTGCGCCGATATTCTCGATCGAGGCGTTGATCTCGACCGCGATGCGGGCGATGGCGTCGATCGCGTCGTCGGCGAAGGCGAGATTCAGTCCCTCCGTCGCCATCAGCGCGATGTACTGCTTGATGAGGCTCGCCTCCGTCTCCGTCAGGATGCGGCGGAAATCCTCCTCGCGCAGCGCCGAGAGCTCGACGCGGATCGGCAGCCGGCCCTGCAGTTCCGGCAGAAGGTCGGACGGCTTGGCGATATGGAACGCGCCGGAAGCGATGAAGAGGATGTGGTCCGTCTTCACCGGCCCGTATTTAGTCGCCACCGTCGTCCCCTCGATGAGCGGCAGCAGGTCGCGCTGCACGCCCTCGCGCGAGACGTCGCCCGCCCGCCCCTCGCGGGCGCAGATCTTGTCGATCTCGTCGAGGAAGACGATGCCGTCGTTCTCCACGGTCGCGATCGCCTCGGCCGTGATGGCGTCGGTGTCGAGCAGCTTGTCCGATTCCTCGTCGACCAGGATCTTGTGCGAGTCGCGCACCGTCACGCGGCGCGTCTTGGTCCGGCCGCCGAAGGCCTTGCCCAGCATGTCGCCGATATTCATCACGCCGATCGAGGCGCCGGGCATGCCGGGCACCTCGAACTGCGGCGCGCCGCCCTGGTCGCGGACCTCGATCTCGATCTCCTTGTCGTCGAGTTCGCCCGCGCGCAGCTTCTTGCGGAAGCTCTCGCGGGTGGCCGGGCTCGCCGACTCGCCGACGAGGGCGGTCACCACCCGCTCCTCGGCCGAAAGCTGCGCCTTGGCCTCGACATCCTTGCGGCGGTTCTCGCGGGTGAGCGAGAGGCCGACCTCGACGAGGTCGCGCACGATCTGCTCGACATCGCGGCCGACATAGCCGACCTCGGTGAACTTGGTCGCCTCGACCTTGAGGAACGGCGCGCCGGCGAGCTTCGCCAGCCGGCGCGAGATCTCGGTCTTGCCGACGCCGGTCGGGCCGATCATCAGGATGTTCTTCGGCAGAACCTCCTCGCGCATCGGGCCTGTCAGCTGCTGGCGGCGCCAGCGGTTGCGGAGCGCGATGGCGACGGCGCGCTTCGCCTCCTGCTGGCCGATGATGTAGCGGTCGAGCTCGGAGACGATCTCGCGCGGGGAGAAATTGGTCATCTTGGTCTCGTCGGTTCTCCGGCGTCCCGCCCCATGATGAGCGCGGTGCCGTAAATCGTGGTGCGGCGGTCGAGCGGGCGGAACCCGGCCTTGGCATAGGCCCGCAGCGACCGGTGATTGTCCGGATGCGGGTCGGCGATGATGCGCGGCACGCCTTCGTCGAAGCGCGCGCGGGCGAAATGGTCGATCAGCCCCGGCCCGTGACCCTTCCCGACGAGATCCGCCTCGCCGATGAACTGGTCGATCCCGAGCGTCCCCCGGGGCTGGTCGCGATAGGGGTGATCCGCTTCGAGATGCGGATCATAGGATTGCAGATAGGCGGCCGGCCGGCCGTCGATGGACACGAGATAGGCGCGGACCGCCCCGTCGGCGAGATGGCCAGCGATCTTCGGAACGGCGATCGCCGGCGGATCCCACCAAAGCGCGACATGCTCCTCCGTCAGCCAGGCGGCGATCATGGGAAGATCGTCGCCCCGCAGCGGACGGAACAGGTAGCGCGATGCGCTGTCAGGCGGCATCGAGCTGTTCGAGGGTGACGCTGGTATTGGTGTAGACGCAGATATCGGCGGCGATCGCCATCGCCTTGCGGGCGATCTGTTCGGCGCTCTGGTCGGTGTCCATGAGCGCGCGGGCCGCGGCGAGCGCGTAGTTGCCGCCGGAGCCGATGCCCATGACGCCGCCTTCGGGCTCCAGCACGTCGCCCGTGCCGGTCAGCACGAGGCTCGTCGAGCGGTCGGCGACCAGCATCATGGCTTCCAGCCGGCGCAGATAGCGGTCGGTGCGCCAGTCCTTGGCGAGCTCGACGCAGGCCCGCGTCAACTGGCCGGGATATTGCTCGAGCTTGCCCTCGAGCCGCTCGAACAGCGTGAAGGCGTCGGCGGTCGAGCCGGCGAAGCCGGCGATGACGCCGCCCTTGCCGAGCGGGCGCACCTTGCGGGCATTGTGCTTGATGACCGTCTGGCCGAGCGACACCTGGCCGTCGCCGGCGATCACGACCTTGCCGCCCTTGCGCACGGTGATGATCGTCGTGCCGTGCCAGGGGCCGTAGGGGTTTTCGGTTTGAGGATGGGACATGGAACGCTTTCGTGGCGGATCGCCTTGGTCCACGATGGCCCCGCGGCGATCCCGGTGAGTAGGCGACTTATGTAGGCGGCCATCTGGCGCTTGCAAAGCCGCCGGCGGAGGCGGTGGCATTCATGCCCTGCGCCTGCTAAAAGCGCGCCGAACAGTCAGGACTGACTTAGCTTTTCGGGATGGGGCCGATGCGCAGCGCCAGGATCGAGCGCAAGACGAAGGAAACCGAGATCGTCGTCGCCATCGACCTCGACGGCACGGGGCGGGGCGCGATCGCGACCGGCATCGGCTTCTTCGATCATATGCTCGACCAGCTGGCCCGCCATGGCCTCTTCGACATCGAGCTCACGGCGCGCGGCGATCTCCATATCGACCAGCACCACACCGTGGAGGATACCGGCATCGCGCTCGGGCTCGCCTTCCGCAAGGCGCTCGGCGACATGCGCGGCATCACCCGCTATGCCGACACGCATCTGGCGATGGACGAGGCGCTGACGCGCTGCGCCGTTGACGTGTCCGGCCGTCCCTATCTCGTCTGGAAGGTGGGCTTCTCGCGGCCGAAGGTCGGCGATTTCGATACCGAGCTGTTCCGCGAGTTCTTCCAGGCCTTCGCCCAGAACGCCGCGATCACGCTGCACATCGAAAATCTCTACGGCGAGAACAACCACCACATCGCCGAGACCTGCTTCAAGGCGCTGGCCCGCACGCTGCGCGCCGCCGTCGCGATCGATCCGCGCCAGGAAGGCCGCGTTCCGTCCACCAAGGGCAAGCTCGGCGATTGAGGCGGCCATGAAATCCTATGTCGTTCTCGCCCCGCCGCCCGCGCGCAAGGCCGGCGTGCCGGATGCGCTCCGCGTCCTCTTCGTGAAGGACGGCTTCTCGTGGCCGGCGCTGTTCTTCCCGTTCCTCTGGATGGTGTCGCGGCGGCTCTTCCTGGCGGCGGCGATCTATATCGTCCTGTCGTCGGCGCTCGTCGCGCTGTCGGACAGCGTCGGCACGCCCGCGTTCGTGGCGCTGGCTGCCCTTCGCCTCGGCCTCGGTTTCCTCGGCAACGACCTCCGCCGCCATTTCCTCGCGCGGCGCGGCTATGTCGAGATCGGTTCGGCCTCCGGAAAGACCCGCGACGAGGCCGAGATCCGCTTCTTCATGAACCGTCCTGCCGACGCGGTCGAGGCGGCGCTGCCGATCGTCCGCCCGCCGGCGGCGCCCGGCCCGGTCCTCGGCCTCTTCCCCAATCCGGAGGCGGCGCGATGACCATCGCCATCATCGACTACGGCGCCGGCAACCTGCACTCGGTCGGCAAGGCCCTCGAACTCGCCAGCGCCCGCGCGGGCCGCGGCGAAAAGGTCGTCGTGACGGCCGATCCCGACATCGTCGCCTCGGCCGACCACGTCGTGCTGCCCGGCGACGGCGCCTTCGCCGACTGCCGCAGCCAGCTCGACGCCGTCGACGGCATGATCGAGGCCGTGATCGACACCATCGACCGGCGTGGCCGCCCGTTCCTCGGCATCTGTGTCGGCATGCAGCTGCTCGCGACGCGCGGCGTCGAATACGGCGTCTCGCCCGGCCTCGACCGCATCAAGGGCGAGGTTCGCCCCGTCGTGCCGTCCGACCCGGCGCTGAAGGTGCCGCATATGGGCTGGAACACGCTCCATGCCGCGCCGCATCCGCTTCTTGACGGCATCCCGACCGGCGACGCGGGCTGGCATGCCTATTTCCTGCATGGCTACCAGTTCTATGCCGACGACCCAGCCGACGTGATCGCCACGGCGGACTACGGCGGGCCCGTCACGGCCATCGTCGCGACCGGCACCATCGCCGGCACGCAGTTCCATCCCGAGAAGAGCCAGCGCTTAGGTCTGGCTCTTCTCGGCAACTTCTTGAACTGGAAGCCCTGATGCTAAGCCCTCAAGAGCGTCTCGGTAATACGCGCAAGGTTGGCAGTGTCGGGCAATCGCAGGCCCGCCCATTCTTTCGCAACAGCCGTAACAAGCACGCGATCATTCGCATCGATACAGCCAGCGAGATAGTCGCGGATCGCAGCCGCCGACAATTGCGATTGGACGATCCAGACGGACTCCAGGCCATGCCATGCTCCAGCATCAATCGCTCGAATGCCGGAATACAACCGGGAGTAGTCCTTAGTGGGCTTGAGCAGGTCGTAGGTGATCAGGTAGCTTGTCATCATGGATCCTTTCCATGGTCCATATGCAGTGTGGGTCTGCCCTTCCGGCCGCAACACCTAGGGGGCAGACCCGACTCTGCACGATTCGCACAGAGTGTCGAGTCAGCTGGGTTCTTGCTCTGTTCGCAAATCGCGCAGGACCCACAAGAATGATCCTCTTTCCCGCCATCGACCTGAAGGACGGCGCCTGCGTGCGCCTGAAGCGCGGCGCCATGGACGAGGCGACGGTGTTCAACACCGATCCCGCCGCGCAGGCCGCCGATTTCGAGCGCCAGGGCTTCGAATATCTCCATGTGGTCGATCTCAACGGTGCCTTCGCCGGCAAGGCGGTGAACAGTGCGGCGGTCGAGGCGATCCTCGGCGCCGTTTCGATGCCCGTCCAGCTCGGCGGCGGCATTCGCGACCGCGCCGGCATCGAGACCTGGCTGGAGAAGGGCATCCGCCGCGTGATCCTCGGCACGATCGCCGTCCGCGATCCCGATCTCGTGCGCGAGGCCTGCCGCGCCCATCCCGGCCGCATCGCCGTCGGTATCGACGCGCGCGCCGGCAAGGTCGCGGTCGAGGGCTGGGCGGAGACCTCCGAGCTGACGACGATCGAGCTGGCGCGGCGCTTCGCCGATGCCGGCGTCGCCGCGATCATCTACACCGACATCGACCGCGACGGCGTGCTCGAGGGCCTCAATATCGGCTCGACGCTGGCGCTCGCCCGCGCCGTCGATATTCCGGTCATCGCCTCGGGCGGCCTCGCTTCGATCGCCGATATCCGCCGCCTGCTCGAGCCCGACTGCCGCATCCTCGAAGGCGCCATCTCCGGCCGCGCCCTCTATGACGGCCGCCTCGACCCGGACGAGGCGCTGCGACTGATCAGGGCGGCGCGCGAGGGATTGAACTGATGCTCAAGACCCGCGTGATCCCCTGCCTCGACGTCAAGGACGGGCGCGTCGTGAAGGGCGTGCAGTTCATCGACCTGATCGATGCCGGCGATCCGGTCGAGGCGGCCAAGGCCTATGACGCCGCCGGGGCGGACGAGCTCTGCTTCCTCGACATCACCGCGACGCATGAGAACCGGGGCACGATCCTCGATGTCGTGGCGCGCACCGCCGAGGCCTGCTTCATGCCGGTGACGGTCGGCGGCGGCGTCCGCACCGTCGAGGACGTGCGGGCGCTGATGCTGGCGGGCGCCGACAAGGTGGCGATCAACAGCGCCGCGGTCGCCGACCGCTCGATCGTCGCCCGGGCGGCGGAGAAGTTCGGCGCGCAGGCGATCGTCGTCGCGATGGACGCCAAGCAGACCCGGCGCCGCGGCGTCGGCGGCGACAACGAGGATCGCTGGGAGATCTTCACCCATGGCGGCCGCAAGCCGACCGGCATCGACGCGGTCGAGTTCGCGCGCGACGTGGCGAGGCTCGGCGCCGGCGAGATCCTGCTCACCTCCATGGACCGCGACGGGACCCGCGACGGCTTCGACCTTGCTCTGACGCGCACCATCGCCGATGCGGTGAGCGTCCCCGTCGTCGCGTCCGGTGGCGTCGGCACGCTCGATCATCTCGTCGCCGGCGTTCGCGAAGGCCATGCCAGCGCGGTGCTCGCCGCCTCGATCTTCCATTTCGGCACCTACACGATCCAGCAGGCCAAGGCCCACATGGCCGCCGCCGGCATTCCCGTGCGCCTCGACGGCTGAGGAGGGTTTCCATGGACGCGCCGTTCACCCTCGACGATCTCGTCGCCATCGTGCGCGAGCGCGGCCGCTCGGGCGATCCCGGCTCCTATACGGCGAAGCTCATCGCCAAGGGCCCGGCCCGCGTCGCCAAGAAATTCGGCGAGGAGGCGGTCGAGACGGTGATCGCCGCCGTCGAGGGCGACGCCGCCGCCTTGACGTCCGAGGCTGCCGACATGCTCTATCATTTCGCCGTCCTTCTGGAGGTCAGGGGCGTCGCGCTCGATGCGGTCATGGCGGAACTCGCCGGCCGAACGGGCCGCACCGGGCTCGAGGAAAAGGCGTCGCGGCCGCCGGAATAGGCGGCTCAACGGGGGTCGGGACACCGCATGATGGACAGCGCCGCGCGGCCGCAGCTAGCCCCGCACCGCTATTTCACGCGTGAGGAATGGGCGCAGCTGAGGGCCGACACGCCGCTGACGCTCGGTCAGTCGGACCTCGAGCGGCTGCGCAGCCTCAACGATCCCATCTCGATGGACGACGTCATCAGCATCTATCTGCCGATGTCGCGTCTCCTCAACCTCTACGTGGCGGCGACGCAGGGTCTCTACAACGCGACCCGGACCTTCCTCGGCACCTCCGACGGCAAGACGCCGTTCATCATCGGCATCGGCGGCTCGGTCGCGGTCGGCAAGTCGACGACGGCCCGCGTGCTGCGCGCGCTGCTCTCGCGCTGGCCGAACACGCCGAAGGTCGAGCTCATCACGACGGACGGCTTCCTCTTCCCCAATGCCGTGCTGCAACGCGAAGGGCTGATGGAGCGCAAGGGCTTTCCGGAAAGCTACGACCTGCCGGCGCTGCTCTCGTTCCTGTCGGAGGTCAAGGCCGGCGCGCCCGTCGTCACGGCGCCGGTCTATTCGCATCTCGTCTACGACATCGTGCCCGGCGAGCGCGTCGCCATCGACGCGCCCGACATCCTGATCGTCGAGGGCCTCAACGTCCTGCAGGCGCCGCGCCTGCCCCGCGACGGCAAGGCGGTCCCTTTCGTCTCCGACTTCTTCGACTTCTCGATCTATATCGACGCCGACGAGGCGGATATCCACCGCTGGTATGTCGCCCGCTTCAAGCGATTGCGCGACACCGCCTTCCGCGATCCGACCTCCTATTTCAAGCGCTATGCCGAGATCGGCGAGGAGGAGGCGCTCTCGATCGCCGAGCGGCTCTGGGCGCGGATCAACCTCGCCAATCTCCGCGACAACATCCTGCCGACCCGGCCGCGCGCCGATCTGATCCTGCGCAAGGGGGCGGATCATCTCGTCGAGCAGGTGGCGCTGCGACGGCTCTGAAAGTCGCGCGAAAGCTTGGATTGCCACTCGTTCGCAGTTGCGAAGATAGCCGTTGCCGCGCCGCAGCGCGGGTGTTAAGGCGCCGCTGACTTCACGGGATCGCGGGAACGCCCATGCCGGCCAGGATGGACAAGGTGACGCTCGTCGCCGCCAGCTCGATCGTCATCGCGCTGGCGGTGATGGGCATCAAATATGCCGCCTATCTGGCGACCGGCAGCGTGGCGCTCTTCTCCGACGCGCTGGAGAGCATCGTCAATCTCGTCACGTCCATCGCCGCCTTCTGGGCGATCCAGGTCAGCCGCAAGCCGGCCGACAAGGATCACCAGTTCGGCCATCACAAGGCGGAGTATTTCGCCGCGGTGCTGGAGGGCGTGCTGATCGTCGTCGCGGCGCTGCTGATCGCCCGCCAGGCATGGATCTCCTACAATCTCGCGCTCGCGCCCGAGAACACGATGCAGGGCCTCGCCATCAACATCGTGGCGACGCTGATCAACGGCGTCTGGGCGCTGTTCCTGTTCCGCTTCGGCCGCCGTCGCCGTTCGCCGGCCTTCGTCGCCGAGGCCTGGCACCTGACCAGCGACGTGGTGAGCTCGATCGGCGTCGTGATCGGCCTGCTGCTTGTGGTGGTGACCGGCTGGGCCGTGCTCGATCCGCTGGTGGCGCTGATCGTGGCCGTCAACATCCTCTGGTCCGGCTGGAAGGTGATCCGCGATTCGGTGTCCGGCCTGATGGACGAGGCGGTGTCCCGCTCGGTCGAGACGGAGATCCGCACCATCATCTCCGCCGAGGCCGAAGGCGCGCTCGAGGTGCACGATCTGCGCACCCGCAGCGCCGGTCGCGCCACCTTCATCGAGTTCCATCTCGTCGTGCCCGGCTCGCTGTCGGTCTCCGCCGCCCATGCCATCTGCGATCGCATCGAGGCGGCGCTGGTGAAGGCGGTCGAGGGCGCGGAGGTGCTGATCCATGTCGAGCCGGAAGCCGAGGCGCAGCATCACGGCGTGATCGTGCTCTGAGGGAAGCGGCGGCGCCGCCCGGCGACTTGATTTTCGCCGCCCGAGCGCTGATATCGGGCGCAACCCAATCACGAAAGCGAGAGTCAGCGATGACCAACGATCCGAAGCCGATGCAGGACGCGGAACCGGCCGAGACGCCGGCGGCCGATCCTGCCGAAGGCGACGTCGCCGGCGCGACCGACGCCCGCCTCGCCGCGCTCGAGGCCGAGAACGCCGAGATGAAGGACCGCGTGCTGCGCACCATGGCGGAGATGGAGAATCTGCGCCGCCGCACCGAGCGGCAGGTCGCCGATACGCGGCAATATGCGATCGCGGGATTTGCCCGCGACATGCTCACGGCCGGCGACAACCTCGCCCGGGCCCTCGAATCCGTGCCGGACGACGTGCGGAAGAACGAAGGGGTGAAGACCTTCGTCGAGGGCGTCGAGATGACGGAACGTGACCTGCTCAACACGCTCGAGCGCCACGGCGTCAAGAAGCTGGAGCCGCTCGGCCAGAAATTCGATCCCAACCTGCACCAGGCGATCTTCGAGGTTCCGACCGACGACCAGCCGCCCGGCACCGTCGTCCAGGTGATGCAGTCCGGCTATGTGATCGGCGAGCGCGTGCTGCGCCCGGCCATGGTCGGCGTCGCCAAGGGCGCTCCGCGCGCGCGGGAAGCCGCCGACGCGCCGCCCGCTTCCGGCCAGAGCGGCTGACGCCGGATGGGCCTGGACCCGTGGTTGCTCCAGGCCCTCGACTATGCGGGGGTCGTCGTCTTCGCGGCCTCCGGCGCCCTCGCCGCCTCGCGCAAGGAGCTCGACGTCGTCGGCTTCGTGTTCCTGGCGGCGATCACCGGGGTCGGCGGCGGCACGCTGCGCGACGTCGTGCTCGGCCATACGCCGGTCTTCTGGATCGCGACGCCGCAGCCGGTGATCCTGTGCACGATCACCGCGCTCGCGGTGTTCTTCGTCGCGCCCCATATCGAGCATCGCTACCGCTGGCTGCTCTGGGCCGATGCGATCGGCATTTCCGGCTATTGCGTGATGGGCGCCTCGCGCGGCCTCGATGCGGGTGCGAGCCCCTTCGCGGCGATCATCCTCGGCGTGATGTCGGCGACCTTCGGCGGCATCATCCGCGACATCGTCGCCGGCGAGCCCTCGGTGGTGATGCGCCGCGAGATCTACGTCACCGCGACGCTCGCCGGAGCGACGCTCTTCGTCGTCGCCAGCCGCCTTGGCATGCCCTACTGGCCCGCGGCCGTCCTCGGATCCTCTGCCGCCTTCCTGGTGCGCGCAGGCGCGCTCACCTTCGGCTGGACCATGCCGAGCTACCGCTCCCGGCCCGGCCGCCACATCCCGCCGGATTGAGCGTCAGGCGGCGTAGCGTGTCGCTTCGGCGCCGTAGTGATTGACGTAGCGGGCATTGATGGCCGAAACGGGCAGCACGATCATCACGTCCGTCGTGCCGAACTGGCGGTCGACGACCGCGCCGTCGCCGACAAAGGCGCCGATCCTGAGATAGCCCTTCATGAGCGGTGGCATCGCCTGCAGCGCCGCCTTCGAATTGATGGCCTCGGCCGGCAGGCGGTCCATCGCTACGCGGCGGGCGGGCAGCGCGCCGACCCGCCATTCCTCGGGCGCGCGGGCATTGTGATGCAGGAAGGCGAGCGGCAAAGCGAGGCGCTCGGGATCGGTCCCCTCCAGCGAGGCGCAGCCGATCATGACGTCGATGCGGTGGCTGAGCACATAGCTCCAGATTCCGTGCCACAGCAGTTCGACCGTCCGCTTGCTGCGATAGGGCGCGAGCACGCAGGACCGTCCGAGTTCCAGGAATCTGAGGCCCCGGTGGCGTTCCAGCAGCGGCGCGAGATCGAACTCGTTCGCCGTGTAGAAGCCGGAATAGCGCTCGGCGACGTCCTGGCGGAGCAGCCGATAGGTGCCCACGATGGCCGGCTCGCCCGACCTTGTGATCGTGTCGTGGTCGAGCACCAGGAGATGGTCGCAGATGGCGTCGAAGGCGTCGCGGTCGCGGCGCGACACCTGCGCCTGGATGTCGGCGATGGCCGACATCTCCTCGTAGAAGACCTTGTAGCGGAGCCGCTGCGCCTTCTTCACTTCCCGCTGCGTCGTCGCGAGGCGCACTTCGAGAGCGCCCATGCGCCCGAGGGGCGGCGCGACGGAATGCGGAGCCGGCAACAGAACCCTCGGCATCGACTGTCTCAAACCATGCAGCATGCGCCAGGAAAGATCCGGCAGCGCGGCCAACGGCTCCGGGAACGGCCCGATCCGCTTCCGTGGCCCTTCGTCCGCGCGCTTCAGCATAGCATGATCCTCGACGCTCCCAGGCCGCCGTCTCGAATCGAGGCGGGTATCGGTGCATCAGATCACGGCATTCATGCAGTTTGGTGACGGCCGTCCGCCGTCTTGCTTCGCCGGTTCAGCGCCTCCTCGAAGGCGCGGCAGAGCCGCTCGGCCGAGACCGGCTTTTCGAGGAAGAGGTCCGCGCCGGCCGCCAGAGCCGCCTGGCGCGCGGCCGGGTCGACGCTGCCCGACGTCGCGATCAGCGCCGGCCGCCGCGCACCCGGAAGGGCCGCCAGATCGCGGATGAGGGCGAGGGCGTCGCCGTCGGCGAGCCTCAGATCGATCAGCGCCGCGTCGGGCGGCGTCTCCATCCGCTGCCGCGCGGCGGCCTGGCTGCGCGCCTCGTCGACCTCGTGCCCCAGCCGCTCCAGAACGGCGCGGGCGAGAAGAGCCGAGACGGGATCGTCCTCGACGACCAGAACCGTCGCCGGGCGGGTGCCGCGCCGCGGCGGCGGCAGCCGCTCCTCGGAGGAAGCCGGATCGGCGACGAAGCGGTCCGGCCGGCGGATCGCCGCTCCGATCACCGCGACGAGCGAGCGGCGCCGCACCGGACGGATCAGATAGGCATCGAAGCCGTCCGCCTTCAGCGTCTCGGCGGCGCGGCGCTCGCGCGAATCGACGAGGATGGCGACGGCGATCGCGCGCCCGCTGGCCTCCCTCAGCCGGCGCAGCGCGGCGCGGGCATCGCTCGCGATGCGGCCGTCGGCGAGGACCACGCGATAGGGCTGGCCGGCTGCCGCGGCGGCGCCGAGAAGGCCCGCCGCTTCCGCGAGGCTGCCGGCGAGCCGCGCCTCGGCGCCGGCCTCCTCGAGCGCCGCGACCAGCGCCTCGGCCTCGAGCCCGGCCGGAGCGGCGACGAGCACGGCGACGCCCTCGAGCGGGCGCGCGGCGCGCGGCGCGGGACCGATCGGTGACAGAGGCAGCGTGAAATGGAAGACCGTGCCGCCGCCGACCCGCGGCTCCGCGGCGATCGCGCCGCCCATGCGACCGACGATCTGTTGCGAGATGGCGAGCCCCAGGCCGAGGCCCGACCCTCCGGCACCGGCGCGCTCGAAGCTCGAGAAGATGCGCTCGCGATCGGCCTCGGCGATGCCGCGGCCGCTGTCATGCACCGCGAAGGAGAGGGCGAGGCCGCCCTCGCGGCCGTCGTCGACCGGATCGACGGCCAGGAGCACCGAGCCCTGCTCGGTGGCCTCGATCGCATTGGCGACGAGATTGATGAGCACCTGGCGAAGCCGGCCGGAGTCGGTGACGACGGGCGGCAGCCCGGCAGCGACCCGCGTTCCGATGCCGACGCCGCGCTCATGCGCGATCGGCGCCAACAGTTCCGCGACGCTTTCGGCGAGCGTCTCCACGTCGAGCGGCCCCGGCGACAGCGAGAACTGGCCCGTCGCGATGCGCGAGGCGTCGAGGAGGTCGTCGACAAGTCGCGCCAGCGCCCCGGCCGACTGGTTGAGCGCAGCGAGATAAGCCGATTGTTCCTCGGTGAGCGGCGTCGCCGCGAGCAGATCGGTCAGCGCCAGCATGCCGTGCAGTGGCGCGCGCATCTCGTGGCTGACGGTCGCGATCGGCACCACCGCATCCGCCGTCCTGCGGCTCTCGATGTCGCTCAGCTCCCAGGAATGGTCCTGCAAGGCCTCGATCCTCGCCACGAGGGCAGCGGCCTTCGCCCGTTCGTGGCGAAGCCGCAGCGCGAGGCCGAGGCTGCTGCCGATGGCGAGAAAGAGGCCGGCGAGGGCGAAATCGAGCTTGCCGCTCGGCGGGTCGGCGAGGCCCGAGACGAGCGCGGCCATGGCCGGCAGACCGGCGCCGAGCGCCAGCATCGCGGCGGCGATGCGGGGCGGCGCGATCGGATCGCGGCGCGTCTCGCGGGTTTCGGGTGGCATTCCTGTCAGGCTCGGCCGCGGCATGCGGCGACGCCACCCTAGCGAGGCTTGATTGCGAAACCCTTGCCGCAGTGCTGGCGGCTTCGGCGATGGCGGCTCATGCCGCGGCGGCGAGGCGGTCGCCGATGGCGCGATAGCTGAGCGCCTCGGCGAGATGGGTGCGGCCGACGGTGTCGGCGCCGTCGAGATCGGCGATCGTCCGCGCCACCTTGAGCACGCGGTGATAGCCGCGAGCAGAGAGCTTCATCGCCGAGGCCGCCTCGGCCAGCAGCGCCCGCCCGGCGGTGTCGGATGCCGCGAGGCCTTCCATGATCGAGACAGGGCAGCGGGCATTGGTGCCGATCTCGGCCTGGCCGAGCGCCTCGAAGCGCGCCGCCTGCAGCGCGCGCGCGGCGCCGACCCGCGCCGCGACGGCGGCGCTCGCCTCGCCGCGGCCGGGGGCGATCAGATCGGCCGCTGTCACCGACGGAACCTCGATCCGCAGATCGATGCGGTCGAGGAAGGGGCCGGACAGGCGCGCCTGGTAATCCGAAACGCATCGCGGCCCGCGCGCGCAGCTATGCCCGGGTTCGCCGGCCATGCCGCAGCGGCAGGGATTCATCGCGGCCACGAGCTGGAAGCGGGCGGGATAGCTGACGCGATGATTGGCGCGGGCGATCACCGCCTCGCCCGACTCCAGCGGCTGGCGCAGCGAATCGAGCACTTGCGGCTGGAATTCGGGCAGCTCGTCGAGGAAGAGGACGCCGTGATGGGCGAGCGACACCTCGCCGGGCTTCACCCGGAGGCCGCCGCCGACCAGCGCCGCCATGGAGGCGGAATGATGCGGCGCGCGGAAGGGCCGCCGGTCGGTCAGCCTGCCGCCAGAGAGTTCGCCGCCGAGCGAGGTGATCATCGATACTTCGAGCAGTTCGCGCGGCGTCAGCGGCGGAAGAATCGAGGGCAGCCGGCTCGCCAGCATCGACTTGCCGGCGCCGGGCGGGCCGACGAGCAGGATGTTGTGGCCACCGGCCGCCGCGATCTCCAGCGCGCGCTTGGCGAGCTCCTGGCCGCGGATATCGGCGAGATCGGCGAGTTGCGGCGCGTCGCGCATCAGCGCCGGCTCCGGCCGCGTCAGCACCTGCGTGCCCTTGAAATGATTGGCGAGCGCGATGAGGCTGAGCGGCGCCAGGATGTCGAGATCGCGGCTCGCCCAAGCCGCTTCCGGCCCGGTCGCAGAGGGGCAGATCAGGCCGCGCCCCAGCGCATTGGCGCCGATCGCCGCCGGCAGCACGCCCGCGACGGGCGCGATCGTTCCGTCGAGCGCCAGTTCGCCGAGCGCGACATAGGAGGCCAGCCGGTCGCCCGGCAGCGCGCCGATCGCCGCCATCAGCGCCATGGCGATGGGGAGGTCATAGTGGCTGCCCTCCTTCGGAAGGTCGGCCGGGGCGAGGTTGACGATGACCCGCTTCGGCGGCAAAGCGAGCCCCGAGGCGTGCAGCGCCGAGCGGACGCGCTCGCGGCTTTCGGCGACGGTCTTGTCCGGCAGGCCGACCACGATGAAGGCAGGAAGCCCGGGCACGATCTGGACCTGGACGTCGACCGGTACGGCCTCGACGCCCTGGAACGATACCGTCGTGACATGCGAGACCATCGGAACCCCCTTCCGCCTGTCGGAAGACTAGGGGAAGGCGAGGCTGCGCGCAAGAACAGGAAGTGAACAAAAATCGCGCCTGGGTTGCGGCGCCAGGCTCATGCGTCGGGCTGCCATTCGTAGATCGGCAGCCGGCAGCAGTCGCGGAAGCCGAGCCGGCGATAGAGGGCTGCGCCCGCCTCGGACGCGCCGAGCACGGCGGTCGCGATGCCGAGCCTCGCGGCCTCGCCCAGCGCTGCGTTTGTCACGGCGGCGCCGAGCCCGCGGCGCCGAGCCTCCTCGGCCGTGAAGACGAAATAGAGGCCGGCCACGCCGGCGGCGAGGAAGAGCGTCGCCGTCGCGGCCGGGCGGCCGTCGAGCCGTGCGATGAAATGGCGCCAGTCGCTGCCCGGCCCATAGCCGAGCCGTCGCCAGCAGGCGCCGACCCACTCGGCCTCGCGCGCTCCCTCGCCGAAGCCGCGGGCGAGGGTGTCGATCCATCGGGCGATCCCGGCCTCGTCGCGGACCTCCTCGACGGAAACGCCGGGCGGCGGTTCGGTTGGCGACAGCGCCGGAAGATCGGCGGCCATGCCATGTTCAGCGAAACCGGCCGAAAAGCCCGCCGCTTCCAGGCGCGCGCCGAGATCGGGCGGCCGGCTCGACGGGCCGAGATGCCAGCTCCCCGGAACGCCGCGACGGCGCATGATGGAAAGCGATCGCGCGATGGCGCCGTCGGCCTCCTCCGCGGTGAGCCGGGCTCCGAAGGCGGCGTTGTGATAGTCGATCGGCGAGCCGCCGATGGTCCAGGAAAGGTCCGGGCCGAGCCGCTCCTCGCCGCCGCCGGCTCGGCCGAGCGCGAGCAGGAAGGCGTGGAGATTGGCCTCGACGAGCGCGCCGAGCCGGGTGTCGTCGGTTTCTGGCCGCTCCACGCTCACCGCTTCGCTTCGATGGCGTCCCAGACCAGCGCCGCGATGTCGGCGCCGCCGAAGCGCTTCACCTCGCGGATGCCGGTGGGCGAGGTGACGTTGATCTCGGTGAGATAGTCGCCGATCACGTCGATGCCGACGAAGATGAAGCCGCGCCGCTTCAGTTCCGGGCCGATCGCCTCGCAGATCTCGCGGTCGCGACGCGTCAGTTCGATCGGCTCCGGACGGCCTCCGACATGCATGTTGGAGCGCGCCTCGCCGTCGGCCGGCACGCGGTTGATGGCGCCCGCCGCGACGCCGTCGACGAGGATGATCCGCTTGTCGCCGGCCCTGACCGCCGGCAGATAGCGCTGCACGACATAGGGCTGCGCCGGGAAGGCGGTGGAGAAGATCTCGAGCAGCGAGGCGAGGTTCTGGTCGCCTTCCGAGATACGAAAGACGCCGGCGCCGCCATTGCCGTAGAGCGGCTTCACGATGATGTCGCCATGCGCGTTGCGGAAATCGCGGATCTCCTCTGCATCCCGCGAGAGCAACGTCGGCGGCATCAGGTCCGGATATTCGGTGACGAAGATCTTCTCCGGCGCGTTGCGCACCTCGGCCGGGTCGTTGACGACGAGCGTCTTCGGATGGATCCGCTCGAGGAGATGCGTGGTCGTGATGTAGCCCATGTCGAAGGGCGGATCCTGGC
Source organism: Kaistia geumhonensis (assembly GCF_030815145.1). Classification (NCBI taxonomy): domain Bacteria; kingdom Pseudomonadati; phylum Pseudomonadota; class Alphaproteobacteria; order Hyphomicrobiales; family Kaistiaceae; genus Kaistia; species Kaistia geumhonensis. Next base: position 2,776,601 of record NZ_JAUSWJ010000001.1, on the reverse strand, counting down.
GCAGCAGCACCACGTCGAAGGTGGAGAGATCCGCCCGCTCGGTCTCGCCGAGCGTGAAATGGTCGCCGGGCGTGTCGCGCACCGTGACAGTCTCGAGCCGCGCCTCGACGCGGCCGTTGTTCAGCGACAGGCGGTCGGGCGTGTAATGGAAGAGGCGGTGGCCGCGGCGCTGCGCCTCAAGCATCAGGGCGAAGGTCGAGTCGCCGCGGATGCTGATGCGGGCGATATGATCCATCTGGACGGCGACGGAAAGCGACATGGCGATCTCGGATCATGCGGGGCTGGATGGGCCTTGCTTATCGCGCGGCAGGGGGCGTCATGGCAATCGGCGTCATTGCAATCGCCCTCACCGGTCGATGGCGAAGGCGTCCGGCAGATGGCGCGGAAGACGGCCGGGAACCATCAGGACGAGATCGAAGCGCAGCGTCAGCGCCAGCACCTCGGGATGACGGGCGAGATAGGATTCGGCGGCCCGGACGATGCGGCGGCGCGCCTGCGGCGTCACCGCATAGGCGGCGCTCGCCGCGTCGGCGCGGCTCTTGACCTCGACGAAGGCGAGAACGCTTCCGCGCCGCATGACGAGGTCGATCTCCCCGACCGGGCTCCGGTAGCGGCGCGCCACCACGCGGTAGCCCTTGAGGCCGAGCCAGAGCGCGGCGAGCGTCTCGGCGAGGCGGCCGCGCTGCTCGGCGGCGCGGCGGCTGTCAGTCGGCGCCGCCATGCTCGTCCCCCGCCTTCAGCGCCAGCGCCCGCTGGTAGAGGTCGCGGCGCGGCAGGCCGGTCGCCGCCGCCGCGCGCTGCGCCGCCTCCTTGACCGGGAGTTCGGCGAGGAGGCTCTCGAGCAGCGCGTCGAGATCGGAGGCGTCGGGCGCGGATTCCTCCGGCGGTCCGACCAGAAGCACGATCTCGCCCTTGGGCGTGGGCTCGGTGGCGAGCTCGGCCGCCAGCGAGCCGAGCGTGCCGCGCCGCACCGTCTCGAACATCTTGGTGAGTTCGCGCGCCAGCACCGCCGGCCGCTCCGCCCCGAGCGTCTCGGAAAGATCGGCCAGCGCATCGGCCGTGCGGTGCGGGGATTCGTAGAAGACGAGCGTTGCCGGGACGCCGGCGAGCGCGGCGATGCGCTTCTTCCGCGCCACCGTCTTCGTCGGCAGGAAGCCGGCGAAGAGGAAGGCGTCGGTCGGCAGGCCGGCGGTGACGAGGCCGGAGAGGATCGCCGAGGCGCCGGGGATCGGCACGACCTTGTGGCCCGCCTCCGCGACCGCGCCGACGAGGCGGAATCCGGGATCGGAGACCAGCGGCGTGCCGGCGTCCGAGACGAGCGCGACGCTCTTTCCCTCGCCGAGCACCGCCAGGAGGCGCGGCCGCTGCTCCTCGGCATTGTGCTCGTGATAGGCGAGGAGCGAGGTGGCGATGCCATAGTGATTGAGCAGGACGCGGGTCACCCGCGTATCCTCGCAGGCGACGAGATCGGCGCCCGCGAGCACCTGCAGCGCGCGCAGCGTCACGTCGCGGAGATTGCCGATCGGGGTCGAGACGATGTAGAGCCCCGTTTCGAGCGGCGGCGCTTCGAAACCGTGGCCCTCGATCGCATATCGCCGCTTCGGAGTGTCGCTGCCGCTCATCGGTGACGGTTCGGAAACGGCGTTGCGAAATCATCCATGGGCGGTATGGGCTCCCTGCCTCGCGCGGCGGGGCCGCGATCCGCTATCAATAGCGGCAGGACGGGGCCGGGAGAAGGCGCATGCGATCGGGCTGCTTCGCAGGGGTGATCGGGAGACTGGGCGTCGCGGCGCTGGCGCTCGGCATGCTGGCCGCATGCGCGCCGACGGTCGAGCGGTCCGGTCCCGCCGCGCCCACGCCGGCGCAGCCGGCGATGGGCGAGCGCATCGGGAACGGATCGGTCAAGGTGGCGCTTCTCCTGCCGCGCTCGGCGCCCGGCAATGCCGGCATCGTTGCCGCGAGCCTGCGCAACGCCGCCGAGATGGCGGTGCAAGAGACGCCCGGCGCCGACATCACCATCATCGTCGAGGACGACAAGGGCACGCGCGAAGGCGCCCGAGCGGCGGCGGTCGCAGCGCTCGATGCCGGTGCCGAACTCATCATCGGGCCGCTGCTCGCGCCGGCCGTGCGCGGTGTCGCCGAGGTGACGCGGCCGGCCGGCGTGCCGGTGCTGGCGCTCTCCAGCGATGCCACGGTGGCGGCGCGCGGCGTCTATGTGCTCGGCTTCCTGCCGGAGGGCGATGCCGAGCGCATCGCGAGCTTCGCCGAGGCGCGGGGACGCCGCTCGCTTGCAGCGCTGCTCCCGGAAAGCGGCTATGGCGCGGTGTTCGGCGCGTCCTTGCAGCGGACGGTGTCGGCGGGCGGCGGCTCAGGCCTCGTCACGGTCGCCCGCTATCCCGCCGATGGCGGCGCGATCGCCGCGCGGGTCGCCGGGCTCACGCAGCTTGCGCAGGCGGGGAGCATCGACGCCGTGGCGGCGCCGGCCGCCGACGAGGCCCCGCTCCGGCTGGGCGCGGCGCTCGCAGGCGCCGGGCTCTCCGGCCGCATCCAGCTTCTCGGTTCCGGCCTGTGGGACGATGCGCGCATCCTGTCGGCGCCCGGGCTCCAGGGCGGCTGGTTCCCGGCCCCCGACAAGAGCGGCTTCGCCGGTTTCGCCGCGCGCTACGCCGCCGCCTATGGCACCGCGCCGCCACGCCCGGCCGCGCTCGCCTTCGATGCGACCCGGCTCGCCGCCGGGCTCACGTCCCGCTTCGGAACCCGCCGCTTCGCCTTCGAGACGCTGACCAATGCCAACGGCTTCTCGGGCGTCGACGGCGCGTTCCGCCTGCTGCCGAACGGCCTCAGCCAGCGGAGCCTCGCGATCTACGAGATCAGGGGCGGCAGGGCCGAGATCATCGATCCGGCGCCGAAGCGCTTCCCGCCGCCGCCGCAATAGGTGTCAGGCCGCGAGGTCCGCGACCACCGCGTCGAGAACGAAGGCGCCTTCGCGCGTCGCACGGACGCGGTGCGGTCCGAGACGCTCCACCATGCCATGCGCGATGAGATCGGCAAGGCGGCTCGGATCGAGCGGCCTTCCGGCGATGGCGCGGTAGCGGCGAAGATCGATGCCCTCGACGAGGCGCAGCCCCATCAGCAGCATTTCGTCGGCCGATTCCTCGGGCGTCAGAACGTCGTCGGTATCGACGCCGTCGCCCCAGGATTCGACGCGGGAGAGCCATTTTTCCGGCTCGCGCGCCGTCGCCGTCGCATGGCGGCGGCCGTCGACGATGAGGCGGCCATGCGCGCCGGGGCCGATGCCGGCATATTCGCCATAGCGCCAATAGACGAGATTGTGCCGGCACTCCGCGCCCGGCGCGGCGTGATTGGAAATCTCGTAGGCCGGGCGGCCCGCCTCGTCACAGACCGCCTGCGTCACCGCGAAGAGCTCGGCCGCGACATCCTCGTCGGGAATCTGCAGCTTTCCGGCCTCGTAGAGCTTCTCGAACATCGTGCCCGGCTCGATCGTGAGCTGGTAGAGCGAGAGATGATCGGAGGCGCGGGCGAGCGCGGCGCGGAGCTCGGCTTCCCAGAGCGCCGGCGTCTGGCCCGGCCGGGCATAGATGAGATCGAAGGAAAGGCGCGGGAAGGTGGCGCGGGCGATCTCCACGGCGGCGAGCGCCTCGTCGGCGCTGTGCAGCCGGCCGAGCGCCCTGAGATCCGCATCGTTGAGCGCCTGGACGCCGAGCGAGACGCGATTGACGCCTGCCGCGCGATAGCCGCGGAAACGCTCGGCCTCGACGCTCGACGGATTGGCCTCCATCGTGATCTCGGCATCGGGCGCGAGCGTCCAGACCGACGCGACGGCGTCGAGCACGGTGCCGACGGTCGCGGGATCCATCAGCGACGGCGTGCCGCCGCCGAGAAAGATCGAATCGACACGCCTCGGGCCGATGCGCGCCGCCGTCTGTTTCAGCTCGGCGACGAGCGCCGCCGCGAAGCGCACCTGGTCGACGCCCTCGCGCCGCACATGCGAGTTGAAGTCGCAATAGGGGCATTTCGAGGCGCAGAACGGCCAGTGCACATAGACGCCGAAGCCCGGATCGATCGGCTCGTCCGGGGTATGGTCGCTTGCGGCGTCGGCGGGCGTGACCAAGCGGATCAATCCTGCAGCTCGGCGGCGGCGAACAGGGCGAAGGCGCGGGCGCGGTGCGAGAGCGCATCGGTGCGCCCGGCCGACCAGCCATGCTTCTCGTCTGCGCTCATCTCGCCGAAGGTCCGCTCGTGGCCCTCGGGCAGGAACATCGGATCGTAGCCGAAGCCGATGGTGCCGCGCGGCGGCCAGACCAGCGTTCCCTCGACCTCGCCGCGATAATAGCGACGCTCTCCGCCGGGAAAGGCGAGGCAGAGCACGGCAACGAAGCGGCCGGTGCGCGCCTCGGGCGACACGGCCTTCGCCAGCTGCAGCTTTTCCTCGACATTGCGCATGGCGCGCGAGAAATCCTTGTCGGAGCCGGCCCAGTCGGCCGAGTAGACCCCGGGCTCCCCGTCGAGGGCGTCGACGCAGAGGCCCGAATCGTCCGAAAGCGCAGGATAGCCCGAGGCGGTGGCCGCCGCGACGGCCTTGATGGTCGCGTTTTCCTCGAAGGTGGTGCCGGTTTCCGGCGGCTCGGGCAGGCCGAGTTCGCCCGCCGACACCGTCTTGAGGCCGAACGGCTTCAGGAGATCGGCGAATTCGCGCAGCTTGCCCTTGTTGTGGGTGGCGACCACCAGCGTGTCGCCGGGCGAAAGACGCGGCCCGCTCATACGCCCATCGCCTTCTTCTGAAGGTCGACGAGTTCGCCGATGCCGGTCTTGGCGAGGGCGAGCATCGCGGTCAGTTCCGCCTCGTCGAACGGCTTGCCCTCGGCCGTGCCCTGGATCTCGACGATGCCGCCGGAGCCGGTCATGACGAAATTGGCGTCGGTCTCGGCCTCCGAATCCTCGTCATAGTCGAGATCGAGCACCGCCTTGCCGCGATAAATGCCGACCGAGACGGCCGCGACGTGGTCGCGGATGACCTTGGGGCCGACCATGTCGCGCGTCTTCATCCACTGGATGCATTCCCACAGCGCGATGAAGCCGCCGGTGACGGAGGCCGTGCGCGTGCCGCCGTCGGCCTGCAGCACGTCGCAGTCGATGGTGATCTGCTTCTCGCCGAGATGGACGAGATCGACCACGGCCCGCAGCGAACGGCCGATCAGGCGCTGGATCTCGAGCGTGCGGCCGCCCTGCTTGCCGGTCGTCGCCTCGCGGCGCATCCGGTCGCCGGTCGAGCGCGGCAGCATGCCGTATTCGGCGGTCACCCAGCCCTTGCCGGAGCCGCGCAGCCAGGACGGCGGCTTCTCCTCGAGGCTCGCCGTGCAGAGCACATGCGTGTCGCCGAAGCGCACCAGGCAGGATCCTTCGGCATGCTTGGCGACGCCGCGTTCGAACGAGACCGGTCGCATGGCATCGGCGGCGCGCTTGGAGGGTCGCATGGGCTTTCCTTGCTGTGGCTGGACCAGTGCTTGTAGCCGCCGAGGCGAGCCGACGCAAAGCCCCGCTTGAAGCGGCGCGGAAAATCGACACTTAATCCCTGTCAGCACATTCGACAGACGAGACATGGCAAGGGATCGATCGGAAACTCAGGGAGAGCGCGGGCCGGCCGAAGGCGGCAGCGCGTCGACTCTGGCGCGGCTCGACCGCCGCTCGCGCGAGATCTTCCGCCGCATCGTCGACACCTATCTCGAGACGGGCGAGCCGCTCGGCTCGCGCAACCTCGCGCGCATCCTGCCGATGGCGCTGTCGCCGGCCTCGATCCGCAACGTGATGGCCGATCTCGAATATCTCGGCCTCATCTATTCGCCGCACACCTCGGCCGGCCGCCTTCCGACCGAAAGCGGCCTCAGGCTCTTCGTCGATGCGATGCTGGAGGTCGGCGATCTCACCACCGAGGAGCGGCGCGACATCGAGACCCGCGTCGCCGCCGGCGGCCAGCGGCCGGTCGACGATCTCCTCGCCGATGCGAGCCGCATGCTGTCGGGCCTCTCGCGCGGCGCCGGTGTCGTGCTCGCCTCCAAGTCGGACCAGCGGCTGAAGCAGGTCGAGTTCCTGCGCCTCGAGCCGAACCGCGCGCTCGTCGTGCTGGTCGGCGAGGACGGCTCGGTCGAGAACCGGCTGATCGACATCGAGCCGGGCACCACGCCCTCGACGCTGGTTGAGGCGGCCAACTACATCAATGCCCATCTGCGCGGCCGCAGCCTCTCGGAGGCCCGCAGCGAGCTGCAGCTGCGCCAGGAGAGCATGCGCGCCGAGCTCGACCAGCTGACGGCCCGGCTCGTCGACCAGGGGCTCGCGAGCTGGGCGTCGGTCGGCGGCAACCGGCCGGAAACGCTCATCGTGCGCGGGCAGGCCAATCTGCTCGACGATGTCCGCGCCGCCGAGGATCTCGAGCGCATCCGCCTGCTCTTCGACGATATCGAGACGCAGCGCGAGCTGATCGGCCTTCTCGGCAGCGCCGAGGAAGGCGAGGGCGTGCGCATCTTCATCGGCTCGGAGAACAAGCTGTTCTCGCTGTCCGGCTCCTCGCTCGTCGTCTCGCCCTATCGCGATTCCGAGAGCCGCGTCGTCGGCGTGCTCGGCGTCATCGGGCCGACGCGGCTCAACTATGCCCGCATCGTGCCGATGGTCGACTACACCGCCAAGCTGGTGGGCCGGCTGATCCGCTGAAACGGCCGCGCGGCGCGACCCGATGGCGCCTCGACACTGCCGCTGCCACAGACTATTGGAAGGGTTCGAGACAGTCGGCAGGACAGGGCGGCAGGAGCGGAGCATGACGGCGCAGACGGGCAAGCTGGTCACGATCTTCGGCGGGTCCGGTTTCATCGGACGCCATGCGGTCCGTGCGCTGGCGAAGCGTGGCTGGCGGATCCGCGTCGCGGTGCGGCGGCCCGATCTCGCCGGCCATGTGCAGCCGCTCGGCGCCGTCGGCCAGATCATGCCGGTGCAGGCCAATCTCCGCTATCGCTGGTCGGTCGACCGAGCGGTCGAGGGCGCCGACGCCGTCGTCAATCTCGTCGGCATCCTTTCCGAGAGCGGCCGGCAGAGCTTCAACGCCGTGCAGGCCTTCGGCGCCCGCGCCGTGGCCGAGGCGACCCGCGCCGCCGGCATCGCCAATCTCGTCCAGATGTCGGCGCTCGGCGCCCATCCGGATTCGCAGTCGCTCTATGCGAAGAGCAAGGCCGAGGGCGAGGCAGCGGCGCTGGAGACGGTGCCCGGCGCGGTCGTTCTGCGCCCCTCGATCGTGTTCGGCCCCGAGGACAAGTTCTTCAACCGCTTCGCCGACCTGACGCGCTACCTGCCGGCGCTGCCGCTCATCGGCGGCGGCACGACGAAGTTCCAGCCGGTCTTCGTCGGCGACGTCGCCGAGGTGATCGCCCGCGCGGTCGACGGGACGGTCGAGGGCGGCAGGATCTACGAGCTCGGCGGCCCGGAGGTGAAGACCTTCCGCGAATGCCTGGAGCTGATCCTGTCGGAGATCGGCCGCAGCCGGCCGCTGGTGTCGCTGCCCTGGGGCATCGCCCGCGCTCAGGCCTCCCTCATGGAGTGGCTGCCCAATCCGATGATGACGCGCGACCAGCTGAAGCTGCTCGAGACCGACAATGTCGTCTCGGAGAAGGCGGTCGCCGAAGGCCGCACGCTGCAGGGGCTCGGCATCCAGCCGACCAGCCTCGAGGCGGTGCTGCCGTCCTATCTCGTGCGCTTCAAGCCGCACGGCCAGTTCGACCACAAGCGCACCGCCTGATCGCGGCGCCGGTCGACCGGTCTGGACGGGGCCCTCGCGGGCCCCGTTTTCGTTTCGGGGCTCAGCCGAAGGTCAGCACGGCGGCGAGCGCGATGGCGCCGACGACGATGCGCCAATAGGCAAAAGGCGCGAAGCCGCGCTGGCTCACGAAGTCGAGCAGGTGGCGGACCACGAAGACGCCCGCGACGAAGGCCGCGACGAAGCCGATGCCGATATTGATCAGCGCCGCGTCGGTGAGCGCGCCGTGGTTCTTGTAGAGATCATAGGCGAAGGCGCCGACCATGGTCGGCATCGCGAGGAAGAACGAGAACTCGGCCGCCGAGCGCTTGTCGCTGCCGAAGGCCATGGCGGCGACGACGGTGGCGCCCGAGCGCGAGACGCCGGGGATCATCGCGAGGCACTGCACGATGCCGATGGCGAGATACATCGGCAGCGGGAAGTCCATCGCGTCGTGATAGCGCGGGCGCAGGTCGAGCCGGTCGACGACGAGAAGCACGAAGCCGCCGAGAATGAGCGTGATCGAGATCAGCATCGGGCTCTCGAACAGCACCCGCTTGATGAAATCATGGGCGATGACGCCGACCACGACGGCCGGCAGGAAGGCGACGAGCACGCCGATCACGAAGCGGCGGGTGCGCGGGTCGTGCGGCAGGTCCTTCAGGATCTTCAGGATGCGCGCGGCATAGACGGTGAGGATCGCGAGGATGGCACCGAGCTGGATGAGCACCTCGAACGCCCGGCCCGGGCTGTCGAAGCCGAGAAAATGGCCCGCGAGCAGCAGATGGCCGGTGGAGGATACCGGGATGAACTCGGTCAGGCCCTCGATCAGGCCGAGAATGAGCGCATCCAGCATGCTTTTGGGATCCATGGATCACCCTTGATTCGGGATGAGGGGGACGCAGCGCGAATCGGCTTGATCGCGGTGACGATGGCAGCCTATATGCGGGCCGCGAAAGATCGGCGGCAATTGGACGAACTGCCGCAAAATCGCTGCCTTTGCCCGTCACACCACCCCGCGTGTCGATGTCCCAGCTTCACCACCACCCGTTTTCCGCCGCGTCCCGCTATGTCCGCCTCGTGCTGGCGGAGTATGACGAGACCGTCGAATTCATCGAGGAGAAGCCCTGGCTTCGCGTTCCGGCGCTGTTGCAGATGAACCCGGCAGGCACGCTGCCGATCTTCATCGACGACAACGACACGGTGGTGAGCGGCGGGCCGGTGGTGGCCGAATATCTGGTCGAGACCAAGGGCGCGCGGATGGGCGAAGTCCGCCTGATGCCCGAGCATGCCGCCGACCGCGCCGAGGTGCGCCGCCTCGTCGAGTGGTTCTCGCAGAAGCTCCATGGCGAGGTGACCAACTATCTCGTCACCGAGAAGGTCTACAAGCGGCGCATGGCGGCGGGTGAAGGCAACAACTCGCCCGATCCGGCGGCGATCCGCGCAGCGCGCGCCAATATCCGCTATCATCTGCAATATATCGGCTATCTGGCGGGACGCAGGAACTGGCTGGCCGGCCGCGAGCTGTCGCTGGCCGACTTCGCCGCCGCGGCGGAGATTTCCTGCATCGATTATCTCGGCGAGGTGCCATGGGAAGCCGACGAGACGGCGAAGGCGTGGTACGCGCGGGTGAAGTCCCGCCCGTCCTTCCGCTCGCTGCTCGCCGACACGCTCCGGGGCGTCCCGGCCTCGACCCACTACGCGGATCTCGACTTCTGAACGAAGCCGGCATTGATGCCGCTCTTTCGGCCGAGAAGACCCGTCTCGTCGCCGATGCGCGGAGCGAGGGCTTTGATGCCGTGCGCATCGCGGCGCCGGATGCCATCCCCGAGGCCGCCGCGCGGCTGCGGGCCTTCCTCGAAGCCGGCCGTCACGGCTCCATGGCCTGGATGGCCGAGACCGAGGCGCGGCGCGCCGATCCGCGCACGCTCTGGCCCGATGTCCGCGCCGTCGTCATGCTCGGCCTCAATTACGGCCCCGACAGCGACCCCCGCGCCGTCCTGGAGCGGCCCGATCGCGGCGCGATCTCCGTCTATGCGCAGAACCGCGACTATCACGACGTCATCAAGGGCAAGCTGAAGCTTCTGGCCGGCCGCCTCGCGGCGCGCAGCGGCGCCGAGGTCAAGGTGTTCGTCGACACAGCGCCGCTGATGGAAAAGCCGCTCGCCGCAGCCGCCGGCATCGGCTGGCAGGGCAAGCACACCAATCTCGTCTCCCGCGCCTTCGGCTCCTGGCTTTTCCTCGGCGCGATCCTGACGGCGCTGCCGCTGCCGGCTGACGCGGCCGAGCGCGACCATTGCGGCTCCTGCCGCGCCTGCCTCGACGCCTGCCCGACCGGCGCCTTCCCGGCGCCCTACCAGATCGATGCCCGGCGCTGCATTTCCTATCTCACCATCGAGCATTCGGGGCCGATCCCGGCCGAGTTCCGCGCCGCGATGGGCAATCGCATCTATGGCTGCGACGATTGCCTCGCCGCCTGCCCGTGGAACAAGTTCGCCCAGGCCGGCGCCGAGATGAAGCTGAAGGCGCGGCCGGATCTCGCCGCGCCCCGGCTCGCCGATCTCGCCACGCTGGACGATGCCGCCTTCCGCGTTCTGTTCGCCGGCTCGCCGGTGAAGCGCATCGGCCGCGACCGCTTCCTGCGCAACGTCCTGATCGCGATGGGCAATTCGGGCGATGTTGCCCTCGCGCCGCTGGTCGTGGCGCGCCTCGACGACGCGGCTCCGGTCGTCCGCGGCGCCGCCGTCTGGGCGCTCTGGCGGCTCTCGCCGGACATCGCGGCGCGGGAAGCAGGGCTCCGGGCCGGCCGCGAGGCGGACGACGAGGTCCGGGGCGAATGGCTCCCCGCGAAGGCAACGAACGATCCCGCCTGAACAGGCACCGCCTGACGAGCACCCAAAGTGGCGATATCGGCTCCGCCCGCCGCCTTCAGAAGCCGATGCTGAACTTGCCTGTCAGGCCCTGGCTTTCGGTGCCGCTGCCGAACTGACCCGTATAGGAGAGGTTCAGGTCGACATTCTGCGCGAGGCTGGCCGAGAGGCCAGCTTCCACCAGCGCCGCATCCTCGGCGATCGGGACACCGGCGACGGTGAACAGGTCGGAGCCTGCGAAATTGACCGTCGCCGTCGGATCGGTATCGCCGAAGGCGTGGCGCCAGCCGAGCGCCGCCGACGCCGTCAGGTCCATCCCGCGCAGCACGAAGACGCTCGATCCGCGCAGGCCGAGCGTCGAGAAGGTGACGCCGGTGCTGCCGCTCTGTGCGTCGAGCGCGGCGAGCCCGCCCTCCTCCGTGAAGCCGTCGGTCTGGACATCGACATAGGCAAGGTTGGCGAAGGGCTCCATCGAGACCTTGCCGAGCGCCGTCTGGCCGAGGCCGATCTGATAGCCGAGATCGGCGAAGACCTGCGCTGTGCCGGCGCCATAGGAGCTTCCAAGGCTGTCGGCGAAGCCGGGGAAGAGGACGTCGCGGTTCGCCGAGACGTCGCTCCAGGTATAGGCGCCGCCGAGACGAAGGCCGAGCCGGTCCCATGCGGTGCCGCCGTAAAGGCCGATGCTGTAATTGTCGGAACTCGCCGAGGAGTCGCGCTCCGCCACGCCATAGGTGGAGCGGCTGTAGCCGCCGAGGATGCCGAGCCGCCAGCTGTCGAGCACCGGCGTATCGGCGCCGACCAGGAAGCCGCCCGTGTCATGCGAGAGGCTCGCAGTGTTGCCGTTGCCGTCGGTATTGCCCCAGACGCCGTAGCCCTGGGCCCAGAACGCGACGCCGACGCAGTTGGGTCCGACGCGCACGGTGGTCGCGTCGGCTCCGCAGGCGGTGCTGCCGGCCGGGGCCGGCCGTTCGTCGAAGGCCGCGCGGATCCGGTCGATCGCGGCGTTGCGGATGAAGCGGCTGTCCTCCGCCATCGCGCCCTCGATCGAGGGATAGATCTCGCCGGAAAGGCTGTCGAAGGCGGCCTGCGCCAGCGCATCGGTCTCAAGCGCGCCCACCGCCTGCCGCATCGGGTTGAGGACCGAAAGGCTCTGCAGGGCGGCGGCCGTCGCAAACTGGTTCTCGGTCACGGCCGCGTCGACGAACGGACGCCAGAGCAGCACATCCAGCTCGATGGCCGTCGCGCCATAGGTGACGTCGAGCGCATAGAAGGCCGAACTCTCGCCGGTCACGTCATAGGTGCCGGTGAGGCCGCCTGCCGCTGTCAGGATCGTGTAGCGCGTGTCGGCGGAATAGCTGCCGCTGCCATAAATGGAGACGTCGAGCAGCGCGCCGCTCTCGATCGTCGCCTGGCCGCCGACCTGGATCAGGTCGGATTCGGAACTGCCGCCCACGAGTTCGACCGCATAGGTCGATCCGGAGGCCTGGACAAAGTCGCCGGCCACCGTCAGCGTCCCGGGGCTGTTGCCGGGAGCGATGGTCGAGCCCGGCTGCGCGACGACACCGCCGACCGTGCCGGTGCCCGACAGCGTCGTCCCGCCGAGCGCCGTCACGACCGAGCCGGCCAGCGAGCCGTCGACCTGCAGTTCGCCCGCGCTGATCGTGGTCGGCCCGAAGAAGGACGGCGAGGCGCCGGTCAGTTCGAGCAGCCCGGTACCCGTCTTGTTCAGCGGGCCGGTTCCGACCAGCGCGCTCGCGACCGAGAGGCTGGTGTCCGCCGCGGTTTCAAGCGTGCCGCCGCCGGCGTTGAAGCTAAGGGGGTTGGCGAGCGTGAAGCTGCCGGTCGTCTGCAGCGTGCCGCCGTCGAAGACGAGGCTGGCGCCACCGATATTCTCGGCGGCGGCAGCCGAAAGCGTGCCGCCATGCAGCGTCGCCGTGCCGGTATAGCCGCCATTGGCCCCGGCAAGGACGGTCGTGCCCGCATAGGCGTCAATGGTGCCGGTGCCCGAGAGCGATGGGGCGAACACATAGGCGGCGTCGGTGTGGTTGAAGACGATGCCGCCGGCGCCGGAGCCGAAGGCGACCGAATCCGCGACGAGCGCGCCGGCGGAGGTTGCAGCCGCATCGGCGGCGGCACCAATCGCGAGCGTGCCGCTCGATCCGGCTTCGGCCGCGAGCAGGAGGGTTCCGGCGCTCACCGTCGCGCCATCCGCGATGGTCAGCGCGCCGGCGCCGCCGGCGCCGATGGTCAGCGCGCCGGTATTTGTCCAGCCGGAGCCGGCCCCGGTGACGAGCGCCGTTCCCGTCGAGCCGGCGAGCGATCCAAGAGTGGCGTCGGCAGCCTGGACCAGTCCTCCGCTGGCGATCGTCAGCGTGCCGGCGCCGCCAGCGCCGATGGTCAGCGTGCCAGCGTTGGTCCAGCTGGAGCCGGCTCCGGCGACGAGCGCCGTTCCCGTCGAGCCGGCCAGAGATGCAAGCGAGGCGGTTCCGCTCTCGAGCGAGCCGCCGGCCGAGAGCGTGAGGGCGCCGATGCCCTCGCCGCCAATGGTGAGCGCGCCGGAATTGGTCCAGCTGGAGCCGGCGCCCGAGACGACGGCGGAGCCCGACGCATCATAGCTTCCCAGCGTTGCGAACGCGCTGGCGACGGAACCGCCATCGGCGATCGTCAGCGATCCGAGACCCGCACCGCCGATGGTAAGGCCGCCCGCAACCTCGAGGCTCGAGGCGGGGCCCGAGACGCTGACCGTTCCGGAGGCGGTATTCGTATATCCGACGAAGGCCGTTCCCGCCGTTACGGTGCCGCCGTTTTCGACCGAGAGCGCGCCGCCGCCCTTGTAGCCGACGAGCAGGTAGTCGCTGCTCCAGCTGGAGCCGGAATCGGTGACCGTGACGGTGCCCGATCCATCGGCGTCGCGGCCGATATAGCCGTAGTCGTCGCTGACCGCGCCGCCGGCCGCGATCGTCAGTGAGCCGGAGCCGGAATCGCCGACGGTCAGATCGGCGCGGTTGACCCAGCGCGCGCCGGCCCCCGAAACGCTTGCGGTGCCCGTGGAGCCTGCGAACAGGCCGAGAGTGCCGTCGTCGTCTTCGACCTTGCCGCCATCGGCGATCGTCAGAGATCCGGTGCCGCGATTGCCGACGACGACATCCTCGAAATGCGTCCAGTTCGAGCCTTCGCCGGTGACGAGCGCGGTTCCGCTCGAGCCGGCCGCGTCGCCGAGCGTCGCATTGGCGTCGCTGACCGTGCCGCCGTCCGCGATGGTCAGCGTGCCCGTGCCGGCGACGCCGACGGTCAGCTTCCCGCTGTTCGTCCAGACGGACCCCTCGCCGTTGACGGTGGCGGTGCCCGATCTGCCCGCGGCGACGCCGAGCAGGGCGTTGGCGCTGGTGACGCTGCCGCCGTCTTCGACGGTGAGGGTGCCATTGCCACGGTTGCCGATCGTGAGAGTGCCGGTATTTGTCCAGGTCGAGCCCGCGCCCGTGACGAGCGCCGTACCGGTCGAGGGCCGACCAATAGGGTCGACGTCGTCGCCGAGCGTCGCGTTGGCGTCGCTGACTGCGCCGCCGCCCTCGATGGTCAGCATGCCCGTGCCGGCCACGCCGACGGTCAGATTACCGCTGTTTGTCCAGGTGGAGCCCTCGCCACTGACGGTCGCGGTGCCCGAAGTACCGTTGAAGACGCCGAGCAGCGCGTCGTTGTCGGAGACCTTGCCGCCATCGGCGACGATCAGAAATCCATTGCCGGACCGGCCGATGGTCAGGTCGCCGCTGTTGGTCCAGCTGGAGCCCATGCCGGTGACGATCGCAGTGCCCGAAGCCGATCGGCTGCTGTTGCCGAGAACGGCATTGCTGCCGCTGACTGCGGCGCCATCGGCGATGGTGAGTGTGGCGGTGCCTGCGGCGGCCACTTCCAGGTCGCCATTGATCGTCCAGCTCGACCCCGGACCGGTGACCGTCACCGAGCTGTGCGAGGGCCTGAAGTTGCCGATGGTCGCGTTCCCGCTGGCAAGGGTTCCACCATCCGCCACCGTGAGGTCGGCAGAGCCATCGTAGCCGACCCTCAGGGGCCCCTTGATCGTCCAGCTCGACTCTGGTCCCGTGACGGTTGCGGTCCCGTAGGAGCCGTCATAATAGCCGAGTATGGCGACATTCGCCGTCACCTCCGCGCCGTCCTCGACCGTTACTGTGCCATTGCCCGCATAGCCGATGAGAAGATTCTCGTTCTGCCACCGCGAACCGGCTCCTGAGACCGTCACCGTGCCCGATGAGCCGGCATTGGCCGCGAGATAGCTGTAGGAGCCGCCGCTAGCATAACCGCCATTCTCGATCGTCAACGAGCCGGAGCCGGATTCGCCGACATAGAGTTCGCCATTGGTCGTCCAGTTGGAGCCGGCTCCCGAGATCGTCGCGGTCCCTGATGATCCGGCTGCGTAGCCGATCGACGTGACGACATCGAGGACCGTGCCGCCATCCTCTACCGTGACTGCGCCCACGCCGGTCTTTCCGACATAGATGATGCCGTCATAGACCCAGTCCGGACTGTCGGGAGATGGATCGACGTCGCCCGATGCGGTCACGCTCGGATCGGCGAGAGCGCCGAACGACCAGCTGCAGAATGCCATGACGAGCGCCGAGCGGCCCATCGAGCGGCCCATGGACGGGGCGCTCCGCGACTGGCACCCGTGATCGTGCCGCGCAGCCTGCCGCGCCCGACCTCTGTTCCGGCTCATCGCTGACCCCGTGCTTCGGTGGATTCTTGCCGACGTCCCGGCGTCGCTGCGGTGCGTCAGGCTATCTCGCTCTGCACAAGAACATCACGGAAGAGAGGGCGAACGCAACCGCCGCGTGGGCTCTTTCGCCATCACACGGGGAGGCCGGCGCGCTGGCGCCGGCCGTTCAGGTCGAACAGGCTGATTTCAGCCCTTCAGGACCTTCTTCTCGGCCACGGTGGTGTCGGCATTGAGGCGGTAGAGGATGGGAACGCCGGTATCGAGTTCCTGCTTGAGGATCTCCTCGGGCGTCAGGCCTTCGAGCGCCATGATGAGCGCGCGCAGCGAATTGCCATGCGCCGCGACCAGCACCTTCTCGCCGCGCATGACCGGCGGCAGGATGTTGAAGAGGTAATAGGGCCAGACGCGGGCGCCGGTGTCCTTGAGCGACTCGCCACCGGGCGGGGCGATGTCGTAGGAGCGGCGCCAGACATGCACCTGCTCTTCGCCCCATTTGGCGCGCGCGTCGTCCTTGTTGAGGCCCGAGAGGTCGCCATAGTCGCGCTCGTTGAGCGCGAGGTCGCGCACGGTCGGCAGCTCGGGCTGGCCGATCTCCTCGAGGATCAGCTTCAGCGTGTGCTGCGCGCGGGTGAGCACCGAGGTGAAGGCGATGCCGAATTGCAGGTCGAGCGCCTTCAGCCGCTTGCCGGCGGCGCGCGCTTCCTCAACGCCCTTCGGCGTCAGGTCGGGATCGCGCCAGCCGGTGAAGAGGTTCTTGAGGTTCCAGTCGCTCTGGCCGTGGCGCACGAGCACGAGGATGCGGTCCATGGGCTGTTCCTTGGGAGGGGAGGTCAGGAGAGGCCGAGCACGTCGGCCATGGAATAGCGGCCGGGCTTGCGGCCCCTGGCCCAGAGCGCGGCCTTGACGGCGCCGCGCGCGAAGATGGCGCGGTCGGCGGCGTGGTGCGAGAGCGTGATCGTCTCGCCTTCGCCGGCGAAGAGCACCGAATGGTCGCCGGCGACCGAGCCGCCGCGCAGCGTCGCGAAGCCGATCGCCCCTTCGGGCCGCGGGCCGGTATGGCCGTCGCGCACGCGCACCGAGGCCTCGGCGAGCGAAACCTCGCGCCCGTCGGCGGCGGCCTTGCCGAGCAGCAGCGCCGTGCCCGACGGCGCATCCACCTTGTGGCGGTGATGCATCTCGAGAATCTCGATGTCGAAGGACGGGTCGAGCGCGCGCGCCGCCTGCCGCACGAGCACGGCGAGCAGGTTGACGCCGAGGCTCATATTGCCGGACTTGACGATGATGGCATGGCGCGCCGCGGCGTCGATGGCGGCCTCGTCGTCGGCGGAGAGGCCGGTGGTGCCGACGACATGGACGATGCGCGCCTGGGCCGCGATCTCCGCGAAGGCGAGCGTCGCGGCCGGGCTGGTGAAATCGAGCACGCCGTCGGCCCGCGCGAAGACCGGCAGCGGATCGTCGGTGACGGCAACGCCGGCCGGGGGGAGGCCGGCAAGGATCCCCGCATCGGTGCCGAGCGTCTCGGCGCCTTCGCGCTCGACGGCGCCGACGAGCGTCACGCCGTCCGTCTCGTGGATGATGCGGATCAGCGTGCGGCCCATCCGTCCGCCCGCGCCCACGACGACGAGGCCCATATCGGTCATGTTGCGAGGTCCCAGCTTGTCCGCGTCCCTATAGCAGGGGCGGCGCGGCCATGGAAACGCCGGTTATGAGACGGCGCTGTCCAGGCATGCGCTATTTCGAGATCGCGAGTTCGATTTCGGAGAGGATCGAGCGGGCGACGCCGCGCGGATCGGCCGCGGCGATGATCGGGCGGCCGACGACGAGATGGTCGGCACCGGCGGCGATCGCCTCGGCCGGGGTCGCGACGCGCTTCTGGTCGCCGGTCGGCGCGCCGCGCGGGCGGATGCCCGGCGTCACGATCGACATGCCGGCGCCGACGATCGCGCGCATCGCACGCGCCTCTTCCGGCGAGCAGACGATGCCGTCCATCCCGGCGGCGCGCGCATCGGCGGCGCGGCGCGCGACGAGTTCGCCGACGCTGCCGGCGAAGCCTGCGGCGGCGAGATCGGCCTCGTCCATCGATGTGAGCACGGTGACGGCGAGGAGGCGGAGCCCGGCCTCGCCCTTGCCGGCGACGGCGGCGCGCATCGCCTTCGGATAGGCGTGGATGGTGCAGAAGGTCATGCCGAGCCGCGCGATGTTCTCGACGGCGTGCTGGACCGTGTTGTCGATGTCGAGCAGCTTGACGTCGAGGAACACCTTCTTGCCCTGGTCGACGAGCCGGCGGGCGAAATCGAGGCCGCCGGCGAAGGTGAGCTGGAGGCCGACCTTGTAGAACACGACGTCGTCGCCGAGCCTGGCGACCATCGCTTCCGCCTCGGCGACGGTGGGAAGGTCGAGGCCGACGATCAGTTTGTCGCGCATGTCGAGGATGGGCATCGGGCTAGTCTCGCTTCGAAGGACGGTTCAGCTGTCGGGGACGAGGCGCCGCGCGGCGAAGACGGTTTCGCGCGCCAGCGCCTGCAGGCGGGCGGAGAGTTGCGGATCGTCGAGGCGGCCCTTGGCGTCGAAGGCGAGGCCGGCGCGGCCGATGGCGAGCCCGCCGCCGACCAGCGTGGCGGAAAAACCGCGCGCGACGAAGCGCTCGAGATCACCGAGCGCCGACAACGCGCCCGTCTCGTCGTCGGACGCGGCGGCGAGCGCGAAAAGCGGCGCCCCGTTCTTCGGCCGGCCGTGAACGGCGGCGAGCCATTCGAGCGCGTTGCAGAGCAGCGCCGGCATGCCGCCGAAAAGCGAGGGTGTCGCGATGAAGACGGCGCTGTGCGCGCGCAGCATGCCGCCGAGCTTCGCCGCCGCGTCGGGCACGGAAGCCGTGCCGTCGGCATCGCGAAGCGGCATCGAATAATCGGCCAGCGACAGGAGGGTCGCCTCGGCGTCGAGAAACACGATCTCGCGCGCGAAAGCCGCGGCGAGCCTGCTTGCCGGCGAGGCAGGCGCGGTCGACCCTGCAAGAAGGAGAATGCGCGGCGGCGCCATCGTGATTCCCGTGATGGCGCAGCTCTAGAACCTTTCCGGGCCGGAGGGAAGCGCCGAGCGCCCTGGAGGGCCGGCCGCGATCGTCCTGCCGCTGGGTCGTCCGGGTCAGGCGGGAAGTGCCGTTCCGAGCTCTTCCATCCGAGTCCAGGGCGCCATGAGCCGCAGCGGATCGGTGGCGATGACGAGGACATTGCCGCCGCCGCCCGCCTGGTCGTGGCGGCGGTCGATGGCGAACCCGCCCGCATGGCAGAGCAGCAGCGTCCCGACGCCGCCATGCCCCACCATCACGGTGGTCTCGACCCCGGGCTGCTCGGCCAGGATGGCCGTGAC
This sequence comes from Kaistia geumhonensis, assembly GCF_030815145.1. Classification (NCBI taxonomy): domain Bacteria; kingdom Pseudomonadati; phylum Pseudomonadota; class Alphaproteobacteria; order Hyphomicrobiales; family Kaistiaceae; genus Kaistia; species Kaistia geumhonensis. Next base: position 2,757,838 of record NZ_JAUSWJ010000001.1, on the reverse strand, counting down.
CGCGCCGACGATGCGGCGCTGCGCGTCGATCGCCCGCTCCCAGCCGCGGATGCTCGTCTCGGGCTCGGCGAAAAAGCGGTTGGCGGTCGCCTCGAACGCGTCCGGCGGCAGGAAGCCCGTGGCCGAGCGGTCGTTCTCGTGCAGGTCGTCGCGGATTTCGATGGCGAGGCCATGCGGCGCGGCGAGGATTTCGGCGGTCTCGATCGCCTTGTTCTCGCGGCTCGCGACGATGCGGCCGGCGGAAGCGAGGAGGGGATGCGACGCAAAGGCCGAGGCCCGCTCCCGGCCCCTGGCCGAAAGGCCCCAGTCGGGGACCGGGATGGCGGGATCGATCGCCACTTCCGGATGCGAGACGTAGAGGAGGAGCGCCATTCAGGCCGGCCGGCGATAGAGCCAGACGCGGGCCGGCGGAAGGTTCATCACCACCCAGTGCGTGTGTTCGACGGTGAAGCGTCCCGGCTCGGCCGGCACCGGCGGCACCAGCGCATAGGAGAACTGGATCAGCGGCCGTCCGGGCGGCATGCGGTCGAGCGCCTCGAGGATAAGCGCCCGGCGCATCTCTGCCGGTCGCGTGAAGAGAGGCAGCGAGGAAACGACGGCCGAGATCTCGCCGTCGACCGTGCCCTTCAGTGTTTCGCCCAGCGCATAGGCGTCGCCCTCGATGATATGGACGCCGGCGAAGCGCTTGCGCAGCAGCGCGCAGAAATCCGGATTGTACTCGATCGAGACCAGCCGCTCCGGCGCGACGCCACGATCGAGCAACGCCTTGGTGACGACGCCGGTACCGGGCCCGAGCTCGACCACCGGCCGCGGATCGGCGGGATCGACGAAGCTCGCCATCAGCTTCGTCAGCGCTCTGCCGGACGGGCTGACGGCGCCGGTGGTGAGCGGGCGGCCCATCCAGTTGCAGAGGAAGCGGACCTCGTCGGCGACGGCGGATTTCAGCTTGCGCTTCTCGATCGACGACATGCGGCCCTCTCTTTGCGCCGCGCCATCATGCGGCCGAATTCAAGGCAATCCTGTGACAGGCATCCGCCTCACGAGCCGCCGAAGAAGTCCCGGATGCGGGCGAAGAAGCCGGCGGACTCGGGATTGTTCTCTTCCGACGAGGCCTGCTCGAACTCTTCCAGCAGTTCGCGCTGGCGGCGCGACAGGTTGCTCGGCGTCTCGACGACGACCTGGATATACATGTCGCCCATCTGCGCCGAGCGCAGCACCGGCATGCCCTTGCCCTTGAGGCGGAACTGCTTGCCGGTCTGGGTGCCTTCGGGAACCTTCACGCGCGTCTTGCCGCCCTCGACCGTCGGCACGTCGAACTGGCCGCCGAGCGCCGCCGTCGTGATCGAGATCGGCACGCGGCAGAAGATGTCTGCGCCCTCGCGCTGGAACAGCGCATGCGGCTTCACCGACAGGAAGAGATAGAGATCGCCCGCCGGTCCGCCCTTGAGGCCAGCCTCGCCTTCGCCGGAGAGGCGGATGCGGGTGCCGTCCTCGATGCCGGCCGGGATGTTGACCTGGAGCGTACGCTCCTGCGTCTGGCGGCCGGTGCCGCCGCACTTCTCGCACGGGTCGGAGATGATCTCGCCACGGCCGCCGCAGGTCGGGCAGGTGCGCTCGATCGAGAAGAAGCCCTGCGCGGCGCGGACGCGGCCATGGCCGTCGCAGGTGGTGCAGACCTTGGGATGGGAGCCCGGCCGCGCGCCGGTGCCCGAGCAGGTCTCGCAGGCGATCTTGGTCGGGACGCGGATCTCGGCGGTCTTGCCGGAATAGGCCTCCTCGAGCGTGATCTCCATGTTGTAGCGGAGATCGGCTCCCCGCTCGCGGCCGCCGCTCGGCCGCTGGCCGCGCCGCCCGCCCATGAACTCGCCGAAGATGTCGTCGAAGATGTCCGACATCGACGAGCCGAAATCGCCGGAGAATCCGCCCGGCCCGCCGCCGGGTCCGTCGAAGGCGGCATGGCCGAAGCGGTCATAGGCGGCCCGCTTCTGCGGATCGCGCAGCTTCTCGTAGGCCTCGTTGATTTCCTTGAACTTCGCCTCGGCGCCGTGATCGCCCGGATTGCGGTCCGGATGATACTGCATCGCGAGCTTGCGGAAGGCCGCCTTCAGCGTCTTGTCGTCGGCGTCCCGGGCGACGCCCAGCACTTCGTAATAGTCGACCTTGGCCATCGGACGATGTCTAGACCTGTGCCGGAAACGGAAAGGGAAAAGCGATAATCCGGGTCCGGATCATGGAAGACCCGGCGCGTTTCCGCGCCGGGCCCCCAATTCTATCACGGACGCTCTGTATTACGCCGACTTCTTCTTGTCGTCGTCGACTTCCTCGAAGTCGGCGTCGACGACGTCGTCGTTCTTCGCGCCGGTGGACTCGGCGCCTTCGCCGCCCTCAGCCTGCGAGGCGGCATACATCGCCTCGCCGAGCTTCATGGAGACCTGGGCCAGAGCCGCCGTCTTCTTCTGCATGTCCTCGGCATCGTCGCCCTCGAGCGCCGCCTTGAGGTCGGCGACCGCCGTCTCGATCGCCGAACGGTCGGCGGCCGAGATCTTGGAGCCGTAGTCGGCGAGCGACTTCTCGGTCGAGTGGATCAGCGCCTCGCCCTGGTTCTTGGCTTCGACCGCGGCGCGGCGCTTCTTGTCCTCGGCGGCATGCGCCTCGGCGTCCTTCACCATCTTCTCGATATCGGCGTCGGACAGGCCGCCCGAGGCCTGGATGCGGATCTGCTGCTCCTTGCCGGTGCCCTTGTCCTTGGCCGAGACGTTCACGATGCCGTTGGCGTCGATGTCGAAGGTCACCTCGATCTGCGGCACGCCGCGCGGCGCCGGCGGAATGCCGACGAGATCGAACTGGCCGAGCATCTTGTTGTCGGCGGCCATCTCGCGCTCGCCCTGGAAGACGCGGATGGTCACGGCCGACTGCGAGTCCTCGGCGGTCGAGAAGACCTGGCTCTTCTTGGTCGGGATCGTGGTGTTGCGCTCGATGAGGCGCGTGAACACGCCGCCAAGCGTCTCGATGCCGAGCGACAGCGGGGTCACGTCGAGCAGCAGGACGTCCTTGACGTCGCCCTGGAGCACGCCGGCCTGGATCGCGGCGCCCATGGCGACGACCTCGTCCGGATTGACGCCCTTGTGCGGCTCCTTGCCGAAGAACTGCTTCACGATCTCCTGGATCTTCGGCATGCGGGTCATGCCGCCGACCAGGACGACCTCGTCGATCTCACCGGCGGTGAGGCCGGCATCCTTCAGCGCCGCCTTGCAGGGCGCCACGGTCTTCTGCACGAGATCATCGACCAGCGCCTCGAACTTCGAGCGAGTCAGACGAATGGTGAGGTGCTTCGGGCCCTTGGCGTCGGCGGTGATGAAGGGAAGGTTGATCTCGGTCTGCTGGGCCGAGGAGAGCTCGATCTTCGCCTTCTCGGCGGCTTCCTTCAGCCGCTGCAGGGCGAGCTTGTCGCCGCGCAGGTCGATGCCCTGCTCGCGCTTGAACTCGTCCGCGAGATAGTTGACGAGGCGCATGTCGAAGTCCTCGCCGCCGAGGAATGTGTCGCCATTCGTCGACTTCACCTCGAAGACGCCGTCGCCGATCTCGAGGATCGAGATGTCGAAGGTGCCGCCGCCGAGGTCGTAGACGGCGATCGTCTTGCCTTCGTTCTTCTCGAGGCCATAGGCGAGCGCCGCGGCCGTCGGCTCGTTGATGATGCGCAGCACCTCGAGGCCGGCGATCTTGCCGGCGTCCTTGGTCGCCTGGCGCTGGGCGTCGTTGAAATAGGCCGGGACGGTGATGACGGCCTGGTCGACCGTCGTGCCGAGGAAGGCCTCGGCCGTCTCCTTCATCTTCTGCAGGATGAAGGCCGAGATCTGGGCCGGCGAATACTTCTCGCCTTCGGCCTCGACCCAGGCGTCGCCATTGGGGCCGCGCACGATCTTGTAGGGCACGAGGTCCTTGTCCTTCGTGACCATGGGATCGTCGAAGCGGCGGCCGATCAGGCGCTTCACCGCGAAGAAGGTGTGTTCGGGATTGGTGACCGCCTGGCGCTTGGCCGGCTGGCCGACGAGTTTCTCGCCATTGTCGCTGAACGCGACCATGGACGGGGTGGTACGGGCGCCCTCTGCGTTCTCGATGACCTTCGGGGTCTTGCCGTCCATGACGGCGACGCAGGAATTGGTGGTTCCGAGGTCGATACCGATGACCTTAGCCATATGTTCTCTCCTTTTCGGCGGGCCGTGCGGACCCTCGAGGAGGCATCCGCGGAACTGGGCCGGAATTCCGAACGGCCCCCAGCGACATATCGGGTTCGGAACCGCCGCCTTTGCCAGCGCCGGTCCCGGGTTCGACCGCGTATATAAGAAGATGCCCAAAGAGCCGCAAGGCGGCACTACGCGGCGGATTGTGCCGCTTTCGGCCAGCGAGGGGAGAGACGCGATGGGAAGTCCCTTGACCAATGGAGCGGTGGCGGCGGCCTTGCCCGGGGGCGTCGCGCTGCATGACGGGCTGCTGGACCGCCCGGCGCAGGAGCGGCTTCTCGATGCAATCCGTGCGGTCGTCGTCGAGGCGCCGCTCTATCGGCCCGAAATGCCGCGCACCGGCAAGCCTTTCTCGGTGCGGATGACCAATTGCGGTGCGCTCGGCTGGGTGTCGGACCGCGGCGGCTATCGCTATCAGGCGACGCATCCGGTGACCGGACGGCCCTGGCCGCCGATCCCGGACATGCTGCTGGACCTCTGGAGGGACCTCGCCGGATATCCGCACCCGCCCGAGGCCTGCCTCGTCAACTACTACGACGGCGAGGCGCGCATGGGCCTCCATCGCGACGAGGACGAGGAGGAGCGGGCGGCGCCGGTGCTCTCGGTCTCGCTCGGCAACGACTGCCGCTTCCGCATCGGCGGGACGGAGCGCGGTGGCCCGACGCGGTCGGTTCGCCTCGCTTCGGGCGACGTGCTCCTGTTCGGCGGGCCGTCGCGGCTCGCCTATCACGGCGTCGACCGCGTCTATCCGGGCACCTCGACGCTGCTCGAGCGCGGCGGCCGCATCAACCTGACGCTGCGTCGCGTCACCCGGCCGGGTTGACGCCTTCGCGAAAGCGGGGCTTTGATCGGCGACCTTGAACGGCGAGGCCCCCCGTGACGGATTCGTCCAGCGTCCTGATCGTCACCGACATCCAGAACGACTTCCTGCCCGGCGGTGCGCTGGCGGTGGCCGACGGCCATGCGATCATCCCGCTCGTCAACGAGATCGCGCGGAAGTTCCGCAACGTCATCATCACCCAGGACTGGCATCCGGCGGGGCACATCTCCTTTGCCTCGTCGCATCCGGGGCGCAATCCGTTCGAGGTGATCGACCTGCGCTACGGGCCGCAGGTCTTGTGGCCGGACCACTGCATCCAGGGGACGTTCGGCGCGGCGCTGGCCGAAGGGCTCGACATCCCGCATGCCCAATTGGTGATCCGCAAGGGCTACCACGCGCATACGGACAGCTATTCGTCCTTCTTCGAGGCCGACCGCAAGACCCCGACGGGCCTCACCGGCTACCTCTTCGAGCGCGGCATCGAGACCGCCTATGTCGTCGGCCTCGCGACCGATTTCTGCGTCAGCTGGACGGCGCTCGACGCGCGGACGCACGGCTTCGACACGGTCGTGATCGAGGATGGCTGCCGGGCGATCGACACCAACAATTCGCTCGCCGCCGCCACGGCGCAGATGGACGCGGCCGGCGTCCGCCGCATCCTGTCGCACCAGCTCTAGGCGCGGAAGCGCGCGCTCAATCCTCCGCCGCGACGTCGAAGGCCGGCGCGAAGGTGATTTCGCCCGACGGCGCCTCGCCCCTCAGCACGACATGCTGCACGAGCCGCGGGTCGAGGCCGGCATAGCGGAACCTGCCGCTCGCGAAGCCGGAGCCGCGATAGACGGCCGGATCGCCGATCAGGACGCAGCCCCGCGCGCCGTCTTCCGCCAGCCGCCTGAGGCCTTCGGCGATCAGCGCGCGGCCGATCCCCTGCCGCCGCCGGTCTGCCCGCACCGAAATCGGCCCGAGGCCGAACCAGCCGTCCTGAACGCCGTCGATCGAGACGGGCGAGAAGGCGACATGGCCGACGATCGCCCCATCCTCGACCGCGACGAGCGAAAGGGTCAGAGCGCCGGAGGCGCGCAGCGCGCGGATGATGGCCGGCTCGGTGCCGCCGGAATAGGGCATCGGCTGGAAGGCCTCGGCGGTGAGGGCGTGGATGGCGTCCTCGTCACCGTGCCGTTCGTCGCGGATCTCCATGCCGGTGATCGTCAGGCGGAAGGCTGCTCGGGCTTCATCCAGCCCTGCACGGCGCCGCCCGGAATCTGCACGATCGCGATGCGCCCGACGCCCGGAACGTCGAAGGCCGGGCGCACCAGCGAGCCGCCTTCCTTCTCCAGGAGGGCGACGCGCGGATCGACCTCGTCGACCTCGACATAGGAGAACCAGTGCTCCGGCACGCCCTCGAAGTCCGGCCCGCCCATCTCCATGATGCCGGCGACCATGGTGTCGCCCATCATCGCGAGGTGATAGTCGCCCATCTCCCCCATCGGCATGGAGTTGAAGCTCCAGCCGAGCGTCTTCGCATAGAAATCCTTCGCCCGCGCCGCGTCGCGCGTCATCAGTTCGTTCCAGCAGAACGTCCCGTGTCCGGCCATGTCGGTTTCCTCCCGTCCGATCGGTAAGCGGAGGCTAACATAAACCGGACGGATTGCAAACCGATGCCGCGCCGCCGTCACCCGCCGACATTGAAGGCGGCGAGCGCCGCCATGTTGACGATGTCGCTGTCGCGCGCCCCGAGCGAGAGGATCTGCACCGGCTTGTCGAGGCCGACCAGGAGCGGGCCGATCACCGTGGCGCCGCCGAGTTCCTGCATCATCTTGGTCGAGATCGAGGCGGAGTGGAACGCCGGCATCACCAGGACGGAGGCGGGGCCGGAGAGGCGGCAGAACGGATAGGCCGCCATCGCCTGCGGGTTCAGCGCGACATCGGCCGCCATCTCGCCGTCGAACTCGAAATCGACGCGGCGGCGTTCGAGGATCTGCACCGCCTCGCGGACATGGCGGGAGCGCTCGCCCTCGGGCTGGCCGAAGGTCGAATAGGCGAGCATCGCGACGCGCGGGTCGTAGCCGAGGCGCTTCGCGAAGCTCGCGGCCTCCTCGGCGATGTCGGCCAGTTCCTCGCCGGTCGGCATGTCGTGCACGGCCGTGTCGGCGACGACGACGGTCCGTCCGCGGACCAGCACGATCGAGACGCCGATGACGCGGTGGCCCGGCCGGGTGTCGATCACGCGCCGCACGTCGGCGAGCACCGTCGAATAGTTGCGCGTCACGCCGGTCACCATCGCGTCGGCGTCGCCGAGCGACACCATGGTGGCGCCGAAATAGTTGCGGTCGGTGTTGATGAGGCGCTGGCAGTCGCGGAAGAGGTAGCCCTTCCGCTGCAGGCGGGCATAGAGGAAGTCGATATAGTCGGCGTTGCGGCGCGACAGGCGCGCGTTGTGGATCTCGATGCCGTTGATGTCGATGCCGGCATCGCGGGCCGTGGCGAGGACGATGTCCTCGCGGCCGATGACGATGGCGGTGCCGAGCTTCTGCGCGACGAAGCTCGCCGCGGCGCGGATCACCTGCTCCTCCTCGCCCTCGGCGAACACGACGCGCTTCGGATTGCGGCGGACGCGCTCGTAGATGCGGGCGAGCGTGCCGACGATCGGGTCGCGGCGGGCCGAGAGCTGGATCTTGTAGGCCGCCATGTCCTCGATGGGACGGCGGGCGACGCCGGTATCCATCGCCGCCTGGGCGACCGCCGCCGGGATCTCCGAGAGGAGCCGCGGATCGAAGGGCACGGGAATGATGTAGTTGGCGCCGAAGCGCGGCCGGACGCCCTGATAGGCAGCGGCCACCTCGTCGGGCACGTCCTCGCGCGCCAGCTCGGCGAGCGCCTTGGCGGCGGCGATCTTCATCTCCTCGTTGATCGTCCGCGCGCGGACGTCGAGCGCGCCGCGGAAGATGTAGGGGAAGCCGAGGACGTTGTTGACCTGGTTCGGATAGTCGGAGCGCCCCGTCGCCATGATCGCGTCGTCGCGGATCTCGGCGACTTCCTCCGGCGTGATTTCCGGGTCGGGATTGGCCATCGCGAAGATGATCGGACGCGGCGCCATCGAGCGCACCATGTCGGGCGTCAGCGCACCCTTGGCCGAGACGCCGAAGAAGATGTCGGCGCCCTTCATCGCGTCTTCCAGCGTGCGCGCCTCGGTGGCGGTCGCGTGCGCGGTCTTCCACTGGTTCATGCCCTCGGTGCGGCCCTGATAGACCACGCCCTTGGTGTCGCAGAGGAGGACGTTCTCGGACGGCATGCCCATCGCCTTGACGAGCTCGATGCAGGCGATGCCGGCCGCGCCGGCGCCGTTGCAGACGAGCCTCGTCGTCTTGATGTCGCGTCCCGTGAGATGCAGCGCGTTGATCATGCCGGCGGTGGCGATGATCGCCGTGCCGTGCTGGTCGTCGTGGAAGACCGGGATGTCCATCAGCTCGCGCAGACGGCTCTCGATCACGAAGCAGTCCGGCGCCTTGATGTCCTCGAGATTGATGCCGCCGAAGGACGGGCCGAGATAGCGGACGGAATTGACGAAGGCGTCGACGTCCTCGGTGTCGATCTCGAGATCGATCGAATCGACGTCGGCGAAGCGCTTGAAGAGGACGGCCTTGCCCTCCATCACCGGCTTCGAGGCCAGCGGGCCGAGATTGCCGAGGCCGAGGATGGCGGTGCCGTTCGAGATGACGGCGACGAGATTGCCGCGGGTCGTGTATTCGAAGGCGAGGCTCGGATCGGCCGCGATGGCCTTCACCGGCACGGCGACGCCGGGCGAATAGGCCAGCGACAGGTCGCGCTGCGTCGCCATCGGCTTGGTCGGCGTGATCTCCAGCTTGCCGGGCCGCCCCCGCGCGTGGAAGTCGAGGGCCTCCTTGTCCGTGACGGCGGGGCCGCTGCGGGCGGGTTTCTTGATTTCGGTCATCGGATGCTCGGCTCAGGCGTTTCCGGAAGGAGCGGCTCTGCGGCCGCTTCAGGTGTGGCGGACCGCGACGATAGCATTTCATCGGATGATTGGAAGGGAGGACAACCGCCCGGGCGGGATGAAACCGCCCGCCGATGTTGCTAAGGTCGGTCCATGCTGGACACGACAGAGAGCGAAGCGGCGGGCGCGCGCGCCACGCCCATGATGGAGCAGTATCTGGAGCTGAAGGCGGCGCATCCCGCGGCGCTGCTGTTCTACCGGATGGGCGACTTCTACGAGCTGTTCTTCGGCGACGCGGAGATCGCCGCCCGCGCGCTCGGCATCACGCTGACGAAGCGCGGCAAGCATCTCGGCGCCGACATTCCGATGTGCGGCGTTCCGATCCATGCCGCCGGCGACTATCTCCAGAAGCTGATCGCGCTGGGCCACCGTGTCGCCGTCTGCGAGCAGACCGAGGACCCGGCCGAGGCGAAGAAGCGTGGCGGCCGCTCGGTCGTGAAGCGCGACGTCGTGCGCATCGTCACGCCCGGCACGATCACCGAGGAGACGCTGCTGAAGGCGGGCGAGGGCAACTATCTCGCGACGCTCGCCCGCGGCCGCGGCGTCGGGCCGGGCGGGGCCGACGGGCTGGCGCTCGCCTGGGTCGACATCTCGACCGGCGATTTCCGCGTCGCCGCGACCGACCGCCAGCGCCTCGCCGCCGATGTGGCCCGGATCGATCCGCGCGAACTCCTCGTCGCCGATACGCTGCTCTCCGACGAGGCGCTCGGCCCGCTGCTGCGTGCGCTTCCCGTGGAGCCGGGCCCCCTCCCCGCGGCCTTCTTCGACGGCGCGACCGCGGCCACGAAACTCGCCGCCTATTTCGGCGTCGAGACGCTGGACGGCCTCGGCGCCTTCTCGCGCGTCGAATTGTCGGCTGCGGCAGCGGCGCTCGCCTATGTCGAGAAGACGCAGGTCGGCGCGCGGGCGCCCCTCGCACGGCCGCAACGCGAGAGCGAAGGGACGCTTCTCTCCGTCGATGCCGCGACGAGGGCCAATCTCGAGATCATGCGCACCATGTCGGGCGAGCGTCGCGGCAGCCTGCTCGGCGCCATCGACCGCTGCGTGACCGGTGCCGGCAGCCGCCTGCTCGCCGCCCGTCTCGCGGGGCCGGTCACCGATCCGGTCGAGATCGGCCGCCGCCTCGACGCCGTCGAGCGCTTCGTCGCCATGCCCGCGGAACGCGCCGACTGCCGCGCCCGCCTCGCCCGCGCCCCGGACCTTCTGCGCGCCCTGTCGCGTCTGGCGCTCGATCGCGGCGGCCCGCGCGATCTCGCCGCGATCGGCGCCGGGCTCGACGTCGCCGCCGGCCTCGCCGAGGATCTCGCCGGGCTGGGCACGCTGCCGGACGAGCTTGCCGCTGTCATCGAGCTGATTTCCTCGGCGCCTGTCGGTCTCGCGACGCGGATCGGCGCCGCGCTCGCCGACGAATTGCCGCTCCTGAAGCGCGACGGCGGCTTCGTCCGCGCCGGTCATGACGGCGATCTCGACCAGCTCCGCGCGCTCCGCGACGAAAGCCGCCAGGTGATCGCCGCGCTGCAGGGCAGCTACGCCGCCGAGACGGACATCCGCGCCCTGAAGGTCAAGCACAACAACGTGCTCGGCTATTTCATCGAGGTGCCGCAGGTCCATGGCGAGCGGCTGATCTCGGCCGAGTTCGCCGGCCGCTACATCCACCGTCAGACCATGGCCGGCGCCATGCGCTTCGTGACGACGGAGCTCGCCGAGCTGGAGGCGAAGATCGCCTCGGCCGGCGACCGGGCGCTTCAGCGCGAGCTGGGCATCTTCGAGGCGCTGGCGTCCGAGGTGCTGGCCGCCGAGGCGCCCATCCGGGCCGTCGCCGAAGGTCTCGCCCGCCTCGACGTGGCGGCCTCGCTCGCCGAGCTCGCCGAGGCGTCCGACTGGACGCGGCCGGTCGTCGACCGCTCGCTCGCCTTCGAGATCGAGGGCGGCCGCCATCCGGTGGTCGAGGAAGCGCTGCGGCGAAACGGCGAGAGCTTCGTCCCGAACGATTGCACCCTCGGCGGCGCCGAGGCGGAGGCGGGCCGCATCTGGCTCGTCACCGGCCCCAACATGGCCGGCAAGTCGACCTTCCTGCGCCAGAACGCGCTCATCGCGCTGCTCGCGCAGACCGGCAGCTTCGTCCCGGCCCGCCGCGCCCATATCGGCGTCGTCGACCGCCTCTTCTCCCGCGTCGGTGCCGCCGACGATCTCGCCAGAGGCCGGTCGACCTTCATGGTCGAGATGGTCGAGACGGCGGCGATCCTCAACCAGGCCACGGCGCGCTCGCTGGTGATCCTCGACGAGATCGGCCGCGGCACGGCCACCTTCGACGGCCTTTCGATCGCCTGGGCGGCGATCGAGCATCTGCACGAGGCGAACCGCTCGCGGGCGCTCTTCGCGACGCATTATCACGAGCTGACGGCGCTGGCGCAGCGGCTCGACCGGCTCGACAACGCGACCGTCCGCGTGCGCGAATGGCAGGGCGATGTCGTCTTCCTGCACGAGATCGTGCCCGGCGCCGCCGACCGCTCCTACGGCATCCAGGTGGCGAAGCTGGCCGGACTGCCGCCCTCGGTCGTCGCCCGCGCCCGCGCCGTTCTGGAGCGCCTCGAGGAGGGCGACCGCAAGTCGCCGGCCGCGACGCTGATCGACGACCTGCCGCTCTTCGCCGCCCTCCGCGCCCCGCCTCCCGCGCCGGCGCCGTCGGCGGTGGACCCGCTTGGACCGGCGCTCGATGCGCTCAATCCCGACGAGCTGACGCCGCGCGAGGCTCTCGAGGCGCTGTACAGGCTGAAGGGCATGCGGGCGGCGCCGTCCTGACGCGCGCCGCGCGCGCATTGTCGGCGCTGCTTGATGAGGGTAGCTTCGCCCGTCCTGACCCCGCCGGGAGCCGCACCGCCTTGATGTCCCGTTCCGAACCCGCCCTGATCGACGGCCGCGCGCTTTCGGCCGAACTGATCGGGCTCGCGGCCGACGAAACCGACCCGCAGCGCCGCCGCAACCGCGTTCTCGGGCGCCTCAAGGAAGTGCTGCGCGACGGCCGCGCCCTGGCCGAGCAGCGGCTCAGGGCCGGTCAGAACGGCATCGCCTGCGCCCGCAGCCTCTCCGACCTGATGGACGAGATCATCCGTGCCGTCTACGACGTCGCGGTGCACACGGCCTATCCGGTCGACAATCCGTCCGCGGCGGAGCGCATGGCGGTGGTGGCGGTCGGCGGCTATGGCCGCGGCATGCTGGCGCCGGGCTCCGACATCGATCTCCTGTTCGTGCTGCCCTACAAGCAGACGCCCTGGGGCGAGAGCGTCGTCGAATTCGTGCTCTACATGCTGTGGGATCTCGGCCTCAAGGTCGGCCACGCGACGCGCAATGTCGACGAATGCATCCGCCTCTCGGGCGGCGACATGACGATCCGCACCGCGATCCTCGAGGCCCGCTTCATCTGGGGCGACGAGAAGCTCTTCAAGGATCTCGCCCATCGCTTCGATACCGAGGTGGTGGCCGGCACCGGGCCGCAGTTCATCGCCGCCAAGCTGGCCGAGCGCGACGAGCGTCATCGCCGGCAGGGCGCCTCGCGCTATCTGGTCGAGCCCAATGTCAAGGAAGGCAAGGGCGGGCTGCGCGACCTGCACACGCTGTTCTGGATCGCGAAATACTTCTACCGCGTCCGCTCGGGCGATGCGCTGGTCGAGGCCGGCGTGTTCTCGCGCACCGAGCTGACGCTGCTGCGCAAGGCCGAGAACTTCCTCTGGTCGGTGCGCTGCCACCTGCATTTCCTCACCGGCCGCGCCGAGGAGCGGCTCTCCTTCGACGTCCAGCGCGAGATGGCTGTGCGGCTCGGCTACACCGCCCATCCCGGCATGAAGGATGTCGAGCGCTTCATGAAGCACTACTTCCTGCACGCGAAGGATGTCGGCGACCTGACGCTGATCTTCTGCTCGGCGCTGGAGGAGGAGCACGCCAAGCAGACGCCGCTGCTCAACCGCTTCTTCGGTCTCGCCACCCGCCGCCGCCGCCGCAAGATCGCCGGCACCAGCGATTTCGTCGTCGAGCACGACCGCATCAACCTTTCCGAGGGGGACGTGTTCGAGCGCGATCCGGTCAACCTGATCCGCCTGTTCCATCTCGCCGACAAGCACGACCTCGCCTTCCATCCCGACGCGATGCGGGCGGTGACGCGCTCCCTGAAGCTGATCGATGCGGACCTGCGCGAAAATCCGGTCGCGAACCGCCTGTTCCTCGACCTGCTGGCCTCGCGCAACCAGCCTGAGATCGTGCTGCGACGGATGAACGAGGCCGGCGTGCTCGGCCGCTTCGTGCCGGATTTCGGCAAGATCGTCGCGATGATGCAGTTCAACATGTATCATCACTATACGGTCGACGAGCATCTCATCCGCTCGATTGGCGTCCTCGCCGGCATCGAGCGCGGCGAGCGCAGCCAGGACCATCCCCTGGCCAATGCACTGATCCAGACGCTGCAGGACCGCGTCGTGCTCTATGTCGCGATGCTGCTGCACGACATCGCCAAAGGCAGGCCCGAGGATCACTCGATCGCCGGCGCCCGCGTGGCGCGAAAGCTCGGCCCGCGGCTCGGCCTGACCCCGGCCCAGACCGAGACCGTCGCCTGGCTGGTCGAGCACCATCTCCTGATGAGCATGGTTGCCCAGTCGCGCGATCTCGGCGACCGCAAGACGATCCAGGACTTCGCCGCCGTGGTGCAGAGCCTGGAGCGGCTGAAGCTTCTCCTCATCCTGACCATCGCCGACATTTCCGCCGTCGGGCCCGGCGTGTGGAACGGCTGGAAGGGGCAGCTGCTGCGCACGCTCTATTACGAGACGGAGCCGCTGCTCACCGGCGGTCACAGCCAGATCTCGCGCGAGCAGCGGGTGGCGGCGGCCCGGGCCGAACTCTCGAATGCGCTGGGCGACTGGCCGGCGGCCGAGCGCGACGCCTATCTCGAGCGCCACTACCCCGCCTACTGGCTGCGCGTCGACCTGCCGCGCAAGGTCGCGCATGCGGGGCTGATCCGCGCCGCCGACGCGGAAGGCCGCTCGCTCGCGACCGCGGTCACGGTGCGCTCCTTCGAGGCGGTGACGGAGATCACCGTGCTGGCGCCCGATCATCCGCGCCTCCTCTCGATGGTCGCGGGCGCCTGCACGGCGGGTGGCGGCAACATCGTCGACGCGCAGATCTTCACCACCACCGACGGCCGCGCCATCGACACGATCTCCATCGCCCGCGAGTTCGACACCGACGAGGAGGAGACGCAGCGCGCGCTGAAGGTAAGCCGGCTCATCGAGGACGCGCTGTCGGGAACCGTCGCCCTGCCGGAGGCGATCGCGCGCAAGGCCAAGGCCAAGCCGCGCATCATCAAGGCCTTCACGGTCGAGACCCGCATTCTGGTCGACAATTCCTGGTCCAACCAGTTCACCGTCATCGAGGCCTCCGGCATCGACCGGCCGGGCCTTCTCTACGAACTGACGCGGCTCATCTCCGATCTGTCGCTCAACATCGCCTCGGCCCATGTCGCCACCTTCGGCGAGCGCGCGGTCGACGTGTTCTACGTGACGGACCTCACGGGCCGGAAGGTGACCAATGCCAGCCGCGAGGCGGCCATCCGCCGCCGCCTTGCCCAGGTTTTCGACGGACCGCCGGCCGGCGAGAAGACGCCGGTCAAGAAAGCCTAGGCGCGGCGCGGAATGTCGCTGCTGCGCAATCTCGTCACGGTCGGCGGCTCGACGACCTCGAGCCGCCTGCTCGGCTTTGCCCGCGACATGATGATGGCGGCGGCGCTCGGCACCGGCCCGGTGGCCGATGCCTTCCTCGTCGCCTTCCGCCTGCCCAATCTCTTCCGCCGCCTGTTCGCCGAGGGTGCCTTCGCCTCGGCCTTCGTGCCCCTCTTCGCCCGCACGCTGGAGGGCGACGGCGAGGACGCCGCCCGCCGCTTCGGCCGCGAGGCGCTCTCCGCGCTGCTCGCGCTGCTCGCGGTCGTGGTCCTGGTTGCCATGGTCGCCATGGGGCCGCTGATGCATGTCCTGGCGCCCGGCTTCGTCGCCGACCCGCCGAAATTCGACCTCGCGGTGCTGCTGACGCGGATCGCCTTTCCCTATCTCCTGCTCATCTCGCTGACCGCGCTCTACAGCGGCGTCCTCAACGCACGCGGCCGCTTCTTCGCCGCCGCAATGGCGCCCGCCTTCCTCAACATCGTCTTCGTCGGCGCCCTCGCCTATGTCCTCGTCGCGGATGTCGAGAATTCGGAACAGGCCGGCATCCTGCTCGCGGCCGCGACCCTCGTCGGCGGCGTGCTGCAACTCGCCGTCGTCATGGCGGCGGCGGCGCGCGACGGCATGCTGCTCGGGCTCGAGCGGCCGCGGCTGACGCGCGGCGTGCGCCGCCTCGGCGCGCTCGCCCTGCCGGCGCTGGTCGCCGGCGGCGTCACGCAGATCAACATCGTCATCGGCACCATGATCGCGTCCTTCGCGCCGGGTGCGATCGCGGTGCTCGGTTATGCCGACCGCCTCTACCAGCTGCCGCTCGGCATCGTCGGCGCCACCATCGCCGTCGTCATGCTGCCCGATCTCGCGCGGCAATTGCGCGCCGGCCGGTCCGATCTCGCCGACCACATCCAGAACCGCGGCCTCGAATTCGCCATGGCGCTGACGCTGCCGGCGGCGATCGCGCTGTTCGTGCTGGCCGAGCCGATCGTCCAGGTCATCTACCAGCGCGGTGCGTTCGGCGCCGACGACACGCTGGCGACGGCGCGGGTGCTGATGGGCTTCGCCGTCGGCCTGCCCGCCTTCGTGCTCATCAAGGTGTTCTCGCCCGGCTTCTTCGCCCGCGAGGACACGCGCACGCCGATGTGGTTCGCCGCCATCGGCGTCGTGGTCAATGTCGCCGTCTCGCTGGCGCTCTTTCCCTTCTATGCCGAACTCGGCATCGCGATCGCGACCAGCCTTTCGGGCTGGGTCAACGCGCTTCTGCTCGGCGCTGCGCTGCATCGGCGCGGCCATTTCCCGCTCGACGCCAAGGTGCGGCGCAACCTTCCGCTCGTTCTCGTCGCCGCGCTCGCCATGGGCGCCGCCGTCTGGGGCGCCGCCGTCTTCGCCGATCCCTTCTTCGACGATGCGCGGGTGCTGGTCAGGGCCGGCGCGATGGCGGCGATCTGCGCCGCGGGCGTCGTGCTCTTCGGCCTCTTCTGCCAGGCGACCGGCGTCGTCGATGTCCGGGCGGTGCTCGGCGCTCTCCGCCGCCGGCGCGGCTGAGCGGGGAGCCAATCGGCGCTTGCACGCCCGCCCCCGCCGCGCGATAACGCGCCGCCCCGCGACACGAGATCAGCAGGATCGAGCGAGAAATGACCGAATTCCAGCCGCGCGTCTTTTCCGGCGTCCAGCCGACCGGCAATCTGCATCTCGGCAATTATCTCGGCGCGATCGTCAATTTCGTCGCCCTGCAGGAAAGCCATGACTGCATCTACTGCGTCGTGGACATGCATGCGATCACCGTCTGGCAGGACCCGACGGAGCTCTCCCGCCAGATCCGCGAGGTCACGGCGGCCTTCGTCGCGGCGGGCATCGACCCGGTCAAGCACATCGTCTTCAACCAGAGCCAGGTCTCGGCCCATGCCGAGCTCGCCTGGATCTTCAACTGCGTCGCGCGCATCGGCTGGATGAACCGCATGACGCAGTTCAAGGACAAGGCCGGCAAGGACAAGGAGAACGCCTCGCTGGGCCTCCTCGCCTATCCGAGCCTGATGGCGGCCGACATTCTCGCCTACAAGGCGACGCATGTGCCGGTCGGCGAGGATCAGAAGCAGCATCTCGAGCTGACGCGCGACATCGCGCAGAAGTTCAACAACGACTATGCCGCCTCGATCGCCGCGCATGGCTATGGCGACGCCTATTTTCCGCTCACCGAGCCGCTGATCACCGGCCCGGCGACGCGGATCATGAGCCTTCGCGACGGCACCAAGAAGATGTCGAAGTCCGATCCGTCGGATTATTCGCGCATAAACCTGACCGACGATGCCGACCAGATCGCGCAGAAGATCCGCAAGGCCAAGACCGACGCCGACGCGCTGCCCGGCGAGACCGAGGGGCTCAAGGGCCGCCCGGAGGCCGACAATCTCGTCGGCATCTATGCGGCGCTCTCCGGCCTCTCCAAGCAGCAGGTGCTGGATCAGTTCGGCGGGCAGCAGTTCTCGGCCTTCAAGCCGGCGCTCGCCGATCTCGCCGTGCAGAAGCTGGGGCCGATCGGGGCCGAGATGCGGCGCCTGATGGCCGATCCCGGCCATATCGACCAGATCCTGGCGAGCGGCGCCGCGCGCGCCGATGCGATCGCGCGGCCGATCCTCGACGGCGTCAAGGACGTGGTCGGCTTCATCCGCCGCAACTGAGGCCTGCTTGCTGCCGCCCCGTCGGGGTGGCAGCATCGCATCATGCTGAAGCGGCGATCCACAGAGGCCGGTCACCGGCGCAAGTTCCTGGCGGTCATCGACGACACGCCGGAATGCTCGCGCGCCGTCGTCTATGCCGCCCGCAGGGCCGAGCGCACCTCGGGCGGGCTCACCATGCTCTACGTGATCGAGCCGACCGGCTTCCAGCACTGGATCGGCGTCGAGAACATCATGCGCGCCGAGGCGATGGACGAGGCCGAGGCGGTGCTGGCGCGCTTTGCCGACATCGCCCGCCGCCATGGCTCCGTCGAGCCGGAGCTGGTGATCCGAGAGGGCAAGCCCGCCGATGAGATCCTGGCCCTCATCGGCGAGGACGAGGACATCGCGATCCTCGTGCTCGCCGCCGCGACCGACAAGGAGGGCCCGGGCCCGCTGGTCTCGGCCATGGCCGGGCGGCTCGCCGGCCATTTCCCGGTGCCGGTCACCATCGTCCCCGGCTCGCTCGCCGACGAGGACATCGCCGCCATCGCCTGACGTCGACCGGACATGAAAAAGGGCGCCGCGCGGCGCCCTTCTCGTTCCGTCGCCGACGTGAGCCGCTTACTTCCTGGCGGCGGCCTGCACGATCTCGAAGGTGACGTTGCGGCCGTGCTGGCGGGTGTAGAACACGCGCCAGCCATTCTCGAACGGGGTCGGGACGGCGGTGCCGATCAGGCCCTCGACGCTCGGATCGCCATTCGAGACATGGATGCCGGTGATCTCGTTGTCGCCGTCGTTCTGGAACCCGTTCTCCGACGCCTTGGCGCCGAGCGCGGCGTCGATGGTCGCCATGTCGTCGCGGATCTGGGTCAGGAAGCGGACCGGATCGGGCGTCGAGGCCTTGGCGTAGTCGGCGGTCACGTCGACGATATAGCCCGAGTCGAGCGCATTGCGCTGGCCGTGCAGCTTGTCGCCCGCGTCCTCGACGACCAAAAGCTGCGTGTCGGTGAGGAAGGAGAGATTGTCGAGCCCGGTCTTGGTGACGTCGCCGCGGAAGACGATGCCGATCGAGCCCTTGTCGTCGGACGGCGCATCCTGGCTGACGCGGAACACGCCGCCGAAGCCGCCATATTCGGCGCCGGCCTCGGTCTTGGCGTTCGTGTCGCCGGTGGCGGTGAAGTAGAATTCCTTGAAGTCGGTTCCGGGACGGAACTGGCCGTTCTCGGGCCGCTTGAACGGCGTCGCGCCGGCCGCCTTGGCGAGCGCGTTGGCGTCGAAGGCCTCCGTCGCGCCGGCGGCGGTCTCCTTCAGCGTGACCCAGCGCGTCGGCAGCTCGTTGCCATAGGCGTGCAGCAGCTTCTGCTCGAGGGCGAGGATGTCGGCGTCCTGCTGGCCGTCGTGGAAGACGATCGGCTTGCCATAGGCGTCGAGCACCTGCAGCGCCTGCAGCTTGCCGCCCTTGGTGAGGTCGGTCTTGTCGGCCGGCACGAAGCGGTAGACGAAGGAATTCGGCTGCTTGGCGTTCTTGGTCTTCGGGCCGCCCTTGCCGCCCTCGTCCTCGACGAGCCAGATGGCGCCGTTCTTGTCGATCTCGACACCCTCATAGGCGGCGCGGCCGGTGAAGGCCGAGATGTCGGTCACCCTGGACGGGAAATCCACGGTCGCCATCCAGACGCCGCCGTCCTTGCCCTCTTCGGAGGTCAGCAGCAGCAGCTTCGCGAAGGGGTCCCAGGCCGAGCCGTCGATGAGCGGCAGCGGCTTGCCGTCGACATCCTTCGAGGCCATCAGCGTGACCCGATGCGCCTTGTCGGCGTCGAGATTGATGCGGGTCAGGGCGCCATAGGTGATGCCCTCGGCGTCCTTCGGGCCGTTCTCATGGCCCTGGAAGACGAAATGCGTGCCGTATCTGACGCCCTTGGCGGCGCCCTTCTGGCCTTCGAGCACCAGATAGGTGTTCTTGTCGGGCTCGGTCTTGGTCGCCTCGACATTGTGGCCTTCGGCCTGCACGGCGCCCTTCCTGGGGGCCAGCGGGCCGTCATTGCCATAGCCGTAATAGCCGATCTGCTTCGAGGGATTCTCGAGCTTCATGGCGCCTTCGGCGACCGGAACCTCGGCGAGGCCGGGCGAGAGAACGTCCTCGGCCGGCCTGACGACGGCGGAGGAGAGCTTCATCGGCTCGGCAAGCGCCGGCAGTGACAGCGCGACGAGCGCCGTGGTGGTGACGAGCATCAGTTTCATGATCGGATCGGCCCCGTGGTGGTGAGCACCGACTCCGTTAGGCTCGCGGGATTGCGTTTCGATGACAGCCCGGTGGCCGCGGCTGCGGCGCTACAGCCGCTTGAATCATGACTTCAGAAGTACGATTTCTGGTCCCGACGGCGCGAATCCCCCTTGAAGGCACGGGGTCGATCGCCCACAACTCTCTTAGAAGAATTCCAAAGACAGCGGCGAGGCTCCCCCATGTTCATCCAGACCGAAGCGACGCCCAATCCGTCGACCCTCAAGTTCCTGCCCGGCCGCCCGGTCCTTCCCGAGGGAACGGCCGAATTCCGCGACATCGCCGAGGCCGGCCGCTCGCCCCTCGCCGAGCGTCTCTTCTCCGTCGGCGGCGTGTCCGGCGTCTTTCTCGGCCACGATTTCATCAGCGTCACCAAGTCGAACGGCGAGTGGCAGCACCTGAAGCCCGCCCTTCTCGGCGCGATCATGGAGCATTTCACCGCCGGTGTGCCGGTGATGGCGCAGGCCGGTCCGCTGCATGGCGCGCATGACGACGACGGCGAATTCTTCGCCGAGCAGGATGCCGACCTCGTCGAGACGATCAAGGAACTGATCGAGACGCGCGTGCGGCCGGCGGTGGCGCAGGATGGCGGCGACATCACCTTCAAGGGCTTCCGCGACGGCATCGTCTATCTGAACATGCGCGGCTCCTGTGCCGGCTGTCCGTCCTCGACGGCGACGCTGAAGCACGGCATCCAGAACCTGCTGCGCCACTTCGTCCCCGAGGTTCAGGAAGTCCAGTCGATCAACTGACCGACGCCTTCTCATCGTTGCATTCGAAGGCCCGCTCCGGCGGGCCTTCGTCGTTTCTGCGACAGGTGGACCGCATCTCGCACCCGCGCTAGCCTCGCGCGAGCAACGGGGGAGGCCATCATGCAGTCATTCTGGCATCGGCTCCGCGTCGGGGCTTTCGCCGCCCTGGCGCTCGCAATCGCAGGCGCGGCCGCCGCGCTCGCCGCCGACGATCCGCTGCCCTCCTGGAACGACGGCGCGGCGAAGGCCTCCATTCTCGCCTTCGTCGGCAAGGTCACGACGGCGGGCTCGCCGGATTTCGTGCCGGCCGGGGAGCGGATCGCCACCTTCGACAATGACGGCACGCTCTGGTCCGAGCAGCCGGTCTATTTCCAGATCGCGTTTGCCGTCGACCGGCTCAAGGTATTGGCGGCGGTCGATCCCGCGATCGCCGGCAACGAGACCGTCAAGGCGGTGCTCTCCGGCGACCGGGCGAAGCTCGCGGCCGTCGGCGAGAAGGGGCTGCTCGAGATCGTGGCGATGACCCATGCCGGCATGTCGGTCGCCGATTTCGAAGGCATCGTGCGGGCCTGGCTCGCGACGGCGCGGCATCCCCGCTTCGACAGGCCGTACAACGAGCTCGTCTATCAGCCGATGCTGGAACTGCTCGCCTATCTCCGCGCGAACGGCTTCAAGACCTTCATCGTCTCGGGCGGCGGCATCGATTTCATGCGTCCCTGGGCGCCGGCCGCCTATGGCACCCCGCCCGAGCAGATCGTCGGCTCCTCCGGCCGGACGAAATGGCAGCTGGTCGGCGACCGCCCGTCGATCATGAAGCTGCCCGAGGTCGACTTCATCGACGACGGCCCCGGCAAGCCGGTCGGCATCGAGCGCTTCATCGGCCGCCGTCCCGTCTTCGCCGCCGGCAATTCAGACGGTGATCTCGAGATGCTGCAATGGACGACGCTCGACACCGGTCCGCGCTTCGCGCTCATCGTCCACCACACCGACGCGGTGCGCGAATGGGCCTATGACCGCGATTCGCCGGTCGGCCGCCTCGACAAGGCGCTCGACGAGGCGGCGAAGCGCGGCTGGCTGGTGGTGGACATGAAGAACGACTGGAAGGTCATCTACCCTTTCGAGAAGTGACGCTCCGGCCGGTGGTCACCAGCGCTGGTGGACATACGGCCGGATATCCTCGTCATAGATGGCCTTGAGCGCGGCCATGGTCTCGTCCGGGAGTGGCGGCAGTGTCGCCGCGTCGGCATTGGCCAGCGCCTGCTCGGCGTTCTTGGCGCCCGGAATGGCGACGGTCACCGCCTCGAACATCAGGATCCATTTCAGCGCGAACTTCGCCATGGTCGTGTCGCCGACCAGCGGGCGGATCTTCTCGACGGCCGCGAGCCCGACGTCGTAGGGAACGCCCGAGAACGTCTCGCCGACATCGAAGGCCTCGCCGTGGCGGTTGAACTGGCGATGGTCGGAGGCATCGAAGGTGGTCGCGGCCGACATCTTGCCGGTGAGCAGCCCGCTCGCGAGCGGCACGCGGGCGATGATCGCCGTCTCGGTCTCGATCGCGCGCTGGAACAGCCGCTCGATCGGCCGCTGGCGGAAGATGTTGAAGATGATCTGGATCGAGACGACCCCGGGATATTCCATCGCCTTCAGCGCTTCCTCGACGCGCTCGACGCTGACGCCGTAGTCGGCGATCTTGCCGGCCGCCTTCATCGCGTCCAGCGCGGCGAACACTTCCGGATGGTAATAGACGTCGGTCGGCGGGCAGTGCAGCTGCACGAGATCGAGCGTCTGCATCTCGAGATAGTCGCGGCTGCGGTCGACGAAGCCTTGCAGGGCCTCGCCGGTATAGGCGCTGGCGACATGCGGATTGAGCCGGCGCCCCGCCTTGGTGGCGACAAAGGGCCGCTGGCCGCCGCGTGCCTTGAGGACGCGCGCGATCAGCTTCTCCGAGCGGCCGTCGCCATAGACGTCGGCGGTATCGATGAAGGTGACGCCGGCATCGAGCGCCGTCTCCAGCGCGGCGATGGCGTCGTCCTCGCTGACATGGCCCCAGCTCGCGCCGATCGCCCAGGCGCCGAAGCCGATTTCGCTCACCTGGCGGCCGGTTCGGCCGAATGTCCGCGATCGCATGGTCATCCTCCACTCATCTTGGGGAGGCGGAGGTTATCGGCCCGGCGGCTCGTCTGACAAGGCGTCGGTCAGTGATAGTCGGGAATGCCGGGCATGGTGACGAAGCCGGGGAGCGCCCTGACCCGCCGCATCCAGCGCCGCAGCGCCGGATAGGCGTCGTGATCGACGCCGAAATCGCGGGAGAGCGCGATCGCCGGGAAGAGGGCCAGATCGGCGAGGCTCGGCGCCGCGCCGACGAACCACTCCGAGCCGGCGATGCGCCGGGCCGTCATGTGATCTTCCATGACGCGGAAGGCGGCGAGCGCCTGCCGTTCCAGCGCCGGACCGTCGCCGGGAAGCTCGAGCATCGCATGCAGCCGCGCCAGCCCCGCCGCCGCCAGCGGGCCGCGGGCAAAGAAGAGCCAGGACAGCATGCGAGCATGCTCGGCGGCATCCTCGGGCACCAGATCGGAACCGCCCGGAAGAAACCCCGCGCAATGGACAAGGATCGCCTCCGCCTCGGCGAGGACGAGCCCGTCCTGTTCGAGGATCGGCAGGCTGCCGCGCGGGTTGAGCGCGAGATAGGCCGCCGAGCGCTCCTCGTGGCCGGGATGGACGTCGACGGCGACCCGCTCATAGGGCGCGCCGAGCAGGGCGAGCAGCAGCCGCACCTTGTAGCAGTCGGCGTCGAGCTCGTAGTCGTGCAAGACGAGGCGCGGGCTCATGCGGCGAACTCCAGCGAGGCGAAGCGCGACGGCGCCGCCGCCTCGATCGCATGCCGGAGCGCCTCGGCGCCGCGCGAGACCAGCGACCGGTCCCCGGCGCCGTCGATCGTCACATGGAGGCCCGTCCGCTCCGATGTGAAGGGCTGCAGGAAGAGGACCACGTCGGTACCGGCGAGGCGGCCGGCGAAGCTGCCGTCCGGTCCCGGCGCGAAGCGGCCGGCGAGGAGCGCCGCGACCCGCTCCGGCGACGCCTCGACGAAGAGGCTGCGCAGCGGATGGAGGGGGCGGGCCGCCGGCGGTGCCATCCCGCTCGCCCCCATCTCGGACCAGACGAAGATCAGCCCCGAGGCCTCGGCCGAGGCATAGGTCGGCACGCGGATCGTCTCCGGCACGGCGAGGTCGGGATGGGCGGGAATCGCACGGCACTGGCCGGCCGTGTCATAGGCCCAGCCGTGATAGAGGCAGGCGATATGGTTGCCGCGCACGAAGCCGAAGGAAAGGCGCATGCCGCGATGGGGGCAGCGATCCTCCCAGACATGGCTCTCGCCCGCGCTGTCGCGCCAGACGACCAGCTCCTGGTCGTGAAGCCGCGTGCCGGCCGAGGTGCCCGGCTCGATATCGGCGGCGAGCGCGACGGCATGCCAGCCGGGAAGCGGCGCGGCGGAATCGGTCATGGCATCTCCTCGGCTTCGGGCCTTCTCATGCGGCGCGGCGGGAAACATCGGTGACGAGGCAGTCGAGCGGCCCGAGGCTGCAGGCGACCTCGAACATGTCGACCAGCGCGCCTTCGCCCTCCACCGTCACCTCGACGCGATCCGCCCCGAGCCGGCGCGTTTCTGCGCTGACGGAGAGGCGCCGCGCGCGATGGCGCATGAACTCCGCGAAGCTCGCCGGCTCGAAGACGCCGAGAAACACCAGCTCGATCCGCTCTCTCATGCCCGTTCCGTCGCGCGCACGGCCGACGCCCTTGCGCTTCCGCCCAACATTGCGGCATGTCTAGCGCCTGGGCAATGCGACATCAACACGAGGACGAAGCATGGCGCGACCGGCCGAGAAAGCCTCGCTCGACCACTGGTATGTGATCGACGCGCTGCAGGACATTCCGGCCGCGCCGCGGCCGAACCGGCTGCTCGGCCGCGATCTCGTCGTCGCGCGCGACGCGACGGAGACGGTGATCGTGCGCGAGCGTCTCGGGGACGGCAGCCTCGGCGCGCCGCTGCCGACGCATGAGCGCTGGGGCTATCTCTGGACGACGCTGGGCGAGCCGCCGCGCGGCCTGTTCGAGATCCCGGAAGCCGACGAGCCGGATCGCCGCCATGTCGTCTGCGGCGCCGTTCAGGTCAGGGCGTCGGGCCTGCGCATCGTCGAGAACTTCCTCGACATGGCGCATTTCCCCTTCGTGCACACCGATATCCTCGGCGCCGAGCCGCATACCGAGGTGCGCCACTACACGACCGAGATCCGCCGCGACGTCGACGAGGTCTGGGCGACCAATTGCGAGTTCTTCCAGCCGCAGGCGGCGCTGTCGGCCTCGGGCGGCATCATGACGCAATACATGTACCGCGTCGCCGCGCCGTTCCAGACGCTGCTCTACAAGACCTGCCCGGCCGCGGCCAATCGCTGGGACGTCATCTGCCTCTTCGTGCAGCCGCTGGACCATGATCGCTGCCGCGCGCATCCGGTAATGTTCATCGTCGACGACGAGAGCACGCTGACCAGCATGATCCATTTCCAGCAGCTCATCTTCCTGCAGGACCGGATCATCCTCGAAAACCAGCGCCCGCGCCTCCTGCCGCTGGAGCCCCGCGCCGAGATCCCGACGCGCGCCGACATGTCCTCGGTCGCCTATCGCCGCTGGCTCAAGGAAAAGGGCGTCACTTTCGGCACGGCCGAACGCGCCGCCTGAGCGGAAAGGCGCGAGCCGACCGCGCGCGAGCAAGAGCTCCCCTCCAGTTCTCCCCGCCACGCGGGAGAGAGGGCCGCCGGCGTCACAGCGCGGCGAGACGTCGGGATGGCTCGGCCGGATTCCCTCTCCCGCGGGGCGGGGAGGGCCAGGAAAGGGGCGCTTCCCAGCCGGCTCTACGCCACGACCTGCACGATCGCCTCGATCTCGACGCTCATATTGCCGGGCAGCGTCGACATGCCGACCGAGGAGCGGGCATGGCGGCCCTTTTCGCCGAAGACTTCGACGAAGAGGTCGGAGCAGCCGTTGATGACGCCGGGCGTGTCCTCGAACTCCGGCACGCAGTTGACCATGCCGAGCACCTTGCCGATCCGCGCGACGCGGTCGAGATCGCCGAGCGCGTCCTTCATGGCCGAGATCAGGTAGAGCCCCGTCAGCCGGGCGAGCTGGTAGCCTTCCTCGACCGTGACGCCGCCGCCGAGCTTGCCCCTGGCGTTCTCGCCGTTGGGCAGCAGCGGGCCCTGGCCGCAGAGGAACAGGAGATCGCCCATCTGCACGGCCGGAAGATAGGTTCCGACCGGGGTCGGCACCTTGGGCAGCGTGATGCCGAGGTCTTCGAGGCGGCGTTCGATCAGCATGGGGGCTCCGGCGGGCGAATCGGGGGATCCCCCCATGGAATCGAGCGGATCTTAAGAAAGTCGGAAGCCATGACCGTCCGGACGCCGCCTTGCGCCGTCGCGGGGGCCGGTGTAAGCGCGGAGCCGGTCGATCGGAT
Organism: Kaistia geumhonensis; assembly: GCF_030815145.1. NCBI lineage: Bacteria > Pseudomonadati > Pseudomonadota > Alphaproteobacteria > Hyphomicrobiales > Kaistiaceae > Kaistia > Kaistia geumhonensis. Next base: position 2,731,876 of record NZ_JAUSWJ010000001.1, on the reverse strand, counting down.
GGTGGGCGGACGCGGCATGGCCGGAACTCTGGCGGGCGAGACGGTGAAGCCCGAAGGCGGGCGCGGCTTCGGCGTGCAGCTCATCTATGACGCGCTCAAGAGCGATATCCTGGAACTGCGCCTGCAGCCGGGCGCCGGCCTCGACGAGACGCGGCTCTCGGAGCGCTTCCAGATGTCGCGCACGCCGGTCCGCGAGGCGCTGGTGCGCCTCGTCGCCGAGGGTCTCGCGACCACGCTGCCCAACCGCAACACCATCGTCGCGCCGATCGATTTCGCCAATCTGCCGGTCTATTTCGATGCGCTGACGCTCATGTATCGCGTCACCACGCGCCTTGCCGCGCTGAAGCGTACCGAGGCCGATCTCGAAAGGCTGCACGAGGGACAGGCGCGGTTTTCCGAAGCCGTGCGCGCCGCCGATGCCGCGGGGATGATCGCGACCAATCGCGACTTCCATGTCGCGATCGCGGAGGCGGGTCGGAACCGATACTACACCGATCTCTTCACGCGCCTGCTCGACGAGGGTCGCCGCATCCTGCGCGTCTACTACTCGTCCTTCGACGACCACCTGCCCGACCCCTATGTCGCCGAGCATGACGAGATGATCGCGGCCATCGCGGCGCGCGATGCCGAGGCGGCCGAGCAGATCGCCGGACGGCACGCCCGGCAGATCGTCGGCCAGTTGCAGACCTTCCTCGCCAGCGGAACGGCCGGCGCCGCCATCAGCCTCGAGGGCTGAGGCGGCCGTGCCGCCCTACGACTGGCTCAGGAACTTCTGGTAGACGAAGCCGCGCTTGTCGCCGGCGACGACCTCGCACCACCCCTTGCAGCCGACGATCTCGACGCTGGTCCCGGTCTTGAGCACGCCGATGACCGGCGCGCCGTTGTCCGGGTTGCTGCGCAGGTTCACACCGCTCGCGATCGTCGCGGCGCCCGGCTGCAGGCCCCCGCTGCTGGCGCCCGCGGGAATCGAGGCGATGACCTTCGGCTCCGTTGCGGCGGGCGCTTCGGACGCCGGCGCGACCGTCGCCTCGGCGGTGCCCGCATCCGGCGCGGCGGTCGCGGGCTGGAAATCACTCGGCAGCGGCTGCGCGGCGGCGATCTGCGGCTCGGCGGCCGGCTCCGGCGCCGGAGCGGTCATCGGGATCGGCGCCGACGCTGCGGGCTCGGGCGAAGCGACCGGTTCCGCCATCGCGACCGGCGCGGGCGCAGTCTCCATCATCGGAGCCGGCTCCGCGAGCGGAGCGGCAGGGGAAACCGTCGCGGATGCCGCCGCCGAACTGTCGGCGGCCAGACGAACGGGCGACGACGATGGCTCCGCCGTCGTGGCGGGTTCCGTCGCAGCCGGCGCGGGTACGGCTGCCGGCGCGGGGGTGCTCGCTTCGGGTGCGGCCGGTGCCGCAGCGACGGCTGTCGTGGCGGTCGCTGTCGCGGCGGTCGCGGTCGGCGTCGTCTCGTTCGAGGCGGTCAGCGCGCGGATGGTCATTCCGGCGCCGATCGCGGCGAGGAGGATGACCGCCGAGGCGGCGATGGCGGGCTTCAGATAGGACCGCCGCTCCGTCGGCAATGTCAGGGCTGGCAGCGGTTCCGCGCGCGGCGGGCGCTGCGCCGCCGGGCGGGCCGTGGCCTTGGCCGCATCCCTCGAAGCCTGGCCGGCGGCGGCCGTCGCCGCGGCGTCCGCGGTCTCCTGCCAGGCCTTGCGCTGGCGCGGCGATGGCGGTGCGAGGCGGCGCTCGCGACCCTCCGGTCGCGGCGAGGCCGGCCGGCGCGGCTGCTGCTGCGGCTGGGGCGGCGGGACTTCGGCGACCGGCTCGGCTACGGGTATCGCGACGATCGGCGCCGCATCGCTCGGCAGGGCGGCCTCGCGCGGAGCACCGTCGCCCTGGCGGATGCTGACCAGCAGGCGCTCCAGCGCCTCCTGGTCCGGATCGGACGGCGCGGCCGCCCTGGAATCGGACGCGTTGCCGTCCCGGGCCGCCTGGTCGAACAGCGCCACCATCGACTCGAGGTCGTTCATGAGCGCCGCTTCGAGCTCGGCCCCGAGATCCGGAGCGGCTTCGGGCGCGGCCGGTGCGGGGACCGGCTTGCGCGGCGCGCGGCTCGCCTCGAAGCTCGGGAAGGAGATGAGACGGTCGTCCGTTCGCGCCTCGCCCCTTGCGGGCGGCCGGGCCACGGGCCGGGGCGGAAGGATGCGGGCCCGCGCCTGTTCCACGCCGTCGGAAGGTTCGAGATCGCCGTTCGAAGCGGATCGCAGCGCCGCTGATTTCGCAGGTGGTGTCATGCTACCCCTCAGACCTGGTGTCGAGCCCGCCCTTCCGGATCCTCCGCCGGCAACTCCGCGACACGCCGATGATCGGACGCACACGGTCGATCATGGCTAAAAATCACTTAAAATGCGCGCTTCTTTTTGGAAGCGGCACGCCTCCCAAAGGCATGCAGGGCCGTATGCGCGGCCTTGCCTCACAAGTCGTGCTCGATAATTGAGGCGAGACTTAGCCAGTTCGCGGCCTTCTCTTGCGGCCCCGCCCGCCGGGGTCGAGCGTGCGCAGCGTGAAGACATAGACGGGAAGGCCCGAAATCAGCACCAGCGCCGCCGCGAAGGGCGCCGCCGCCGCATAGGCGCCGTCGCTGGTCAGCGACCAGACCTCGGTGGCGAGCGTCGCGACGCCGGTCGGCGCCAGAATGAGCGTCGCGGTGAGCTCGCGCATCAGCTCGAGCGCCACCAGCGCGAGCGCGGCGCCGAGGCCCGGCGCCAGAGCCGGCAGCGTCACCGAGACGAAAGCCCGAAGGGCGCCGCGCCCGAGCGTGCGCGCGACATCCTCCATCTCGGGCGAAACCAGCTCGGCCGAGGCGCGCAGCGCCGATTGGGCCAGCGGCATGAACAGGATGGCATAGGCCGCGAACAGCACCGCGCGCGTCTGGTAGACGGCGGGCAGCAGGCGGATCGAGGCATAGACGAGCGCGAGCGCCACCACGAGGCCCGGCAGGCCGTGCACGACATAGGGCAGCCGCTCGGCGATCCGCGCGATGCGCCCGCCGCCGCGCAGCGCCAGCAGCACCAGGGGCAGGGCCACGATGGTGGTGACGATGGTGCCCGGCAGCGCGAGGCTGAGCGAGCCCCAGAGCGCCGGGCCGATCGCCTCGATGCCGCGCCCGGCCGAGACGCCGCGGATCAGCCAGTAGCCGAGGCGGCCGAAGGGAATGCCGAGCGCCAGCACGCAGACGATGGCCGAAAAGCCGAGCGCCGGCCACAGCCACGGCCCGAGCGGCTGCTCGCGCCGGCGGCGCACGGCGCTGCGGCCGACCTTGTCGCGCCGTTCGGCGCCGCGCAGATGGATCTCGCCGAAGGCGACCGGCAGGCAGAAGAGCATCAGCATGGCCGAGAGCACGGCCGCGCTCGCATTGTCGAACTGCAGTTCGTATTGCTGGAAGATCGCCGTCGTCAGCGTCTGCACGCGCAGCAGCGACAGCGCGCCGAATTCCGAGAGCATATGCGCCGCGACGAGCAGCGCCCCGCCGCCGGCCGCCGGCAGGGCGCGCGGCAGGACGATCTTGCGGAAGGTGGCGCCGGGCCCGTGGCCGAGCGAGCGCGATACCTCCTCCGGCCCCGGGTCCATGCTCCTCAGCGCGGCGGCAAGCGGCAGGAAGACGAGCGGGAAGCTCTCCATCGAGAGGATCAGGATGGCGCCGCCGAGCCCCTGGAAGGAGGGGCCGATCGATTTCCATGCGAAGGAGGCGACGAAGGCCGGCATGGCGAGCGGCAGGCAGAACAGCACGCGCCAGAGGCCTCGGCCGGGCAGGTCGGAGCGCTCGGTGAGCCAGGCCGCGGCGCCGCCGATGACGAGCGCCAGCCCGGTGACCGAGAAGGTCAGCACGCTGGTGTTCCAGAACAGCATCAGCGTGCGCTCGCGGAAGAGCTCCGCGGCGATGCCCGTCCAGCCGGCATCGGCCGAGCGGATCAGCACATAGACGATCGGCAGCGCGATGAGAGCGATCGGGATCAGCGCCGCCGCGACGATGGCGGGCGGCAGCGCGCGGGTCCGGCGGGCCCGGCGGGGCCGCGGCGCCGCCGCGATCTCGGCCAGTTCCCCGAACGTGTCGCTCAAGCCAGTTCCGCCTCGCGCAGAAGGGCCAGCGCCGCCTCGGCGTCGCCGAGCTCGTTCGGCGTCACGGGAGCGGGGTCCAGTTCGCCGAAGGGCGTCAGCGGGAAGGGCGAGGTGACGCCGGGCCTCAGCGGATATTCGGCGATGGCCGCGACGATCGCCTTCTGCCCCTCTTCGCTCACCATGAAGGCGACGAAGCGCTGCGCCGCCTCGGCATTCTTCGCCGATTTGAGGACGCCGCCGCCCGAGACGGTGATGAGCGTGCCCGGGTCGCCATGGCCGATATTGTAGATCGCCGACTGGACGTCGGCCTCGCCGATCTCGCGGGCCAGTGCCTGCCAGTAGTAGTTGTTGGAGAGCGCGATCGGGATGTCGCCGCTCTCGACGGCCTCGACGGCGGCGGAATCGGAGTTGTAGACGCGGCCGTACTGGCGCAGGCCCTTGAGCCAGGCGAGCGCCGCCTCGCGCCCCTTGAGGATCATGACCGCCATGATCTGCTGCTGGAAGGCGCCGCTCGCCGGTGCGAAGGCGACCCTGTCGGCATAGGCCTCGCTGGCGAAATCGAGCACGGAGGCCGGGAGCGTCGCGGGATCGACATTCGCCTTGTTGTAGACGACGACGCGGCAGCGCGCCGTGGCGCCGATCCAGGTACCGTCCTTGGCCGAATACTCGGCCGGCACCGCGGCGAGCGTCCCGGCAGCGAGCGGGGCGAGCAGTCCCTTCTCGGCGAGGGCGAAGAGCGAGGGGCTCTCTTCCGACCAGAAGACGTCGGCCGGCGAATGGGCGCCCTCCTCCATCAGCTGGCTGGCGAGCTGCGCGCTGCTGCCGTGCCGGACGGCGACCTCGATCCCGGTCGACGCGGTGAAGGCGGCGATCAGCGCCTCGACGGGCGGTCGATGCTGGCCGTTATAGAGCGCCAGCGGCCCGTCGGCGGCCCGCGCCGGCCGCGAAGCGGCGGCGATGAGCGCGGGGCCGGCGGCGAGCGCGGCGCCGCCGAGGGCGGCTCCCTTGAGAAGCGCACGGCGCGAGAGCGGATACATTAGAATAACTCTATGTTATTGCAGGCGTTTCAGCCTGTCCAACACCCGGCCGCGAAAGCTGTCAAGCGACGCGGTCAATCTCAGGCGCGGATTTTCGTGCCCTGCGGGTCATAGAGCGGGTCGAGATGAACCTCGGCGGCGACGCGCTCGCCCGCCACTTCCAGCGCGTAGCGGCCGGAGAGGACGAAGTCGCGATCGACGCCGGCGGCGCGGCGGACATAGCCGTAGCCGATCGGCTTGCCGATCGTGTAGCCGAAGCCGCCGGAGGCCAGCCAGCCGACCCGCTCGCCGTCGCGATAGATCGTCTCGCGCCCGAGCAGCACGATCTCGGGATCGACCGTCGTGAAGCCGGCGAGAAGCCGGGGCAGCGGCGCCGCCGCCTGTTCCTCGAGCGCGGCGCGGCCCCTGAAGGGAATGTCCTTCCTGAGCTTCGCGAAGGCGCCGAGCCCGGCGACGAGCGGCGAATGGTCGGGTCCGATCTCGGCGCCCCAGGCGCGATAGCCCTTCTCGAGGCGCAGCGACTCGATCGCGCGGTATCCGGCGAGCCGCAGGCCGAGCGGCCGTCCCGCCTCCATGAGCGCCTCGAACAGCGTCAGCGCGAATTCGGTCGGCACATGCAGTTCGAAGCCGAGCTCGCCGACATAGGTGACGCGCAGCGCCAGCACCGGGCAGCCGCCGGCCTGGATGAACCGGGCGCGGCCGAACGGGAAGGCGGCGGACGAGAGGTCGTCGCGGCTGATCGCGGAGAGGATGCGCCGCGCCTCGGGACCCATGAGCACCAGCGTCGCATAGGCCGAGGTGACGTCGGCGACGCGCGCATTGAGCCCCTCGGGAATGGACCGGGTGATCCAGTCGAGATCGTGCGTGGCGAAGCCGGTGCCGGTGACGATGAAGTAACGGTCCTCCGCGAGGCGCGAGACGGTGAGGTCGCATTCGATGCCGCCGGCATCGTTCAGCATCTGCGTATAGACGAGATGGCCGACCGGCCGGGCGACGTCGTTGGCGGCGATGAAGGAGAGCGCCGCTTCCGCGTCGCGCCCGGTGAACTCGAACTTGGCGAAGGAGCTCTGGTCGAACAGCACCGCCGCCTCGCGTGCCGCCTTGTGCTCGCGGCCGACGGCGGCGAACCAGTTGCCGCGCGCATAGGAATAGCGGTCGTGCGGCTCCTCGCCCGCTTCCCTGTCGGCAAACCAGTTGGCGCGCTCGAAGCCGAGCTTCTCGCCGAACACGGCGCCTTCCGTCTTCAGCCGGTCGTAGAGCGGCGAGCGGCGCAGTGGCCGGCCGGCTTCCGCCTCCTCGAACGGCCAGGCCATGGTGTAGTGGCGCGCATAGGCCTCGAGCGTCCGCGCGCGGATGAAGGAGAGGTCGCGGTGATGCCGCCCGAAGCGGCGGATATCGACCGGCCAAAGATCGAAGGGCGGCGCGCCCTTCACGACCCATTCGGCGAGCGCCATGCCTGCGCCGCCGCCCGAGGCGATGCCGAAGGCGTTGAAGCCGGCGCCGACGAAGATGTTCTTCACCTCCGGCGCCTCGCCGAGGATGAAGTTGCCGTCGGGCGTGAAGCTCTCGGGCCCGTTGATGAACTGGCGGATGCCGGCGCTTTCGAGCGTCGGGACGCGGCCGAGCGCCGCCGTCATGATCGGCTCAAAATGGTCGAAATCGTTGTCGAGCAGGCGGAAGGCGAAATCCGCCGGCGGCGGATCGACATCCCAGAGCTTGGGATTGGGTTCGTAGCCGCCCATCACCAGCCCGCCGACCTCTTCCTTCCAGTAGGTGAGCCGGTCGGGATCGCGCAGCGTCGGCAGGCTTGCCGTGACGCCGGCGATCGGCTCCGTGACGAGATACTGGTGCTGGACCGGCACGAGCGGCACGTTGACGCCGGCCATGGCGCCGAGCGCGCGCGACCATTGCCCGGCGCAGATCACCAGCTTCTCGCAGCCGATCCGCCCCTGGTCGGTCTCGACCGCGACGACGCGCCCGCCCTCGACCGCGATGCCGGTGACCGCGACGCCCTCGCGGATGGTGACGCCCTTCATCCTTGCGCCGCGCGCCAGCGCTGCCGTGATGTCGGAGGGAGAAGCCTGTCCGTCGGTGGGCAGGAAGGCGGCGCCGACGAGATCGTCGACGCGCATCAGCGGCCACAGGTCCTGCGCTTCCTTGGGCGTCAGCAGCTGCATCTCGAGGCCGAAGGAGCGCGCGGTCGTCGCCTGCCGCTTCACCTCGGTCCAGCGGTCGGCATTGCAGGCGAGCCGCAGCCCGCCATTCATCTTCCAGCCGGTCGCCTGCCCGGTCTCCGCCTCGAGCCGCCGGTAGAGCGCGACGGAATAGCCGAGCAGCTGCGTGATGTTGGCCGATGTGCGCAGCTGGCCGACGAGGCCGGCGGCATGCCAGGTCGAGCCGGAGGTCAGCCGGTCGCGCTCGATCAGCAGCACGTCGGAATGGCCCATCGCGCCGAGATGATAGGCGACCGAGCAGCCGACGATGCCGCCGCCGATGACGACGATCTTCGCCGAGCCCGGAAGTGAGGAAGCCGTCATGTCCCGATCCTCACGCCTGCTCGAAGGCGGCGAGCGCCGCCTCGAAGCGTCTGAGATTTTCGTGCGTATAGGCGACGTAATCGACCGGCAGGCTGCTGTGGATCTCGGAGACCATGCTCCACATCGTCTCGCGCAGCAGCGAGGCCGCCTGCATCGCCAGCGCCTTGCGCCGGCAGCTGTCGTCGACCGGACGGTCGAGATAATGCTCCAGCAGCCATTCGCCCTGTGCCGGCGTCAGCGAATTGTTGGAGGCGAGGCCGCCGAGATCGAACAGCGGCGAGTTGAAGCCCGCATAGTCCCAGTCGACCAGCCAGACCCGGGTGCCGTCGTCGATGAAGTTGGCGGCGAGCAGGTCGTTGTGGCCGAAGACGAGCTCGATCGGCCCGACCGCCGTCTCCAGCCGGTCGGCGGCGTCGAGCAGGCGCACGAGCATCGGCAGATAGTGGCTCTCGCCTTCCTCCAGCGTGTGCGTGTAGTCGCGGATCACCTGGAAGGGCCAGAACATAGGCGCGGGGCCGCGGAAGAAGCGGGGAATGTCGCGATGCGCGTGGCGGATCAGCGGCACCAGCCGCGCCAGCATGCGCGGATCGCGGATGTCCTCGGGGGTCAGCGTCCTGCCCTCGATATAGTCGAGCACCATGGCGCCGGGCTCGGCATGCACGACGATCGGCGAGATGCCGGCCGCGGCGGCGGCCCGGCTGGCCGCGAGCTCGATCGAGCGCACGATGCCGTGCACCTTCAGATCGCCGCCGATGCGGACGACATATTTGCGGCCGCCGTCCTCGACGAGGAAATTGGTGTTGGTGAGGCCGCCAGGCAGCGGCGCGAGTTCGATCGGCCCGCTCCAGCAGGCGAGCGAGGCGGCCAGCGCCTCGGGATTGACGGGATGCTGCATGGATGCGGTTCTCGACGGATCGGCCGGCGAGGCAGGCTCGCCACACCGTCACTCAAGCCGCAGTCGATGCCGGATGCAAGGTCGCACGTCACAGGCGCGACGAGGCGGATCGGAGAGGGGTTCCGGGGGTCGACAGTTCCCCTCTCCGTCCGGGTCTAGCTGATTACGCAAAACCTGAAGATCAGCCTGATCTTCCTGTCGCAAGCGTCTTGCCAGCGCGCCACCGCGCCACAGGCCACAAGATATGGTTCAAATTGCGTCGATCGCGCCAAGATATCGTCAATCTTAACGAGGTCTTCACGGCGGCGGCCTTGCAATTTGCAAGGCGCGTTGCAGCCTGCGAGGCGAGGGGGAAGCGGCTCTCAGCCTGCGAGGCCGAGTCCGGGCTCGCCGAGGGCCGTGTCGGGTGCGAGCGGTGCGAGGCGCCAGCCGTCGCGGCCGGCGGACTTGGCGGCATACAGCGCGAGATCGGCGCGCCGCATCGCCGCCTCGACCGCTTCGTCCCGGTCGGTGATGGCGACGCCGAAGCTCGCCGTCACGCGCTGCTCCTTGGGGAGCAGCGGGATGGCCGTCATGGCGTTGAGGCCGCGCATGGCATCGACATAGATCTGCGCGGCGACCGCGCCGCAATCGGGCAGCAGCACGCAGAACTCCTCGCCGCCGATACGGCCGCAGAGGCCATCGTCTCCGGCCAGCGCGATGAGATTGGCGCCGACGGCGCGGATGACGGCGTCGCCGGCGGCATGGCCGAAGCCGTCGTTGATCTGCTTGAAATGGTCGAGGTCGCACATGATCAGGGCCATCGGCATGCCGCGCGGCGCGCGGGCCAGCCGTTCGCCCACCGCTTCGAGGAAGGCGCCGCGCGTGAGCATGCCGGACAGTTCGTCGCGCCGCATCCGCTGCGAGGCGGCGGCCATGACCTCGACGGCGACGAGGCCGATCAGGGCGATGCCGAGCAGAAGCGACAGGATGCCGCCCGCCGTCTGCGAATAGAAGGCGTAGTCGCTGGAGAGATAGGCCTTCACGCCGGGGCCGGTTCTCGTCGCGACCGCGATCGCGGCCTTGGCGACGAACTGCAGGGCCGACAGGGCGAGCACCGTCGCGAGCACCAGATCGATCGGCCGGCGCGGGGACAGCAGGAGGATGGCACCGGCGCCGATCGCCGTCATCAGGGCGAAGGGCCCCTGATAGCCGAAGGCGTTGAGCGGCTGGCCGCGCGGCTCGTCGACGAGGACGAAGGTGTTGAACAGCGACGCGGCGATCGCGATCGCGAACAGCCAGCCGATCCGGGCCCGCGCCCGGTAGTGCCGCACGAGGCCGGCCGCAAGCAGCGTCAGGGCCAGCATCAGCATCGAGAAGGACAGCGTCGAGGTGAGGCGCACCGAGGGGATGACCGGCGAGAGCGCCTCCGCGGTCACCGTCGCCGAGGCGGCGAGGAAGCCGGCCGCGCACCAGCGCGACAGCGTGACCGGGCTTCGCCAGGCCAGCGCCAGGAATGCGATGGCGAAGGAGAGGCCGATCGCGAAATTGATGACGAGAAGAAAGGTGGCGCCCACGGGTCGGACCTTGCGCTCGCCGAAAGGTGATCGCGCGCCCGAGCCTTGGTTGCAGCCGCGCTGCTTGTCAAGCGGGGCGCGAGAGGAAGCGGGCGATGATGCCGAGGCTTTCGGCGGCGATGCCGGCGATGAAGGCTTCGCCCTTCTCGGCCGTGGCCGGGCGCGGGTCGCCGAAGACGCCCGAGCGGTTGAAGGTCGAGAGCAGCATCGGCTCCATGCCGAAGGTCTCGGGGAACTCCGGATATTCCGGCGCCGCCTTGTCCATGCGGACGAGATCGGGCGCCAGCGCCAGCATCATCGAGGTCTCCACCTCGTCGGCATGATAGAAGGTCGGCGCGGCGGGCGTGCTGTCGCAGATCGCGCCGGCGATGCGTTCCATGCCCGGATAGTCGAGCGCGAGCACCCTCAGCCCCTCGCCCGTCAGCGCCCGCGCGGCGAGCGCGATCGGCTCGCGGTTGCCGAAATGGCCGTTGACGATGACGAGCGCCGCGACGCCGAGTCGCTTCACCCCGCGGCCGAGATCGATCAGCACGGCGCGCAGCGTGTCGGGCGAGAGCGACAGCGTTCCGGCGAATCCCTCGTTGTTCCAGGCATCGCCATAGGCGACCGGCGGCAGCAGCAGCGCATTGCCGAGCCCCTCGGCGATCCGCCGCGCCACGCCGTCGGCCATCACCGTGTCGGTCGAGAGCGGCAGATGCGCGCCGTGCTGCTCCTCGGCGCCGACGGCGAGCACGGCGACCGCGTCGCCGCGCGCGAGGGCCTCGGCGACCTCGGGCGAGGTGGCGGCGCGAAGATCGAGCATCGGGTCAATCCTTCTTCAGGCGGCGGAACGGAACGCCGAGCGCGGCCGGGGCGCCGCCGCGGCCGGCGAAGCCGGCCAGCACGACGATGGTCAGCACATAGGGAAGCATCAGCAGGAACTGGAACGGAAGCCCGGTCGGCAGGATCTGCGCCCGGAGCTGCAGCGCATCGGCGGCGCCGAACAGGAGCGCCGCGCCGAGCACGCCGAGCGGATGCCGCCGGCCGAGGATGAGGATCGCGAGCGCGATATAGCCGCGGCCGGCGGTCATCCCGTCGAGAAAGACGCCGGTCGCCGCCAGCGAGAGCGTCGCGCCGCCGAAGCCGGCGAGGCCGGACGAGATCGCGACGGAGGCGTAGCGCACGCGCGCCACGTTGACGCCCAGCGTCTCGGCCGCCTCCGGATGCTCGCCGACGGCGCGGATATCGAGGCCGAAGCGGGTCCTGGCGATCACGAACCAGGTGAGCGGCACGAGCGCGAGCGCGAGGAAGGCGAGCAGGTCCTGGCGGAACAGCAGCGGACCGATCAGCGGCCAGTCGGCCAGCGGGCCGAAATCGGGCGGCAGCAGCGTGTCGATGCGCGGGCGGTCGGTCCCGGCGCCGAAGACGAGGCGATAGAAGAAGGAGGTGACGCCGACCGCGACGAGATTCATCGCGATCCCGACCACCACCTGGTTGGCGCCGAGCGTGACCGCGTAGAAGGCGAGCACGATGCCGAACATCCCGCCCGCCGCGATGGCGGCCGGCACCGCGACCGCGATGCTGCCCGTCGCATAGGCGGTGACGAAGCCGACAAAGGCGCCGGTGAGCATCGCCCCTTCGAGGCCGATATTGAGCACGCCCGAGCGCTCGGCATAGAGCCCGCCGAGCGCGGCGAGCAGGATCGGCACGGCGAGTCGCATCGTCGCGGAGAGGAACCCGGCAAAGGCCGGATCGGTGAGGGCAGCCAGCATGTCAGGCCCTCTTCCGTCGCAGCCGCGCGAACGCATCGCCGATCAGCGGGATCGCGTCGCGCCCGATGAGAAAGAGCACGACGAGGCCCTGGATGACGGTGGTGAGCGTCGAGGGAACGCCGGCCGCCGATTCCATCGTCGTCGCGCCGATCTGCAGCGCGGCGAACAGGAAGGCGGCGGCGACGACGCCGAACGGGCTCGTCTGGCCGAGCAGCGCGACGATGATCGCCGTATAGCCGTAGCCGGGCGAGAGGTTCTCGATCATCCGGCGCTGCACGCCGGCGACCTCGGCGAAACCGGCGAGCCCGGCCAGCGCGCCGCAGGCGAGGAAGCCGATCAGAATCGCCCGGCGCACATTCATGCCGGCATTGAGGGCCGCGCGCTGGTTGAGGCCGACGACGCGCAGGCGGAACCCTTCGGTGCGCCGCCACAGGAAGAGATGCGCGAGGATCGCCGCGACGAGCACGATGAGGATGCCGGCATGCAGCCTCGTCCCGCCAAGCAGCACCGGCAGCCGCCCGTCGCTCGTCAGCCGGGCCGTCTGCGCGAGGGCGCCGTTCGGGTCCTTGAGCGGGCCGTGCAGCAGGAAGGAGACGAAGTGGATGGCGACATAGTTGAGCATGATCGTGGTGATCAGCTCGTCGGCGCGGAAGCGCAGCTTCAGCACGGCGGCGATGCCCGACCAGGCGGCGCCCGCGATCATCGCCGCCAGGGCCATGGCGGGCAGCAGCAGAAGCGAGGGCAGGCCGGCACCGGCGACGCCGACCGCGCCGGCCGCCGCGCCGCCGACGAAGAGCTGTCCCTCGGCGCCGACATTGAACACGCCGGCGCGGAAGGCCAGCGCGATGCCGAGCCCGCACAGCGCGAGCGGCACCGTGCGCACCAGCGTTTCGGCGAGACCGTTGGCGCTGCCGAGCGCCGCCTCGAACAGCGCGGCATAGGCGGTGACGGGGCTGACGCCGACGGCCGCGATGAGGGCCGCCCCGACCAGGAAGGCGGCCAGCACCGCGGCGACGCTGCCGGCGAGGCCCGCCGGCAGGCGGGCGAGGACCGCGCTCATGCCGTCCGTCACGCCGCCCATCATGCCGCCTTTCCCGCCATCATCAGCCCGAGCCGCTCGACCGAGATGTCGCGGCGGGCCATGGCGCCGACCACGCGGCCCTTGAAGACGACCAGGATCCGGTCGGAGAGGGCGAGGATCTCGTCGAGCTCGGTCGAGACCAGCAGGATGCCGGCGCCCGCCGCCCGCCGCGCCAGCAGCTGGCGATGCACGAAGGCCGTGGCGCCGACATCGAGGCCGCGCGCCGGCTGCACCGCGACGACGAGCCGGGGATCGCGGCTCAGCGCACGGCCGAGCACGATCTTCTGCTGATTGCCGCCGGAGAGCGTCCCGGCCGTCTGGCCCGGGCCCGAGGCGCGGATGTCGAAACCCGCCATGACGTCGGCGGCGAGCCGCGCCATGGCCCGGCGGTCGATCCAGCCCCTGCGCGAGAGCGGCGCCTCGCCGATCTGCTCCAGCGCGATGTTGTCGCGGATCGGAAGCGGCTCGACCAGCGCCGTGTGGTGGCGGTCTTCGGGAATATGCGCGAGGCCGAGCGTGATGCGCCGCGCCACGGCGGCCCCGGTCACGTCCTCTCCGGCGATTGTGATCCGCCCGGCATCGGCCGCGCGCAGCCCGACGATCGCCTCGGCCAGCTCCTGCTGGCCGTTGCCGTCGACGCCCGCGAGCCCGACAATCTCGCCGGCCCCGACATCGAGGCTGGCGCCGTCGACGCGCGCCACCCCGTCCGCGTCGCGGCAGACGAGGCCGGCGACCGTGAGGATCGGCCCGGCTTCGCTTCTTCCAAGGGAAGAGGGGGGATGGGAAGGCGCGGCGGCCCGTTCGTCGTCCAGCGTCGGCAGGCGCACATCGGCCCCGACCATCTGCCTGGCAAGGGCGCGCGCGTCGGTGTCGGCGGTGCGAAGCGTCGCGGCGACCCGGCCCTGCCGCAGCACCGTGATCGTTTCGGTCAGCGCCATGACCTCGTTCAGCTTGTGGCTGATGAAGATGATCGCCGTGCCGGCGGCCGCCAGCGCGCGGAGGATGCGGAAGAGCCCCTCGGTCTCCTGCGGCGTCAGCACCGCCGTCGGTTCATCGAGGATGAGGATGCGGGCGCCGCGGAACAGCGCCTTCAGGATCTCGACCCGCTGCCGGCCGGCGACGGAGAGATCGGCGATCCGCGCATCGGGGTCGATGTCGAGCGAATGACTGGCGGCGAGGTCGCGGATGCGCCTGCCCGCCGCCTTGAGATCGGGCAGGAAGCGGCCGGTGGACGGCAGGCCGAGGCAGACATTCTCCGCCACGGTCAGCGTCGGCACGAGCATGAAATGCTGGTGCACCATGCCGATGCCGAGCCGCATCGCCTCATGCGGCGAGCCGAGCGGCTCGACCGTGCCGTCGATGCGGACCTCGCCCGCCGCGGGCGCGATCAGCCCGGCCAGCACGCGCATCAGCGTCGATTTCCCCGCCCCGTTCTCGCCGAGCAGCGCATGGATCTCGCCCGCCGCCACGCAAAGATCGACGTCGTCATTGGCGACGACCGGCCCGAAGGCGACGCGGATGCCGCGCATGGAAAGAAGGGCAGGCGCAGAACTCTGCATAGGATCGCGATCTGTCTCCGCCGTCATGCCCGGGCTTGTCCCGGGCATCCACGACTTGCTTGCCGCTCGCGGTCGCGACGGGAAGACGTGGATGGCCGGGACAAGCCCGGCCATGACGCAACTAGGTCTGTCGAGCGCTGACTCTACTCGACGTTCGACGTGTCGAGCGGGACGGTGAAGGCGCCGGACTTGATTGCCTCGAACTTCGCCTGCACGGCCTTCAGCACTTCCGGCGGCACGCCGGCGTCGAGGCCGTGGAAATCGGCGAGCTTCACCGAGCCTTCCGCGATGCCGTAGGACCAGTTCTCGCTCTTCCAGGTCTTGTCCTGCACCGCCTTGGCGACGGCCGTCACCAGCGGGCCGAGATCCCAGGTCACCGAGGTCAGCACGACCTTGGGGCCGAGATGGTTCTGGTCGGTCATGGCGCCGAGCGCGAAGACGTTCTTGGCGATGGCCGCGTCGATGACGCCGACGCCCTGCGCCGAGAGTACGTCGGCCCCCTGCTCCACCTGCGCGATCGCGGCTTCCTTGGCCTTGGGCGGATCGAACCACGAGCCGATGAAGGTGTGCAGTACCTTGGCGTCGGGCACCATCTCCTTGGCGCCGGCTTCATAGGCATGGAGATTGGCGAGCATGTTCGGCGCGGGCATGCCGCCGACCCAGCCGATCGTCTTGGTCTTCGAGGCGCCGGCGCCGAGCATGCCGGCGAGATAGGCACCCTGGTAGTCGGGGTTGGAATAGGTGCCGAGATTGGGCGCCAGTTCCTTGGCGGTGCCGGCCATGAAGACCGTGTCCGGGAAGTCCTCGGCGACGTTGAGCGCCGCGTCGCCGAACGAGAAGGAGTGGGCGAAGACGAGTCCATAGCCGCGCGAGGCGTAGTCGCGCAGGATGCGCTCCGCGTCGGCGTCGGAGACGTTCTCCGAATAGGCGACCTCGATGCCGAGCTCCTTGGCGGCGGCCTGGAGGCCGTTATAGCCGACCGAGTTCCAGTCGTTGTCGCTGATCGGGCCGGGCAGCACCATCGCGACCTTGAGGCCGTCCGCCTCCGCGGCCACGACGCCGCCCGCCACCAGCGGCAAGGCCGCGACCGCGATCCGAAGGCCCTTCTTCAGTCTGTCGAACATCGTCGTCCCCGCTTTTCCTGAAGCCGATCCGACAATGGTCTAGTCGATGCCCGGATTTTGGCCAGCCCGAAATGCGTGCGCCGGTATATCGATTGTGCACAACAGCGAGGCTTTTGTGTGCGGATCACCACACAATCGGATGCGTCGCCCCGGTCGCGACATTGACGAAGCCGTCCGGCGCGAGGGGCGACGGCGCCACCAGCACCCATCGCCAGGGCGCGCAGGTCAGCGTCGCGAAGGAGAGCCGCTCCGGGAAGCCCGGCCACCAGCGCGGCGAGAAGGTCGGCTCGTACATCCAGTCGATCTTCGCACCCTCGGCATAGAGCGCCTGCATCTCGGCATCGAGCACCTCGGCCGGCCGCGCCGTCATCAGACCGCCGACCTCGTAGCCGACCCGCGCGACGATCTCGCCGCCGCTGGCGAGCGCCCAGCCGCCCTGCTGCTCGGCGAGCGCATTGGCGACGAGCGCCATCGCCGCGTCCGACGAGCCGACCACCCAGATATTGTGCTTGTCGTGGCCGAGCGTCGCGCCGAGCGCGGTCTCCGCGTCGCGCGGCCCGGTGCCGAGCCAGAACATCTTCGACACCTTCGCCTCGCCCGAGAAACGGTCGACGATGGCGAATTTCGTGACGTTGCGGCTTGCGTCGCGCTGCACCGCGCCGTCTTCGACCGGCAGCTCCATGGTGATGAAGTCGTCGTGCCAGTGGAAGGGCCGCAGCAGCGCCGCCTTGGCGACCGGCGCGTCGGAGGGCGCCGCGATCCGGAAATCCTCGGCCATCAGCTGCCGGCCCAGCGTCACGGTCTTCGTCGCCCAGTCCGGCCAGTCGATCCTGGGCAGGGCGCCGACATAGCTGCCGCCCTCCGCGGCGATCGTTCCGTCCGCGATCACCTTGGCGATCTTGAGCGACGGCACGTCCTCCAGCAGCACGATATCGGCGAAACGGCCGGGCGCGATCGAGCCGACCCAGGGCGTCAGCCGCATGTGCCGGGCCGGATTGAGCGTCACGCACTGGATCGCGATCTCGGGCGCGAGGCCGTTCTCGATCGCGAGGCGCACATTGTGGTCGGTGGCGCCGATCTTCAGCGTATCGGTCGCGCTGCGGTCGTCGGTGACGAAGGCGATCTGCGACCAGTCGGAAAGGCCCTTGGCGATCAGGCCCTTGATGATGTCGGGCAGCGAATGCGGGCGCAGCTCGACGAAAAGCCCGTGCGAGAGCTTCTCCCAGACCTCCTCGACGAACCAGGCCTCGTGGTCGGAGGCCATGCCGGCCGCGGCGAAGGCGTTGATGGTGGCGAGATCGCGCAGGCCCGCCGCATGTCCCTCGACGACGCCGCGCTTCTCGAAGGTGGCGCGGATCATCCCCCAGAGCCGGTCGTAGGACGGGTTCTCGGGGTTCCACACCGCCGGCCAGTCCATCACCTCGTCGAGACCGGCCACCATCAGGCTCTCGGCGAGGAAGCCCTTCTGCTCGTCATAGCCGAAATGGCCGCCGCCCCATTCATAGGCGGTCGGCGGCACGGCCGAGCCCGGCAGCGGGAAGATCTTCATCGGCGAGCCCATGCGCCGGGCGGTCAGCCAGAATTCGAGATTGCGCGGGCCGTTGACGTTGGAGAATTCGTGGCTCGCCTCGCAGACCCATGTCACGCCATGCGGCATCACGAGAGCGGTCTCGTATTCGGGCGTCAGATGCGAGCTCTCGATATGCTTGTGCGCCTCGCCGAAGCCGGGGACGGCCGAAAGCGACGGCTCGGCGAGCCGCTCGCCCGCCTCGCCCTGCCACGAGCCGGCAGGCCCGACATAGGCGATGCGCCGGCCCTTGACGACGATCTCCTGGTCCTCGCGCCACTGCCGCGAATGGACGTCGAGCAGGCGGCCGACCGTGAGGATGCGGTCGGCCGGGCGCTTGCCGAGCGCGGTCAGCGTCAGGTCCTGGCGGATGGCGATCTCGTCCGCCGCATCGATGAGAAGATCGCCTGGAAGCGGCGCGGCGGGGGGAGCCATCGGAAGCCTCGCTGGTCGGGGGATCGAGGAGACCTAGAAGGGCGCGGCGGGGCTGTAAAGCACCCGAATGGACGCAGCATCGGTGCACGCTGCGTTCGACGGCGCGCGCATTTCCAGCGAGGATGCCGGCGGCTAGCTTCGCCGCATCGTCAACGATGTCGAAACGGGATCAGCCATGCTCGTCAACGGAAAATGGTCGGCGGAATGGGATCCGGTCCAGGCCAAGGACGCGAAGGGCGGCTTCGTGCGCCAGGTCTCGTCCTTCCGCAGCTTCGTCACGCCCGATGGCAGCCCCGGCCCGACCGGCGAGGGCGGCTTTCGCGCCGAGGCGGGCCGCTACCGGCTCTATGTGGCGCTCATCTGCCCCTGGGCCTCGCGCACGCTGATCGCCCGCGCGGTGAAGAAGCTCGAAGACGCGATCCCGGTCACGATCGTCGAGCCGGTCATCGCCGACGAGGGCTGGCGCTTCGGCGACGATGCGGTGTCGCGGCCCGACCCGGTGATGGGCGCCCGCCACATCCACGAGCTCTACACCCGCGCGGCGCCGGATTTCACCGGCCGCGCCACCGTCCCCGTGCTCTGGGACACAGAGCGCGGCACCATCGTCAACAACGAATCGGCCGATATCGTCCGGATGCTGAATTCGGGCTTCGGGGCGCTCGCCGACGAGAGCGTCGACCTCTATCCCGAGCCGCTGCGCGGCGAGATCGACGCCCTCAACGAGCGGATCTATCCGCGGCTCAACAACGGCGTCTACCGTGCCGGCTTCGCGACGACACAGCTCGCCTATGACGAGGCGTTCCGCGACGTCTTCGCGATGCTGGACGAGCTGGAGGCCCGCATGGAGGGGCGCCGTTTCCTGGTCGGCGAGCGCTTCACCGAGACGGATATCCGCGCCTTCGTGACGCTCGTCCGCTTCGACGCCGCCTATCACGGCGTCTTCAAGTGCAATCTGAGGCGCCTCTCCGACTATCCGCGCCTCTCCGCCTATCTGGAGCGCATCCTCGAGATCCCCGGCGTCGCCGATACGGTCAGCATCGACCACATCAAGCGCGGCTACTGGTCGATCAAGGCGCTGAACCCGAACCGGATCATGCCGCTCGGGCCGGAACTGCCGTTCCGCCGTCTCCTCGTGCGGGAGTGAAACCGGGCGGAACTTAGGCGGGGCGGCGGCATTGGTTTCCCGGCTCAACCGCTGGAGACACGCCATGACCTTCCGTTCCGCCGCCACTGCCCTCGTCCTCGTCGCCGTCGCCACCCTGGCCGGCTGCGCCAACACCGTCACCGGCGTCGCGACCGACGTGAAGCAGACCGGCAACGCCGTCGAGCGCGCGGTCCAGTAAGGCCCTCCGGCCATCATGCTCGAACTTCTCGATGCGGCTTTCCTCGATACGCATCTGCCGAAGTCTCATATCGCGCTCCGCCTGGTGGCCGCCTCTATCCTCGGGGCGGTGATCGGCGCGGAGCGCGAATGGCGCTCGCGCCCCGCCGGGCTCAGGACGCACACGCTGACGGCGCTCGCCTCGGCGCTGTTCACCGTGGTGATGCTTGAGATCCTCCATTCCGACACGCTCGGCATGGAGCATGTCGTCGTCGATCCGGTCCGTATCATCGAGGCGGTGACATCCGGCGTCGCCTTCCTCGCCGCCGGCGCCATCATCCAGAGCCGCGGCCGCGTCCAGGGCATCACGACCGGCGCCGCCATGTGGCTTGCCGGCGCCATCGGCGTCGCCTGCGGACTCGGCATCATCGGCATCGCCGTGATGGCAACCGTCGTCGCGCTGGTCGTGATCATCAGCCTTTCCCTTATCGGACGTCACTCCGAGCGGTCCGCCGACCGGGAGTGACGCTCGCCCGGGCTCGCCTCTGGCGCCGCACCGGCCGCAAGCGTTATCTCTCGGGTGGGGCTCCGGAGAGGATGACCGTGCCGGCCGCCGGCTCGCGGACGGCGAACAAGGGTGGAAGAGCATGAAAGTCGGATTCTATACCTCGACCCTCGGCGATCGCCCGATCGACGAGGTGATCGATTTCGCGGCGGAAGCGGGCTTCGACGCCATCGAGATCGATGTGCGCAGCCATATTCCGACCCCGGCCGATCTGGCGCCGATCGTCGGGCGCGCGCGGGCGAAGGGTCTGACGGTCTCCTCGGTCACCTTCTTCGGCAACCAGCTCGACCCCGATCCGAAGGCGCGCGCCGAGCTTCACGCTTTGACGAAGGCGTTCGTCCGCGCCGCCGCCGATGCGAACGTACCGGTCTTCGTCCTCTTTCCGGGCTACGACCCGGCGGTCGGCGAGGACGAGAACTATGCCGGTTTTGCCGCCTTCGCGAAGGAGGTGCTCGCGGAAACCAGCGACTCGCCGATCAGGATCGTGATGGAGAACTGGCCGGGACCGGACAAGAAGTTCATCGCCGTGAATCCGGTCGGCTGGCGCAAGCTGTTCGCCCTCGTCCCCGATCCGCGCCTCGGCCTCGAATTCGACCCCTCGCATCTCATCTGGCAGGACATCGACCCGATGGCGGCCCGGCGCGAATTCGCGAGCCGCATCGCGATCCTGCACGGCAAGGATACGGTGCTCAATCGCGAGATCATCGAGAAGCACGGCAATCCCTGGTACCGCTATGTCCTTCCCGGCCGGGGCCTGCTCGACTGGAAGGCCTTCATTGCCGCCGCGCGCGCCGACGGCTTCGACGGCGTCATCGCGCTCGAGCACGAGGATTCCGATTTCGGCTGGCCGAAAAAGGACCTCGAAGCCCGCCGCGAAGGCCACCGCGTGGCGCTTAAGACGCTGCGCGAAGCGATCGGGTAGCAGCGGCTGCGCCGAACAACCCCCTCCCCGGCACCGCTCCGCGGGAGAGCGGATTTGACGCCCACGGGCCGTTCGCGCGACACCGGTAATGCGCGATGCCCAGCCCTCTCTCCCGCGCTGCGGGGGAGAGAGCGAGAGGGCCCCTGCGCAAGGCAGCCCGCGCGGGCCTCCCAAGGCCTCCAGGGCCTCAGCCGCTCACGCGGCCTTCAACACCGCCGCGAGGCTTTCTGCCGTATCCTTGGTCGGCTTGTATTCGAGCCCGACCATGCCGCGATAGCCGTTGGCTTCCAGCCAGGCGACGCGCGAGCGCCAGTCGAGGCTGCCGGTGCCGGGCTCGTGGCGGCCGGGCGTGTCGGCGAGATGGACATGCGCGACGCGGTCGAGCCGGCCGGCGAGCACGTCCTCGATCGCCTCGCCCATCACCGCCGAATGGTAGATGTCGTAGAGGATGCGGATTTCCGGCCGCCCGACCTCGTCGATGATGTCGAGCCCCTCGGTCGTCGAGGGCAGGAAATAGCCGACATGGTCGACCAGCGTGTTGAGCGGCTCGACGGCGAGCACGACGCCCGAGCCGGCCAGGACATCCGCCGCCTTGCCGAGGCATTCGGTCAGCGCGGCGCGCTGCTCGGCGCGGCTGCGGCCGGGAAGATCGGCGCCGGCCTGCACGATGAGCACCGGCGCGCCGAGACGGTGCGCCGCCTCGATCGACGGCTTCAGCCCTTCGAGGAATTCGGCATGCTTCGCCGGATCGGTCAGCGGAACCATGGGCTCGGCGCAGAAGCCGGTGACCGGAAGGCCGGTCTCGTCCAGAGCGGCGCGGATCGCGCCGAGATCCTTGCCCCGCCACAGCCAGAACTCGACACCGTCGAGCCCGGCCTTCTTCGCATGGCGGATGCGGTCGGCGAAATCGGGCGCCTCGGCGGCGAACAGCCATTCGAGACAGGCGGAATAACGCATGATTGAGTGCTCCGGGCGGATCAGAGTCGGTAGTCGATCAGGACCTGCATGACCTCAGGCGAGCCCTGGTCGAGCAGGCGGTAGCCGCGCGCGGCGTCGGCGAGCGGCACGCGGTGGGTGACGAAGCCTTTGAGGTCGCCGGCATAGGCGTCCATGAACTCGCGCACGATGGCACCGCGCCGGCCCGTCGACCAGAGCGGACCGAGGAACGGATTCACGTTGCCGACCTGCGAGGAGATGATCCGCGGCCGGTTGTGGTGGAATTCGCCGGAGAGCGACAGGCTCTCGAAGGTGCCGCCATACCAGGACATGGCGACGACGGTGCCGTTGTAGCCGGCGGTGCGGATCGCTTCGTTGAGGGCCGGCGCGGCGCCCGAGACCTCGACGACGACATCGGCGCCGCGGCCGCCGGTGAGCGTGCGCACCGTCTCGGCCACCTTGTCGGCGCCGGGCACCAGCACATGGTCGGCGCCGCCCGCTTTCGCGAGGTCGCGGCGAAGGTCGATGCCGTCGACGCCGATGATGGTGCGGGCGCCGTTCCGCTTCAGGAAGCGCACGACCATCTGGCCGATCACGCCCAGCCCGCTGACGACGACATCGGCACCGAGCGGGATATGCGCGTCGAGCACACCGTTATAGGCGGTGTTGAGATTGGCGAAGAAGATGCCGGTCTCAGGGTCGGCAAGGTCGCCGAGCGGCACCACGGCCCGCGCCGGCATGACGGCATGGGCGCCGTGCGGGGCATAGGCGAAAACGATCTCGCCCTCCCTGCGGTCGGTCACCGCGGCGCCGATCCGCTCCACGCGGCCGACCATGGCGTAGCCGTAGCGCGCCGGCCACGTCCAGTCCGAGCCGCCGTCGAGGAAAAGCCGGGTCTCCGGGTCCATGTGCTGGCGCCATTGCGGGGCGAGGCCGCGGAAGACGTTGAGTTCGGTGCCGGCCGAGATGCCCGAGACGATCGCGGCGAGCACGATCTCGTCCGGCCCGGGCTCGCGCAGCGGCTCCTCGCGGATCTCGAGGTCGCGCGGACCCGTGAAATAGAGCGAGCGGGTCGAGCGGGGATTGGCGCTCATGAACTATCCTTTCACGCCGCCGGCGAGCAGCCCGCCGACGAGTTGCCTGCGGAAGATGAGGAAGAGCAGGATGGCGGGCAGGGCGATGATCGTGCCGCCGGCCATGACCTGACCCCAGGAGAAGGAATAGGGATCGAACAGGCCCTGCAGCGCGAGCGGCAGCGTCTTGACGTCCGATTTCGAGATGAGCGCCAGCGCCATCAGATATTCGCCCCAGGAGAGGACGAAGGCGAAGGTGCCGACGGCGATGATCGCCGGGCGGATCAGCGGCACGACGATGCGCCACATCGCGCCGAGCCGGCCGCAGCCGTCGATGAGCGCCGCTTCCTCCAGCTCCTTCGGGATCGCGTCGATATAGCCCTTCAGCATCCACACCGCGATCGGCATGCCGAGCGCCAGATGCGTGAAGATCAGCGCCGTCAGCGTGTTGGTGAGGCCGATCTGGCGGATGATGACGACCAGCGGCACCAGCACCGCGAGGCTCGGCAGCATCTGCGTGCCGAGGATCAGCAGTGCGAAGAAGTTCCGGCCGCCGAAGGAGAAGCGCGACAGCGCATAGGCCGCCGGCATGGCGAGCGCGGTGGTGACGACGGCGACCGCTAGGCCGACGATGAGGCTGTTCTTGAGCGCGATCAGGAACGGCTTCTTGGCGAGGATGGCGGCGTAGTGCTCGAAGGTGAAGCGCGTCGGGATCAGCCCGCCGCCGGTGATGTCGGTCTCCGGCCGCACCGAGGCGACGAACACCCAGAGGATCGGCACCAGCAGCAGGAAGATGACGACGATGGTGGTGGCATCGAGCGCCAGCTCGCGCGTCGGGGAGCGATGGCGCATCAGTGCCTCCTCCTCAGTCTCAGCGTGATCAGCGAGGCGATGAACAGCAGCACCAGCATCACGACCGAGATCGCCGCCGCATAGGCCGGGCGGAGATCGAGGAAGACGGCCTTGTACATCGCGATGCCGACAAGCGTCGTCGCGTCCTGCGGGCCGCCCTTGGTCATGATCCAGGGCAGGTCGAAGGAATAGAAGGCGAGGATGCCGAGCACGAGGCCGACGGTGACGATCGTGTTCCAGATTTCCGGCAGCGTCACATGGACGAAGCGCTGCACGGGGCCGGCGCCGTCGACTTCGGCCGCCTCGTAGAGCTCGTCCGGGATCGACTTCAGCGCGGCGAGGATGGCGATCACCAGGAACGGCGTCCCCTTCCAGCCCGAGATGAAGATGATCATGGCGAAGGCGCCGACGGGATCGTTGAGGATCGAGGAGTCGCCGGCCAGCCCGAGGGCATGCAGCAGCGCATGGATCGGCCCGACGCCGGAATCGAGCAGGAAGCGCCAGCCGAAGCCGAGCACGATGAAGGGCGTCACCCAGGGAAGCAGGATCACCGCCGACGCGGTGCGCGCCACCGCGCTCTCGCGGTTGAGGAGAAGGGCGATCGGCAGCGCCAGCGCCACTTCGACCACCACGGTGCCGATCGTCCAGATCCAGGTGCGACCGAAGGAGGCCCACAGCGCGGTATCGGAGAGGAGCGTGCGGTAATTGACGAGCCCGCCCCAGACCGGGGTCGGCCGCCGCAGCATGTACCAGTCCTGCAGCGACAGCCAGAGTGCGTAGCAGAGCGGAATGATGGCGATGGCGAAGGCGACGAAGACGGCCGGCCCGATCATGCCGTAAGGGAGGAGGCGGTCGGGCAGGATCTGCCGGCGCCGGGGGCGCGCCGTGGCCGGCCGTCTCGTCGTCTGGAGCGTCATCGCCATCAGGCCGCGCCGGTCAGCGGGCGAGCACGTCGTTGATCGCGGTGCAGAGCTCGGCCGTCGCCTCGTCGGTCGACTTCTGCCCAAGCGCCACCGCTTGCACGGCCTTCTGGATCGTGTCGACCTCGAGCTGGCCCATCTGCGGGATGGCTTCGCTCGGATACTGGTAGGCCTTGGCGTCCTGAAGCTGCTCGACGAAGACCGGATAGGGGAACTCGGTCCACGGGACCTGCTTGGCGAGCGCGACATTGCCGGGGATGAAGCCGCCCTTCGTCGCGAGGTTCTTCAGCGCCTCGCCATGGGTCGCGAACAGGATCCACTTGGCGGCGGCTTCCTTGTTCTCCGACGCATCCCACAGCACCAGCGGCCAGCCGCCGAGGAAGCCGGAGCGGTTCTTGGCGCCGGCCGGCACGAAAGCGATCCCGACATCGTCGAGGAAGGGAGCCTTGTCGTTCTGCAGGTCCTTGTAGAGGCCGGGGTCCGACAGGATCATCGCGAACTTGCCGTCGCGGAAGCCCTTGCGGAAGGTGTCGCCGTTCATGGTCGGCGCGTCGGGATGGGTCGCCTTGTCCTTGTAGACGCCGACATAGACGTCGAGCGCCTGCTTGAATTCGGGCGTGTCGAAGCCGCACTTGCCGTCGTCGTTCAACATGCGCGCGCCATAGCCGAGATAGGCGCTCATGAAGTTCTGGACGGTGAAATAGTCGAGGCTCATCGAGAGGCCCGCGCCATAGACGCCGTCCCTGGTGAGCTTCTTCGCGTCGGCGGCGAACTCCTCCCAGGTCTGCGGCGGCTTGTCGGGATCGAGCCCGGCGGCCTTGAACAGGTCCTTGCGATAGTAGAGCGCGCGGGTCTCGACATTCACCGGCGAGGCCCACCATTTGCCGGCCAGGTTGTAATAGCCCTTGTCGCCCGGCCAGACATTGGCGGCGAAGTCGTCGCCGGTCTCCTTGTCATAGGCGGCGATGTAGTCGTCCAGCGGGGCGAGCGCGCCGGCCGCCTGGAACTGCGCCACGACATTGTTGCCGAGCATCGAGACGTCCGGCAGGCCGCCGGCCGAGAGCGCGCTGACGAGGCGCTGCTGCTGCTCCGACCAGGGCACGATCTCCATATTGACCTTGATGTCCGGGTTCGCCTTCTCGAACGCCGCGATCGCGTCGTTCCAGGCGGCGATGTCGGCATCGCGGGTGGAGAACTGCCAGAACGTGACATTGGTCTCGGCCAGGGCCGGCGAAGCGGCGAGGCCGGCGGCGAGTGCCGTGGCGGCGAGGAGCGCCTTGATGCGCATGGGTGTCCCTCCGAATGGGTTCGGTTGGCCGCGATGGCGCGGCGGTGGCGTTTCCTGACGGCGCCTGTCTTTTCGCAGGCTGGATTGGGTGTCGAATGTTGAATCAACACCGTATGTCATCGATGACATATTGAATTTTGTACATTGCGAAACGCATTCGGTCAACGACGACTGAAACGGGTATCGACGAGGGTCAGCGCGCGATGGAGGCGGTGGACCGGCGCAGCACAAGCCGGCTCGGCAGCACGGGAAGTTCGGGGAATTCCCCGCTCTCGATCGCCGCCAGCACGGCGCGGAAGCCGATGCGGCCGAGATCCTCCATCGGCTGCGCGACGGTGGTGAGCTGCGGCGTGAGATTGGCCGCGATCGTGTCGTCGAAGCCGATCACCGAGATGTCGTCCGGCACCCTGAGGCCCGCCTCGTAGACCGCCTGCAGCGCTCCGGCCGCGAGGATGTCGCAGGTGGCGAAGATAGCAGTCGGCCGTTTTTCCAGTCCCAGCAAGGACTTGGCGTGGCGGTACCCTTCCGAGCTCGTGCCGCCGGCCTCGAGGCTGTAATAGCGGCCGAGCCGCATCAGCGCCGGATCGGGCGACAGCCCGGCCGCCGCGAGGCCGCTGCGATAGGCCTCCAGCCGGTCCTCCTCGACCGTCGGCCCGGCGGTCGCGCCGCGCCCGATCAGGTCTGGATCGCCGCCGACAAAGGCGATCCGCCGATGGCCCTGCTCGACGAGATGGCGCATCGCCTCGAGGGCGCCGACCCTGTTGTCGACGCGGATCGCCGGCGCGGCCGGCGTCTTCGAGCGCTCCAGCTGCAAGGCCGGGATGCCGGCGGCGGCGAGCAGGCGCACGTTCTCGGTCGCGATGGCATTGGTGAACAGCACCGCGTCGACCCGCCGCTCGATGAAGCGCTCGATGCCGATCCGCTCGCGCTCGCCGTCGCCGTTGTGATTGAAAAGAAAGGTCTTGTAGCCGTGCTCGAGCGCTTCTTCCTCGGCCCAGTGCGCGACATTGACGAAGAACGGATTGACGATGATCGCGTCCAGCATGTGGCCGATCGTGAAGCTGCGCCGCTGCCGAAGGCCGCGGGCCATCGCGTTTGGCCGGTAGCCGATCGCCTTCACCGCCGCCTCGACGCGGGCCCGCGCCTCGTCCGAGACATAGCCCTTCGCCTTCAGCACGCGCGCGACCGTCGCCGTCGAGACGCCGGCGCGTTCCGCGACCTGCATCAAGGTGGCCGATCTCGAAATCCGGTCGTCGTTCATGACCCGTCAGCGCTCTCCGAAGCTTCCTGTCATAGAGAAGCGCGGCCGGCGCGCAAGCCAGCTCGCTGCCGCGCCGGCATGCGGGCTCTGCCCTCGACAGGGCGGCGGCGGCGCATTATTCCGGCCCGATGATCCTGCTCGCCATCGACACCGCGCTGGAGAACGCCTCGGTCGGCCTCGTCGCCGGCGATCGGCGATGGACGCGGGTTGCCACGATCGGACGCGGCCATGCCGAGATCCTCATGGATGCGATCGCCGGGCTCCTCGCCGAGGCGGCGGTACCGCCCGCTGCGCTGGAGCGGATCGCCGTCACCGTTGGACCCGGCTCGTTCACGGGCCTGCGGGTCGGCATCGCCGCGGCGCGCGGCCTCGCCCTTGTCAGGCGGATCCCGGTGGTCGGCGTGCCGACCCTGATGATCCATGCCGTGCATGCCCTTGCCCTGATGGAAACGCCGCGGCCGGTGCTGGCGCTGCTGCCGGCCCGCGGCGACGAACTCTATGGCCAGGCGTTCGACGCCGATTGCACTGCGCTTTGCCCGCCCTCGGCCCGCAGCGCCGCCGATTTCGTCGCCGAAGCTGCGGCCGGTGGCTTCGCTGTCGCTGGTGCCGGCGCCACGCTGCTCGGGGAGGGCGTCGAGCCCGTTCACCGCGACTCCGCGCCCTCGATCGATACGCTGCTCGATCTCGGCGCCCGGCTCGATCCGGACCTCTGGCCGCCGAAGCCGCTCTATGTGAAGCCGCCCGACGCCGCGCCGCAGGCCGGGGCCAGGATCGCCCGCCGATGATCGATTTCATGCACCCCTTCCTGCCGCAGCCCCGCCTCGCCTATGACGAGCCGCAGAGCGAGACCGATCTTGAGGCCATGGTGACCATCCATGCCGAGGGGTTCCGCCGCGGCTGGAGCCTCGACGAATTCGAGCGGCTGATCGCGGAGAAGACGGTGCGCACGCTCCTGCTGCGCCGCGAATCGGTCTTCGGGACGCGCACCGTGGTCGGCTTCGTCATGCTGCGCGTCGTCGCCGGCGAGGCGGAAGTCCTGACCGTCGCGGTCGGCGAGGCACGGCGCGGCCGCGGCTATGGCCGGCGCCTCATGGAGGAGGCGCTGCGCCGTCTCTACGCCGACGCGGTGGAAAGCGTCTTCCTCGAGGTCAGCGAGGTCAACGACCCCGCGCTCGCCCTCTATCGACGGCTCGGCTTCAAGGAAGTCGGCCGCCGCAAGGGCTATTATGCCGACGGCGCCGGCGGCGCGACCGCGCTTGTCATGCGGTTGCAACTTCGCTAACGCCAGAAAAGGGCCGGGCGTCGGGGGTCACGGAATGGAAGAGCCAGCGGCGGAAGTAAACCAGACGCTCGAGGCGGCCTGCGCGGCGAAGGGCATGCGCATGACCGACCAGCGCCGTACGATCGCGCGCGTGCTGGACGCGGCCACCGACCATCCCGATGTCGAGGAGGTCTATCGGCGCGCCTCGGCCATCGATCCGCGCATCTCGATCTCGACCGTCTATCGCACGGTGAAGCTGTTCGAGGATGCCGGCATCATCGAGCGCCACGATTTCCGCGACGGTCGCAGCCGGTACGAGACGGTTTCGGACGAGCATCACGACCACCTCATCGATCTGCGCTCCGGAGCCGTCATCGAGTTCCGCAGCGAGGAGATCGAGGCTCTGCAGGAGGTAATCGCCAAGCGCCTCGGCTATCGGCTCGTCGACCATCGGCTGGAGCTGTACGCCGTGCCGATCGACGCCCGCGACAAGGGCAAGGGGTGAGCCTCCGCCTCGTCCTGCTCGTCGTCGTGCTGGCGGCGGTGACGCTGCTGTTCCTGCCGCTCCAGCTCCTCGCGATGCGATTCGCGCCCCGACATGCCGGGCTTCTGCCCATGCTCTGGCAGCGCGTCGCCCGCTTCATGCTCGGCATGAAGGTGCGGGTCGAGGGGGTGCCGACGACTGCACGCCCGCTGCTCCTCGTCGCCAACCACGTATCCTGGCTCGACATCGTCACGCTCGGCAGCGTGATGCCCGTCTCCTTCATCGCCAAGCAGGAAGTCGCCGGGTGGCCTGTCGTGCGACATCTCGCGCGCCTGCAGCGCAGTGTCTTCATCGATCGCACCCGCCGCTCGGCGACGGCGGGGGACGGCGCGGCGATCGCCGCGCGGCTTGCGGGCGGCGAGGCGCTGGTGCTGTTCGCGGAGGGAACGACGGGCGACGGCGTTCAGGTGCTGCCCTTCCGCTCGGCGCTGGTCGGCGCAGCGGCCAGGGAGCTGGGCGAGGGCGCGATCACGTTGCAGCCGGTCGCCATCGCCTATACCGCGCTGCAGGGCCTTCCGATCGGGCGGCTGCGCATGAGCGACGTCGCCTGGCATGGCGACATGGACCTCGCACCCCATCTCGCCGCGCTGGTCTCGACCGGTGCGATCGATGCCGTCGTTTCGTTCGGAACGCCGGTGGTGCTGGCAGCTCCCGGCGACCGAAAGCGGGTGACCGCCGCGGCGGAGACCGAGGTGCGGAGCATGGTCCGCGCAGTGCGCGCTTCGCGTGGCCGCACTGCAACGCCTGCCTGAAGGCCGCGTCGCCGCTATTCTCACGCGTGGCGAAAAGCGATAGAAGAAGGCTCGAAACCGCGCGGCATGCCGCCACCCCCTGAGCATCGCGGGATCAATGGCCGCACCAGAGACCAAGAAGCGCGTCTATATCAAGACCTATGGCTGCCAGATGAACGTCTATGATTCCGAGAGGATGACGGACGCGCTGGCGGCTGACGGTTTTGCGCCGACAGACCGGATGGACGAGGCCGATCTCGTTCTCCTCAACACCTGCCATATCCGCGAGAAGGCCGCCGAGAAGGTCTATTCCGAGCTCGGGCGCATCCGCGTCATGAAGGAGGAGGCGGCGCGATCCGGCCGCAACGTGACGGTCGGCGTTACCGGCTGCGTCGCACAGGCCGAGGGCGCCGAGATTGCCCGGCGCGCGCCGGTGGTGGATCTCGTCGTCGGCCCGCAGTCCTATCAGCATCTGCCGCGCCTGCTCGGCGAGGTCGCGTCCGGCCGTCGCGCCGTCGAGACCGAGTTCGCGATCGAGGAGAAGTTCGCCGCCCTGCCCAAGGCGACGCGCTCCCAGACGCGTTCACGCGGCGTCACCGCCTTCCTCACCATCCAGGAAGGCTGCGACAAGTTCTGCACCTTCTGTGTCGTGCCCTATACACGCGGCGCCGAGGTTTCGCGCCCCGTGGCGGCGATCCTCGACGAGGCGCGGCGGCTCGCCGATGCGGGCGTGCGGGAGCTGACGCTGCTCGGCCAGAACGTCAATGCCTGGCACGGCGCCGGCGAGGACGGTCGCGCGTGGGGCCTCGGCGAACTGCTCTTCCGCATCGCCGAGATACCGGGCCTCGATCGCCTGCGCTACACGACCAGCCATCCGCGCGACATGGACGACGCGCTGATCGCGGCCCATCGCGACCTGCCGGCGCTGATGCCCTATCTGCATCTCCCGGTGCAGTCGGGCTCGGACCGCATCCTCGCGGCCATGAACCGCAAGCACAAGGCGGCCGACTATATCCGCCTCGTCGAGCGCATCCGCGCCGCGCGGCCCGACATCGCGCTGTCCTCCGATTTCATCGTCGGCTTCCCCGGCGAGAGCGAGGCCGATTTCGAGGCGACGCTCCGCCTCATTGAGGAGGTCGGTTACGGCTCGGCCTTCTCCTTCAAATACAGCGCCCGCCCGGGAACGCCAGCCGCGCTGAAGGACGGCGCCGTCGAAGAGGCCGTGATGGCGGAGCGCCTCGCCCGCCTCCAGGCGCTCGTCGATGCGCAGGCCGACGCCTTCAACCGCACCGCCGTCGGCCGCGTCATGGATGTTCTCTTCGAGAAGCCGGGTCGCGGCCCGGGCCAGTTGATGGGCCGCTCGCCCTGGCTGCAGCCGGTGGCCGTCGAGGCGCCGCCCGAGCGGATCGGCACGATCGGCCGCGTCGTAATCGACGCGCTCGTCACGCATACCCTGGTCGGCACCCTGGTCGACCCGCCCGCCGGCGCATGGCCGGCCCAGATGGCCCATAGCGCGGAGACTGCCCCTTGACCGCACGCTCGACGACTCCCGGCGGCCCGCCTGCCGGCCGCGTCTCCGAGATGTCGCACGCCTCCGACCTCGCCCATGTGGTGATCGGCTTCGACGACAACCGCCTCGCCAGCGAGCTTTTCGGCCAGTTCGACCAGAACCTCGCGATCCTCGAGAAGCGTCTCGGCATCGAGGCGGTGGCGCGGGGCAACCAGCTCACCATCCGCGGCCGGCCCGAGGCCTGTGCGCAGGCTCGCCTTGCGCTCGACATCCTCTATCTGCGCCTGCAGCAGGGCCACGAGATCGGCCCGGCCGATGTCGAGGGCGCCGTGCGCATGGCCGAGGCCACCGACGAGCAGCTGAACCTGCCGAGCCTGGAGCCGAAGGGTCGTCTCGCGATGGCCCAGATCTCGACGCGTCGCCGCACGATCATGGCCCGCAACCCGGCGCAGGACGCCTATATCCGCGCGATGGACCGCGCCGAGATGGTCTTCGGCATCGGTCCGGCAGGTACGGGCAAGACCTATCTCGCCGTCGCGTATGCTGCGGCGCTGATCGAGCGCGGCGATGTTTCAAGGCTGATCCTGTCGCGTCCGGCCGTCGAGGCCGGCGAGCGGCTCGGCTTCCTGCCGGGTGACATGAAGGAGAAGGTCGATCCCTATCTCCGACCGCTGTATGACGCGCTTTACGACATGATGCCGCCCGAGAAGGTCGAGCGCGGCCTGACCTCGGGCATGATCGAGGTTGCCCCGCTCGCCTTCATGCGCGGCCGCACGCTCGCCAACGCCGTGGTCATCCTCGACGAGGCGCAGAACACCACCTCGATGCAGATGAAGATGTTCCTGACCCGCCTCGGCGAGGGCTCGCGCATGATCATCACCGGCGATCCCTCGCAGGTCGATCTGCCGGCCGGCCAGATCTCGGGCCTCGCCGAGGCCGTCGACCTGCTGCGCGACGTGCCGGGCATCGTCCAGATCCGCTTCACCGATGTCGATGTCGTGCGCCATCCGCTGGTCGGACGCATCGTCCGGGCCTATGACGCCGCCC